>NZ_JBHXSK010000058.1:0-72324 GCF_042716195.1 Streptomyces sp. NPDC058683
GAGGTGGGGGCACCCCCGGCCGAAGGCCGGGGGTGCCCCCGAGTGACTACAACGCCCCTGGGGCCGTCGCCCCTCTCGGGAAGTGCGTGCCAGACCCCGCGTCTGCGGCATGATCCAAAGAACAGGCCCTAGTGGCGGGGTATCCAGGTGAACTTGTCCCCGCCCACCCAGCAGACCACGGCCGGGTCGTCCAGGTCGTGGACCGTGATCCCGTGGGTCGCGGCGACCGCCAGCACCTCGGTGATGTCCCTCGCCTCACCGACCACCTCACCGTCGATCTCCACGATACGGAAGGGCGGGGTGCCCGGCTTGCCGGTCATGACCCCGAGCACCAGGATCCGCGGCTGGGAGATGAACGGGCTCGCTATCTCGGTCATGCAATCGAGGGTAGATCTCCCCGGGCGGAAGTGACTTGCCTGAGTCACCCTGACGGTGGAGGTGGCCATGGAACCGTCGAGGCGCTGGACCGGCTCGCCTTCCTGCGGAACGGTCCCTGGCGCCGGTCCACCGGGCTGTCCCGTGCAGCGGTTACCGGCCTGGACCAGGGCCGGGTGACGCGCATCACTTGCGGGATCGGAACAGTCCGGGGTGGTTGTCCGTTGAAGCAATCGTGGGTGCGGATGGGACAGTGTCCCCGGGCCTCACCTTTTGCCCACAGGGACGATCGTTCGGCTGAAGCCCTGTGGAGCCTTTCGCCGAGAGGCGACCGCCGTCCGCGCCCACCACCTGGCCGCCCCGGCTGCGAATCCCCCGTCGCGGCCGGGGCTTTCCGCTGTTCGGGGGCGGTTCGCGAGCCCCGGGATCTCGGCTTGACTTCGAGCGCACTCCAATTCGTAGCGTTCGAGTCATGAGCACTACGACTCCTCAGCACAAGATCGGTTCCGGATTCGGCGCGGACAGCACGGCCGACGACGTCCTGGCGGGCCTCCACCTCGACGGCCGGCTCGCGATCGTCACCGGCGGCTACTCCGGGCTCGGCCTGGAGACCACCAGGGCGCTGACCGAGGCGGGCGCCCACGTCGTCGTCCCCGCACGCCGCGCCGAGGCCGCCCGGGAGGCGCTGGCCGGCCTGGACCGGGTCGAGGTGGACGAGCTGGACCTCGGCGACCTGGACAGCGTGCGCGGCTTCGCCGAACGGTTCCTGGCCTCCGGCCGGACCGTCGACTTCGTGATCGACAACGCGGGCATCATGGCCTGTCCCGAGACCCGGGTCGGGCCCGGCTGGGAGGCCCAGTTCGCCACCAACCACCTCGGGCACTTCGCGCTGGTCAACCGGCTCTGGCCGGCCCTCGAACCGGGCGGCGCACGGGTCGTGTCGGTCTCCTCGCGCGCCCACCACTTCGCCGGGATGCGCTGGGACGACGTCCAGTGGCGGCACGACTACGACAAGTGGCAGGCGTACGGCCAGGCCAAGACCGCGAACGTGCTGTTCGCCGTCCACCTCGACCGGCTCGGCCAGGACTCCGGCGTGCGCGCCTTCGCCCTGCACCCCGGCGGCATCATGACCCCGCTCCAGCGGCACATCCCCCGCGAGGAGATGCGCGAACGCGGCTGGATCGACGAGCAGGGCAACGTGCTGAACCCGCAGGGCTTCAAGACGCCCCCGCAGGGTGCGGCCACCCAGACCTGGGCGGCCACCTCCCCGCAGCTCGCGGACATGGGCGGGGTGTACCTGGAGGACTGCGACATCGCCGAGCCCGCCGTGGAGGGCGAGCCGACCGGCGTCAAGGACTGGGCGATCGACCCTGACCAGGCCGCCCGCCTCTGGGACCTCTCGGCCGAGCTGACGGGCGTGAACGCGTTCGTCTGAGCACGACCGCTCAGGCCGACGGTTCGTCCGGCAGTGGCTCCTCGGGGTTCACCACCCCCGGGCGCGGTGCACCCCGGAGTCCTGTCCCGGCCTCGTCGGTGTCGGGGAGGTCGGCGTCGTCGTGGGCGTCCGGGTGACTGCCCTCGGCCGCGTCCCATGGATCCCGGCCGTCGGGCCGGGCCTGCTGGTCCTGCATGTCCCGGGGTACGGGCCCGTCGCCCTGCTGGTCACCCACGGCATGCTCCCTTCTCACGTCACATCGGTCCGAGTGGTACGCGAGTACCTCGCCCGGGAGCCGTGAAACCGGGGTGGCTCAGCGCGGGCTCCGCTCCTCCAGTGCCGTGCGCCAGGCGGGCAGACGGTCCTCGGTCGCCGGTTCAGCGCGGCGCCCGCCCCGGCTGAAGAAGTCCGCGAGGGGCAGGATCGCGGCCCCGACGGTGACCGCGTCCGGCCCGAGCCGGCCGAGGTCGATGGTGACCTGCTCGGCGGGGTGGCGCAGCGCGTACGTGGTCGCGTACCGCCGTACGGCGGGCAGGAAGCGGGCGCCCAGCTGGAGGCCGGCCCAGCCGCCGATCAGGATCCGCTCGGGCTGGAAGAGGTTGATCAGGTCGGAGAGCCCGGCGCCCAGGTACTCGGCGGTCTCCTCCAGGACGGCGAGCGCGACCGGATCGGGCTCGGTGCCCTCGGGCGGGTAGGCGGCGGCGAGCATCGCGGTGAGCGCGGTCTCCTCGTCGGTGCCCTCGGCCGGCCGGCCGCCCTCCTCCCGCCAGCGGGCCAGCAGCGACTCGGCGCCGGCGTACGCCTCCAGGCAGCCGAGCGCGCCGCAGCGGCAGCGGCGGCCCCGCACCCGTACCGTCAGATGGCCCCACTCGACGGCCCGGCCGTGCTCCACCTCGGCGGTGACCAGGCAGGCGCCGACGCCGGAGCCGAACAGCACCACGACCGCGTTGTCCGCGCCGCGCCCGGCGCCGAACCACATCTCGGCCTGGCCCAGGGTCTTGGCGCCGTTGTCGATGAAGTACCGCACGGATTCCGGGAGTTGGCAGCCGGTGCGGAGCAGCTCCTCCAGCGGGACAGCGTCCCAGCCGATGGTCTGGCCGTGCACCAGGGCACCGCGGTCGGCGGTGTGCTCGACGATGCCGGGGACCCCGACACCGACGCCGAGCAGCAGCTCCGGCGAGGCCCCCTCGGTGGCGAGGACCTCCGCGATGCCGTCCCGGATGTGGCCGACGATCACTTCGACGTCGTAGCCCTGCTGCTCCAGCGGCCGCTCGACGCGGGCGAGTTCGGTGAGCGTGAGGTCGAACAGCTCGACCCGGACCCGGGTCTCGCCGACGTCGACGCCGATCATGTGGCCGCTGTGCGGGGCGACGCGCAGCAGGGTGCGGGGGCGGCCGCCGTCGGAGTCGACGCTGCCGGCCTCCTCGACCAGGCCGTCGGCGACCAGGTCGGCGACCACGTTGCTCACCGAGCCGGAGCTCAGGCCGGTGGCCGGGCCCAGCTCGAAGCGGCTGAGGGGGCCGTCGAAATAGAGCCGCTGGAGCACGGCCGTGCGGTTGGCCCTCCTGAGGTCGCGTACCGTGCGCCCGTTCCGCCCCGCCATGTGGCTCCCTTCACAAACCCTGCCCGACCTGCAACATACTCCTTCGGGCAGCGGGAAGCGATATTTTCCCAACCCTTAGTTCACGCTGTGAGTGAAGGGTACCGCGAGAACCTGCGAGGACGGGGAGCGCCCCGCACGGGGCGCTCCGGGCGAGGGCGTCGATCAGTTGGCCGCGTATACATCCTCCACATAACGGCCTTCCGACACCAGGGAGTCCAGCCATTCCTCGGCGTTCCCGCCGGTCGTCCGCTCCCGGTACAGGGTGCGGAACGCCTCCCGGACGCCCGGCGCCATCCTGCTGCCGTCCCCGCAGACGTACACCCGGGCACCCGCGGCCAGCAGGGCCCAGATCTCCTCGGCCTCGGCGGCGACGCGGTGCTGGACGAAGGTGCCCGCCGTGCTGAAGGCCGGGCGCAGCGACACGGCACCGGCGCTCTCGGCGCCGCGGAGCTCCTCGGCGTGCAGGAAGTCGGCGTCGGCGGCGTCGCAGCCGAAGTAGCAGAGGGCGGGCGGAAGTTCGGCGCCCGCCGCGAGCGCGGCCGTGCGGTCGGCGACGGCGCCCCGGAAGGGGGCCAGGCCCGTGCCCGCGGCGATCATGACGACCGGTGCGCCGGCGTCGACCCGGAAGGCCTCCCGGCAGGGCTGGACGCGGGCGTACAGCGTGTCGCCGGGGCGCAGTGTCGCGAGATGGCCGGAGCCGGTACCCCGGTAGGTGCCCTTTCCGGACCGGGCGGGGGCCTCCAGGAGGGAGATCATCAGGTCGGCGTGGCGGGGGTCGGTGGCGGGCGACGAGGAGATCGAGTAATGGCGCGGCTTCAGCGGGGTGAGGAGGTCGAGCAGTCGGGGCCAGTCGAGGGCGCCGCGCAGCGCCGGGTGGTCCTCGACGATCTCGACGAGGGTGCGCGGGTCGTCGCCCAGCGCGGCGAGCGCGGCCTTCTCCGGCGGGCAGGGGTTGGCGTCGGAGAGGAGGGACAGCTGGTGGGCGTTCGGGCGCTCCTGCAACTCGACGTGGTGGGTGAGGAGTTGGCGGACCGTCAGCGGGCGGTCGACCGCGAGGCCGTCGCGGCGCGGGCGGGTGGCGCGGATGTCGAGGACGGTGTCGAGGTCGACGCCGAGGGCGGTGGCCGCGCGGGTGACGAGCTCCGGGGCGTTGGCGGGCAGCACGGTCAGGTGGTCGGCGGTGCGGTAGGTGAGGCCGTCGGGCAGGGCGACGCGCAGGAACCGCTTGGTGCGGGGGTGGCCGGGGGCGGTGAGGTCGTGGGCCTCGGTGACCGTCATGGGGACGAGTCCGTGGCGCTCGGCGAGCGCGTCCAGGGGGCCTCCGGTCAGGGCGCGGACCTCGTAGGCGGCGGTGGGTTCCGGTCCGGCCGGGGTGGCGTCCGGGTCGCCGTAGTGGTCGAGGAGCGCGGTGCGCAGCCGGGCGGTGAACGCGCGGACGGTGCCGGTCAGGTCGCCGGAGGCGTCGGCGGCGGTCCGGTCGGTGAGGCGGGTGGCACCGAGTGCGGCGAGGCGGGCGTCGATACGGGTCGGGAAGTGCTGGTAGGTGGCGGCCCAGTTGCGGTCGCCGACGCCGAGTACGGCGTAGGTCACCCCGGTGAGGTCGGGGTCGCCGTCGAGCCAGGCGGCGAAGGCGGTCGCGTCGTCGGTGGGGCGGCCGTTGTAGGAGGCGGCGGTGATGACGACGGGCCGGTCGGTGGGCAGCCCGCCGGCGTAGGCGTCCAGGGCGGCCACCTCGGCGTCGCAGCCGAGGCCGGTCGCCTCGTCGGCGAGCTGGGCGGCGAAGTCGCGGCAGGTGCCGTAGTTGCTGCCGTGCAGGAGGAGGGCGCCGGTGCCGGTGCGGACCCGGGCCGGGAGCGCGGCCGTCTCGTGCGGGTCGTGGACGACCGCCGGCGCGGCCCCCGGGAGCGGCTGGTGGACGCGGTCGGCGGGGGTGCGCGGAGTGAGGGTCAGGGTGAAGCCCTCGGGCTTGAGGGTGAGGGTCTCCTTGACGGAGAGCGGGTAGTCCGCGTGATCGTGCGGCCGGTAGCGGTGCACCAGCATGGCCAGCAGCATGGTCGCCTCGTGCAGGGCGAACTGCCGTCCGATGCAGGCGCGTTCGCCGGTGCCGAAGGGCTTGAAGGCATGCACCGGGCGGGCCGCCTCGGCCTGCGGGGTGAACCGGGAGGGGTCGAACAGCTCGGGGTTGTCGCCCCAGACCGGCTGGCGGTGCAGCATCGGGGCGAGCACGGTGACGGACTGGCCGGCCCGCAGCGGGATCCGCCCGCCGAGCAGGGTGTCGTCGAGGGCGTGCCGGCCGAACGCGGCCGCGGTGGGCCACAGCCGCAGTGCCTCGTTGAGCACCTGCCGGGTGTACGTCAGGCGGCCGACCTCGTCGTACGTCGGCTCCGGGTCGGGTGTGTCGCCCCACAGGGCGTCCACCTCGCGCTGGACCAGGTGCAGCGCGGTCGGGTGCTTGGCCAGGTAGTACAGGGCGAAGGACATCGCGCCGGAGGTGGTCTCGTGGCCTGCGATCAGGAAGGTGATGACCTGGTTGCGGATGTTGGCCGGGTCCAGGGTGGTGCCGTCGTCCGGGTGCCGGGCGGAGAGCATCAGGCCGAGGAGGTCCTCGGCCGCGCTCTGGTCGGTGCCGGCGCGGGAGGCGATGACGTCGTCGACGACCTGGGCGAGGTAGTCGGCGTCGTCGCGGAAGGCCGCGTCGGCCGCCGAGTGGTCGGTGCCGGGCCTGCGGGCCAGGCGGGTCATGCTCCACTCCAGGCAGCGGACCATGGACTCGACGAAGGGGTGGGGGTCGGTGCGCTCGAAGGAGCCGAAGTCGTAGCCGAAGCCGGCCAGGCCGATGGTGTCGAGCGTCATCCGGGTCATGTCGTCCGGGACGTCGACCGGCCTGCCGTCCCGTGCGGTCCGGTCCCAGGACTCGATGAGCCGGCGGGCGACCTTGAACATCACCGGGTGGTAGGTGCGCATCGAGCCGAGGGCGAAGGCGGGCATGAGGATGTCGTGCGCCTTGGCCCAGTTGGGCTCGTCGTTGTACGCGGTGAACAGTCCGTCGGCGGCGAAGGCCCGGACGTTCTCCAGGGCGGGCCCGACGTGCTTGGCGAACCGCTGCTCGTCGGCGAGGTCGGCCACCAGGTCGGCGTCGGCGACGAACAGGGTGTCCCGTCCGTGCAGCCGCCGCACGAGGACCGGGCCGTGTTCCCGCATCAGGTTCATGACCTGCTGGATCGGGGTGCGGCCGGGTCCGGTGGCGGTGATGTCGACGACGGGGACGCTGTACAGCGTGTCTGTGGGGTGGGGGTGCGGCGCGGTGGGGGGCATGGCGCGACAACTGCCTTTCGCGGGAAGGAAGTCCTGCGATCAAGCGTGGTCCTCCGGGGATGTGGCACGGCGCCGCCGCACTACACGATCGTGCAGTCGAAAGTGCGCGCCGGCTCTTGCGCCGTGCCGTCAAGTTGCCTCTGACCTGCGTGGTCGCCTTGGATGGAGGACGGAGGAGCGGAGGTGGGCATGGCGGCGGACCGGCTCGACGGTGTGGTGTGGCGCAACCGTGCCCTGACGCTCTTCGACCGGGTGGCGGTGCCGGTCGCGGTGTGCGATGTGTACGGGCTGGTGCTGGTGGCCAATCCGGCGATGGCCGCCGAGTGCGGTACGACCCCGGGACGGCTGCGCGGCCGCGAGGTGCTGGAGCTGTTCCGCCCGCAGGAGGAGGCGCAGGTGGAGCGGATCGCCGAGGCGCTGCGGCTGCGGCACCGCTCGCGCTACCAGGTGTCGGTACGGTGGCGGGCGCCCGGCGGGGCCGAGCGGTACGGGGAGCTGACGGCGGACCCGGTCAGCGAGGCCGTGGGCGAGACGCCCTCGCTGCTGGTGATGTTGCGGATGGACGGCGAGCGCGAGGCGCCCGCGGCGGAGCCGGCGAAGGTCACCCCGGTCGAGGGGCGGGTGCTGGCGCTGCTGGCCAGGGGCGCCAGCACGGCCCAGGCCGCCCGCGACCTGGGCCTCACCAAGGACGGCGTCACCTACCACCTGCGCCGCCTGTCGGCCCGCTGGTCCGCGGCCAACCGCACCGAACTGGTCGCCCGCGCCTACGCCTTGGGCGTACTGAGCCCCGGCACCTGGCCACCCGAGCCGGCGGAGCAGGCCGTATCCGTACCTTCCGGGGCGCCGAGACGGGCGCCGGGCGTCAGCTCGTGAGGGCGATGAACACCCCCACGCCCAGGAAGACGGCCCCGCCGAAGATCAGGAACACCAGTGGGCCCACGACGTGGCGCCACATGCGGACGCGGGCGGTCTGGGGGTTCGCCGCCAGGTAGACCACCTCCACCTCGCGTCCCGTGGCCAGGCCCATGCCGGAGCCGTGCATGCGTGGCGAGAACTCCACCCGGTAGCCGGAGCGGTCCGTGAAGGCGATGACGGGGATCCACTTCGGGCCGTCGCTGTCATTGGTGCGCACGTTGTCCACCACGACCCCCCAGGTGCGCAGCCCGTGCCGGCGCAACCGCCGTACCACCGCGCTCTCCCGCACCGCGAACCCGAAAAGCCCGAGGCCCACCACCGTGCACAGCACCGCGCCGAAGTTCAACGTCCCAACCCTTCCGTCCCACACGTCCGTTCGACACCTCGGGAGCAGGAGACGCGTCGGCCTGGCGTTCGGTTGCGGGTGCCGGGGCAGGGCGCTCGGAAACCCTCCGTAGTCCACCCTGGTCATCCCAGCACCGGCGCGCGAGTGATCCGCGGAAAATACGTTCGACGTGACCCACGAGCGGGAACAGGCCAAGGGATGCAAGACGTACGGGAGTGGGCCAGGGGTCTGCCGCAACTGCTGCGGCGCCATCGGGACCCGGTGGTCGTCCAGACGCTGCGGTCGGCCGCCGCGGCCACGATCGCCTACGTCGTCGCGCTCCGGCTGAGCCCGGAACCGGCACCGCTCACCGCCCCGCTGACCGCGCTCCTGGTCGTGCAGGTGACCCTGTACGCGACCCTCACCAACGGTTTCCGCCGGGTCAACTCGGTGGTGGCCGGCGTGCTGGTCGCCATCGCCTTCAGCCAGCTGGTGGGGCTGACCTGGTGGAGCCTGGCGCTGCTGATCGTGGCCTCGCTGGCGGTGGGGCGTCTGGTGCGCGTCGACGAGTACGTGCCCGAGGTGGCGATCAGCGCCATGCTGGTGCTCGGGGTCACCACCATCAGCAGCACGGCGTGGGCGCGGATCGTGGAGACGCTGATCGGCGCAGTCGTCGGGATGGCCTGCAATCTGCTGCTGCCTCCCCCCGTGTGGGTGGACGAGGCCGGGGAGTCGATCGAGGGCCTGGCCCGCCGGCTGCGGCAGTTGATGCTGCGGATGGGCGAGGAGGCGTCGGGGCTGACGCCCTGGCGGCAGGCGGCCGAGCGGCTGCACGAGGCCCGCCGGCTCGACCACGCCATCGTCGAGGTGGACGCGGCGCTGCGGCAGGCCGAGGACAGCCTGCGGCTCAATCCGCGGGTGAAGGAGGGCCTGCTGCACCGGGTGGTGCTGCGCACCGGTCTGGACACCCTGGAGATCTGCACGGTCGTGCTGCGGGTACTGGCTCGCACCTTCACCGACCTGGCCAAGGTCCGCGAACCCGAGGCGCTCTTCGCGTCGGACACGGGGGCGGCCGTGGAGCAGCTGCTGTCCCAGATCGCCGACGCCGTGGTGAGCTTCGCGGTGCTGGTGACGACCAGCATCAGCGAGAGCGCCGAGTCGGCCGAGGCCCGGCTCTCCGCCGAGCTGCACACCGCGACCGGCACCCGCGACAAGCTCGCCGAGCTGCTCCGGGACGAGGTCCGCAGCGACGACCGGAACTGGCAGTTGCTGGGTGCCGTCCTGACCGAGGTCAACCGGCTCCTCGACGAGATGGACACCGAGCACCGCACCCGCCGGCTCCTGGAGGAGCTGGACCGCGTCTCCGGCGAGCAGCGCGCCAGGCGACCCCGGCTGACCTGGCTGCGGGAGCGGATCGGCGTACCGGAGCGACTGCAGCGGAACCGGACGGATGGTGCGGGGCGTTCTCAGTCCGGGACGGAGAAGGGGGCACACCGGTGACGGACACGGCGGTACGGATCGACGGGAACACACTGCGGCTGCCGGGCGGGGTGGCGGTGCGTTTCGTGCGCACGCTGCGGCTGCCGGAGACGGGGACGCATCCGCTGCCGCCGGGGCTCGGCGAGTTCCCGGTCCGGCGGGTGAGCGACTATCCGGACACCGTCCCGGCCGGGTGGCGGGCGCGTGGCGGGGTGATGCTGCCGGTGTATCTGCGCGAGGCGATGTGGCTGAGCTTCGCGGGCACGGTGGAGCCGGCCGCCCTCCAGGTCGGTGTCGGCAAGGTGTGCGCGGTCTCCGGCGAGCCGTGGAGCGACCGGCTGTCCCGGGACCCGCAGAACTACCTGGTGCTGCCCCGGCAGCCCTGGCTGGACGGCATCAATTCCGGGAAGGGCACGGTCCGCCAGTTCGTGGCGGTGCCGCTCGGTCTCGGCGCCACGGTGGAGGGGCAGGTCACCGGCGAGGAGGTGTGGGGCGGAGTGCAGCTCCAGTCCTTCACGCTCAAGGAGGAGCCCCTCGCCGAGTGGCGGCGCCAGGAGCGGCTGCGGCGGGAGCGGACGCCCGCGCCGGGGCCGCTCGGCGGCTACGGCGCGGCACTGCCGATGATGGCCTCGGCGCCCGCCGCACCCGCGCCCGCCGCCGCCCCGCGCGCCCGCTCGGCCGGGATGGGTCTCGGGGTCGGCGGCTCGATGCGCCAGGAGGTCTACCAGGACGACCGGCCGCCACGGGACTGGGCCGACAGCCCTGCCGGGCGGGTCTTCGTGCACCTGGTCACGCCGCCGGAGTGGCGCCGCATCACGGGTGAGGCGCCCCCGCCGTCGCCGGTGGACCGGGCGGCGTACACCCGCGCCGGGCTGCCCTGGTACGACTACTACGACCAGGACGGCGAGGATCTCGCCCCCACGGACGCCCTGGCTGCGGTCAAACCGGTCGGCGACTGGCTCGGCGACGATCTGGAGCCCTGGAAGCAGCCGTCCCAGGGGCAGGTGATCCCCCTGAAGGACACACCGGGCACGCCGGTGGAGGACGGCGACTGGTGACAGCCGTTGCAAGACATGCAACGACCGTTGCCTGTCTTGCCTTTACCCAGGGGCCCGCGCCAAGGTTGCTGTGACGACCGGGGCGACCGACGACCTGAGGTGCGGGCATGGGCAGTGGTACGGAAGCGACGCGCGGCGGCTGGAGCAGGCGCCGGTTCGTCGGCGCGCTGGCGGGCGCGGCGGCGGTGGTGGCGGTCCCGGCACCGGCGGCACCACCCGAGGAGACCCGCCCGGCACCACATCCGGCACCACGTCCGACGCCCGAGTCCCCGACGGCGTCACCCGCCGGGCCGCGCCCGCTCTACCTCGGCACCTACACCTCCGTGGACGGCGGCGGCACCGGCATCGGCCTCGCCACCTATGCCCCCGACAGCGGCCGGATCACCGGCACCGGCACGATCGCCGACGTCGCCGACCCGTCGTATCTGGCCGTCCATCCGGACGGCCGGACGCTGTACGCGGTGAACGAGCGCACGGACGGCGCGGTGACCGCCGTCCGCCTGGCGGACCGGACGATCCTCGGCAGCCGGAGCACGGGCGGGGCGGGCCCCTGCCATCTCTCGGTGCACCCGGGCGGCCGCTGGCTGCTGAGCGCCAACTACACCTCGGGCAGTGTGGCCGTCCATCCGATCGACGCCACGGGCGCCCTGGGCGAGCGCACGGACCAGGTCACGCACTCCAGCCCGGCGCCCGGCCCCGGCCAACAGGGCCCGCACGCCCACCAGTTCATCACCAGCCCGGACGGCGGCCATGTCCTCGCCGTCGACCTGGGCACCGACACCGTCTACAGCTACCGCCTGGACCTCGCGAAGGGCAGGCTCACCGAGGCCGCCCAGGCGCACACCAGGCCGGGGGCCGGCCCGCGCCATCTGACCTTCCATCCGGGCGGACGGTACGCGTACCTGGCCAACGAGGTGGACAACACGATCGCGGTGTGCGGCTACGACCCGGCCGGCGGCCGGCTCTCGATCGGTGCACCCCAGTCCACCGGCAGCAGGCCGGGCACCACCAACTATCCGGCCCAGATCCTGGTCACCGCCGACGGCGCGTACGCCTACCTGGCCAACCGGGGCGACAACACGCTCGCGCGGTACGCGGTCGAGGCCGGCGGGGCCAGGCTGCGGCTGCTGGACACGGTGCCGGTGGAAGGGGACTTCCCCCGGCAGATCGCGTTCTCGCCGGACGGCCGGCTGCTGTTCGCGGCCGACCAGCGGTCCGGCACCGTGAGCGTCTTCACCGTCGATACGCGCAGCGGTGAACTCCGGCTCGCGGGCAAGCCGTTCGCGTCACCCGTCGCCGTCTGCGCGCTGCCGCTGTAGCGTCCGCGGGCAGGAGGCGGCGGCACTGGCCTGGGCCAGCAGGACGTGCATGCGCTCGGTGAGCTGGGCGACGTCGTCGGCGGGCGCGTGGAAGGCCAGCCGTACGTCGCCGTGGGCGCGGGTGCGTTCGATGCGCAGGGTCAGTCCGTGCCGGTCCACGGCGAGCGGCTGGACACGGGTCGCGGCGTGCAGGCTCTCGGGCTCGACGAGCCTGGTGAGCCGTTCGACGGCGTCCGGGTGGGCGTCGGCGAGGTGGGTGAGGAGTGTGGCCTCGGCGCCGGCCAGCGGGTCGGGGTGCGCGGCGGCGAACTCGTCGAGGTCGACGACGACCGCGCCGGAGGGCCGGCGCAGCACCACACGGGTGGGCTGGAAGACGAGGTGCTCGTCGGAGGGCACGAACCAGCCGGCCATCCACAGCCGGGCCCGGATCCGGTTGCGCACCGGGACCGGCGCGACGTCCGCGAACTCCAGCACCGCGGACGGCTCGCCGCGCGGGGCGCAGATCGCGGCCGCGAGCAGGGCGCTGTCCTCCGGCACGTGCAGCAGCACCCGGCCGTCGTCGGCGACGGCGTGCGCGCCGACGAACTCCTCGCGCCCGCCGTCCGCGGTCACCCTGCACGACCAAGCCGTGGCCAGCAGTGACCGGGCCTGCTCGGCCGCGCCGGGGCCGGCCGCCCAGGCTTCCTGTTCGTCACCCATCCTGAAACCTCCTTAGGTAAGCCTCACCTAACTTAGCGAAGATCGGGGAGTACGCCAAGCACGGAGTGCGTGGCGGACGGAAAGAACGACGTGAAGAACAGGGCGCCGCAAGGGGCCGCGGCGCTCAGGAGATGACACCCAGCAGCGCCCGCGCACACAGGTCCCGCACCTGCTCCCGCGTCAACTCCTCGGTGCGCAGCCATTCCAGGCAGACATGCGTGGTGAAGGCGAGCCAGCCGCGCACCGCCAGCCGGGTGTCGGGGCGCAGCTCCAGGGCGGGGCCGAACTCGGGGTCGGCGGCGAGGGCGGCCAGGATCTGGCGCTCCTGGGCCGCCTGGGCCTGCCGGTAGACACGGCGCACGGCCTGGTCGCCGGAGGCCTCGGCGCGATGGAAGGCGCGGAAACCGTGTGCGTGGGTGTGGACGTAGTCGAGGTAGACGTCGAGGCCCGCGGTGAGCTGCTCCCGGGCGGGCACGCCGGGCTCGGCCGCGGTCATCCGCAGCATCCGTTCACTCTCCCGCTCCACCACCGCCGCGAAGAAATCACGCTTCGTCGGAAAATAGTGGTACAGCAGGCCCCGGGAGACGCCCGCGATCTCGGCGACCTGCTCGATCCACACGTCGCCGTACGGGCTCTCGGAGAAGAGCCTGGCCCCGACCGAGAGGAGCTGCTCACGTCGTTCCGCGGTGCTGAGCCTGCGGCGGCTGCGCTCACCCTGGTTGGCGACCATGCCCGCACTTTACTTGACGTGGGTTCAACAACGGGATGAGACTGAAACCGCCTATTGAACCCACGTACAACTAGCTCAACCTGCCCCAGCTTCGAGGGAGATCGCGCCATGGCGGAGACGGCCACGCAGACGGCGACGGGGGCGGACGGCCCGCTTCCGAAGGGGTTCCGGGGAGCCGAGCAGGGCTGGCCCGAGCTGCACCGAATACCGCACCCGCCGCACCGGCTACCGCTGCTCGGCGACGTCCTGGGGGTCGACCGGCGCACCCCGCTCCAGGACTCGATGCGCATCGCCGGGCAGCTGGGCCCGATCTTCCGGCGCAAGGCGTTCGGCAACGAGTTCGTCTTCGTGTGGGGCGCCGAACCGGCCGCCGACATGGCCGACGAGTCGCGGTTCGCCAAACACGTGGGCCTGGGGGTCGCCAACCTGCGCCCGGTGGCCGGGGACGGCCTGTTCACGGCGTACAACCACGAGCCGAACTGGCAGCTGGCGCACGACGTCCTGGCCCCGGGTTTCAGCCGGGAGGCCATGGAGGGCTATCACGCGATGATGCTGTCGGTGGCCGGCCGGCTGACCGGCCACTGGGACCGGGAGCTGGCGGCCGGCCGCTGGGTCGACGTGCCGGGGGACATGACCAAGCTGACCCTGGAGACGATCGCCCGCACCGGCTTCGGGCACGACTTCGGCTCGTTCGAACGGGAGCGGCCGCACCCCTTCGTGACCGCAATGATCGGCACCCTCACCTACGCCCAGCGCCTCAACAGCGTGCCCTCGCCGCTGGCCCCGCTGCTGCTGCGGCAGGCCGCGCGGCGCAACGCGGCCGACATCGACCACCTCAACCGCACGGTCGACGACCTGGTCGCCGAGCGCCGCGAGACGGGCCGCGGGGACGGCGACCTCCTTGACCGGATGCTGGAGACGGCCCACCCGGAGACCGGGGAGCGGCTCTCCGCCGAGAACGTACGGCGGCAGGTGATCACCTTCCTGGTGGCCGGCCACGAGACCACCTCGGGCGCACTCTCCTTCGCCCTGCACTACCTCGCCCTGCACCCGGAGATCGCCGCCAGGGCCGCCGCCGAGGTCGACCGCGTCTGGGGCGACACGCCCGCACCGGACTACGACCAGGTCGCCAAGCTCCGTTACGTCCGCCGGGTCCTCGACGAGTCGCTGCGGCTGTGGCCCACCGCTCCCGCCTTCGCCCGCGAGGCCCGCAAGGACACCGTGCTCGCCGGGGACCATCCGATGCGCCGGGGCGCCTGGGCCCTGGTCCTGACCCCGATGCTGCACCGGGACCCCGAGGTGTGGGGCCCGGACGCCGAGAGCTTCGACCCGGACCGCTTCGAGGCGAAGGCGGCACGCGGCCGGGCCCCGCACACCTTCAAACCGTTCGGCACGGGTGCCCGGGCCTGCATCGGCCGCCAGTTCGCCCTGCACGAGGCGACCCTGGTCCTCGGCCTGCTGCTGCGCCGCTACGACCTGACGGCCGACCCCGGCTACCGGCTGCGGGTCACCGAGCGGCTGACGCTGATGCCGGACGGGCTGCGGCTGCGGCTGGAACGGCGCCGGCCCGCCCCGGCGCCGGTCACCGTGCCGGACGACGCGCCCGCCTCAGAGGGCGGTGGCTGTCCAGTGCACGGGGCGGGTGACTGACGCCGGCAGCCGGGTGCCGGCACTCCCCCGGGCCGCGTCGACCTGCGGCTGGGTCAGGAAGAACGCGCCCGTGAGGTCCGCGCCGGTGAGATCGGCGTCGCGCAGGTCGGCACCGATCAGGTCGGTGTCCCGCAGGTCGGCCCCGGTGAGGTCGGCGGCGATCAGGTAGGCCCCGCGCAGGCTCGCGCCGCGCAGGCGGGCGCCCCTGAGCCGGGCACCCATCAGGTCCGCGCCCCGGCGGTCCTTCGCCCGGCCCCGCACACCCGCGCGAGCCAGCTCGCTGGTGCGCAGCAGCAGCACGTCGACCCGCTGCCGGTGGGCGGCCACGTCCAGGGCGGCGAGTTCCCCGGGCGTGCCGAGGGTGAGTTCCCCGGTGGCGTCCAGCAGTTGCCTCAACTCGCCGTGGACCGAGCGGGCGGCGGGCAGGCCCAGCGCCTCGGTGAGGTACCAGAGCAGCTCGTGCAGCTGCCGTACGACCGGGAACGCGTCGAACATCCGGCGGGCGTGCTCCGGCGTCCCGGTCCGCCAGTCCTGCCCGCCGAAGGTACCCTGCGAGACCCGCTGGCCGGCGCCGAAGCAGTCGTAGACCGTGCAGCCGGTGAACCCCCGCTGCCGCAGGTCGGTGTGGATGCCGCAGCGGTGGTCGCCGCCGAGGTTCCGGCAGGGCTTCCCGGCGGGCTTGCTGACCGCGAAGTCGGCCGAGGCGGTGAACGGCAGAGCGACACAGCACAGGCCGAAGCAGCGGGCGCAGTCCCCGCGCAGCCCTGGCAGCCGCGACCGCTCGGATATGTGTTCTGGCATCCGCCCAGCGTACTGACGTGCAGTTCGTCGAAGGACACGGCCGATTCACCCGCCGACCGGAACCGGCCCGCAACGCCCTCCCCCGGAAACTC
The DNA here is from genome assembly GCF_042716195.1 of Streptomyces sp. NPDC058683. Taxonomy (NCBI): domain Bacteria; kingdom Bacillati; phylum Actinomycetota; class Actinomycetes; order Kitasatosporales; family Streptomycetaceae; genus Streptomyces; species Streptomyces sp. NPDC058683. Next base: position 15,797 of record NZ_JBHXSK010000058.1, read on the forward strand.
GACAGGATCGTGCAAGTCATCGGTGCGATCGCTCTAACGTTCCCGCAGCTCAGGCTGGTTTGCTCGAAGAGTCGGATTCCCCACCCCAGCATCCACGGAGCATTTCATGGCACTCGACGCGTACGTCGGTCTCGGCCGTTCCGGGCTCAAGGTGAGCCCCTTCTGCCTCGGCGCGATGAACTTCGGTGAGGACGGCGGCTTCGGCTGCTCCGTCGAGGAGTCGGAGAAGATCCTCGGGACCTATCTCGACCTCGGCGGCAACTTCGTCGACACCGCCAACTTCTACACCAACGGCCACTCGGAGGCGATCCTCGGCGACTTCCTCGCCGCCCGCCCCGGCCGGCGCGACCGCCTGGTCCTCGCCACCAAGTTCTTCGGCAACCTCCACCTCGGCGACCCCAACGGCGGCGGCGCGAGCCGCAAGGCGATCGTCGGCCAGCTGGAGGAGTCGCTGCGCCGGCTGCGCACCGACTACATCGACCTGTACTGGCTGCACAACCACGACTGGGCCACCCCGGTCGAGGAGACCCTGCGCACCCTGGACGACCTGGTGACGGCCGGCAAGATCCGGTACGTCGGCTTCTCCGACACCCCGGCGTGGTTCACGGCCAAGGCCCACACCACGGCGCTGCTGCGCGGCTGGACGCCGGTGACCGCGCTGCAGATGGAGTACTCGCTGCTGGAGCGCACCATCGAGGGTGAACTGATCCCGCTCGCCCAGGACGCGGGGATGGGTCTGCTGCCCTGGAGCCCGCTCAAGAACGGCTATCTGTCCGGCAAGTACCGCAGGGGGCGGGCCGCACCCGCCGACACCAGGCGGGCCGCGGTCGTCGGGCAGCCCGGCGACGCCCAGTTCACCGTGATCGAGGCGCTCGCCGCCGTCGCCGAGGAGGTCGGCGCGAGCCCCGCCGCCGTGGCCCTGTCCTGGGTCCAGCACCGCCCCGGCGTCACCTCCACGCTGATCGGCCCGCGCACGCTCGGCCACCTGGAGACGAACGTCGCCGCCCTCGACGTACACCTGACGCCGGAGCAGACGGCACGCCTGAACGAGGTCTCGGCACCCGCCCTCAACTTCCCGCACGCCATCAACCGCCAGGTCGGCGCGATGCTCAAGTACGCGGGCGCCACGGTCGACGGGGTGCCGAGTCCGGTCTATCCGCCCCTGCTGGAGAGCACCGCGCGCTACTGAACCGGGTCCTCGTCCGGTCGTACGTGGGTGAGCTTGGCCGGGTTGGTGACGACGTAGACGCCGGAGACCTGGTCGCCGTCCGGCGTGAGGTCCATGACCATCACGGCGTACGGGGAGTCACCCGTGAACAGCACCGCCGCGTCGTCGCCGTTGACCCGGCGGTAGTGCACGTCCAGGTCCCCGGCGCGCCGGGTGGCGTAGCCGGCCAGCATGCGGGCGGCCTTCTCCCGGCCTTGGACCGGGCGCAGCCCTGCCGCCTGCCGTACGCCTCCGCCGTCGATCCAGACCGTCACGTCCGGGGCGAGGATCTCCATGAGTGCGTGGATGTCGCCGCCCAGGGCGGCCGAGACGAACCGCTCGGTCGCCTCCCGCCGGACGCGGGGGTGGGCGCGGTAGCGGGGGCGGCGGGCGTGCACATGGGCACGGGCCCGGTGGGCGAGCTGACGTACCGAGGCGGGGGTGCGGTCGAGCATGCCGGCGATCTCGGTGTGGGGATAGCCGAACACCTCGTGGAGGACGAACACCGCCCGTTCCAGCGGGGTGAGGGTCTCCAGGACCACCAGCATCGCCATGGAGACCGTGTCGGAGCGGACCGTGTGGTCGGCGGTGTCCGGGGCCGGGCCGGCGGTGGCGTCGGTGACCAGGGGCTCGGGCAGCCAGGGACCGACGTAGGTCTCCCGCCGGGAGGCGATGGCCGCCCGCCGGGCCAGCGCGTGGTTCACCGCGATCCGGACCAGATAGGCGCGCGGATTGCCGATCTCCCGCAACGGCGTCCGGCCGTTCTTGCCGGACCAGGACAGCCAGGTCTCCTGGAGCACGTCCTCGGTGTCGGCGACGCTGCCGAGCATGTTGTAGACGACGGAGAACAGCAGCTCGCGGTGGTCGACGAAGAGCCGGGTCGCTGCGTCCGGTGCCTGGCTCCCGTCGGATTCGGCTGTCATGGGTCGCGCTCCTGTCTTCCCGGCCTCCTGTCCCACGCGCTCAGCTCTGTTCCTCGTAGCCGATGTGGTACTTGGCCGCGATGGGGTTGACCTTGACGGGGTCCAGCCGCCCCTCGGTGAAGACGGCGGGCCCCGCCTCGACCAGGTCCTCCAGATACCTCTCCCAGCCGCCGGGCGAGGAGATCTGCAGGACCCGGGGCGGCGGGTCGGAAGCACCGCGGAGGGCATGCGGGACGCCTCGTGGGAGCAGCGCGAAGGTTCCCTTGGGCGCCCGGTGCCCGCGGTCGTCGAACTCGATCTCCAGGACGCCGTCCAGCACGTACACGCATTCGTCCGCGTGCCGGTGGACATGGCGCGGGATGTCCTGGGCCAGGGTCACCTCCAGCACCGAGAAACGCCCGTCGGTGTCGTCGGTGGTCGCCTTGACGGCGAACGCGGGCGGCAGCGGGATCCGCCCCGGCCGGACGGCACCCGGCTCCAGCAGGACGAAACGGTCTGGGGACATGGGCGTGGCCTCCTCGGGCGGCTCGGTCGGATCCGGATTCACTTCCTGCCCCCGAACGCCTCTTTCCGGATGACGTCGAGGATGCCCGGAACACCTTCCGAGGTGCGGACGTCGACGAAGGCGTGCACATGACGGTCGTCGACCGCCTCGCGCAGCAGTGCGTTTCCCAGATCCGCGCGCGAGGTGAACCGGCCGGGCAGGCGCGACGTGGCGACCCGGTAGGAGCTGACCGCGTCCGTGTCGAAGAGACCGGCGGGCCGGACGACGGTCCACCGGTGATCGCCGTCCCGCACGATCTCCTCCATGCGCCGCATGTCCTCGTACACGGTCCGCCCGACGGTGCGCGCGATGGTGGGTTCGAGCACCTTCCGGAAGAGGAAGGTCTCACCGGGTGCCGCGACGCCGAAGAGCACGGTGGAACTCACACAGACCAGGCGCCGGACGCCGTGCTTCGTCATGGCCTGGGTGACGCGGGTGATGCCCTCGGAATACAGGCTGACGGGCTTTCGGCCGTAGGGCACCCCGAGCGTCGAGATCACCGCGTCCTGCCCGGCCACGGCGCGTTCCACCGCGCCGGGGTCGAGCACATCCGCGCCGGCCACCCGAAGCCGCGGATCCCGGAGCGGGAACTCCTCGGGGTGGCGGGTGACGGCGGTGACCGTGTGGCCTTCGGCGATCGCCTGCGCGGTGACCTGCCGTCCGGTCGGTCCGTTCGCCCCGAATACGACGAGCTTCACGTGTCTTCCCCTCTCCTGCGGTCTTCTGCCATCTGGGAGGGGCCCGGCGGCGACGAGTGTGACATCGCGCCGCCGGGTGGGACGTGGATCACATCTCCAGGGCGGGCAGGTCCAGGCGTGCGAGCCGCTCGGGGTCGGCGAGGATATACATCTCGGTGATGCGGCCGTCCACGACGGTGACCGCCGAGACCGACAACGGGCGTCCCTCGGGCATGGTGACCACGCCGACCGTGCCGTTGACGAGCACGAGCCGCGACCAGACCGAGAACTGCCGGAAGGTGAAGGCCCCTTCGGCCACCGACCGGGCCCCGCGCAGCACCTTGGAGGCGGCCGCGCCCCGCACCAGCGCGCCCGAGTCCACGCGCAGCACCACATCGGGGTGGAGCACCGCGACCAGCGCCTCGAAGTCACCGCCCCGGGAGGCGGCGAGGAAGGCTTCCAGCGCCTTGCGCTGCCGGCCGAGGTCGGGGTCGGCCGACGGGGTGGCGCCCTGCACCCGGCGGCGGGCCCGGCTGGCCAGCTGGCGGGTCGCCGCCGCACCGCGTTCCACGATCGGCGCGATGTCGTCGAAGGGCACCGCGAACATGTCGTGCAGCACGAACGCCAGCCGCTCGGCGGGCTCCAGCGTCTCCAGGACGATCAGCAGGGCGAGACCGACCGAGTCCGCCTCCAGCACCTCCTGTTCGGGGTCGACGCCGGACAGCGGCCTGACCACCGGGTCCGGGACGAACGTCTCGTCCATCGACTGCTCGCGCCGGGCCGTACGGGAGCGCAGCATGTCCAGGCAGACCCGGCCGACCACCGTGGTCAGCCAGCCGCCGAGGTTGCGGATCTCGTCCGCGTCGGTGCGTCCGAGCTTGAGCCAGGCCTCCTGGACCGCGTCCTCGGCCTCGGCGAGCGAGCCCAGCATCCGGTAGGCCACCGCGCGCAGCCGGTCGCGGTGCTCCTCGAAGCGGCGGGCCAGCAGTTCCGTGTCGTTCATCCGTCTCCCCGTTCGTCGGCCGGGGCGCGCGGCGGTGGCCGGGCGTCCTCCCCGCGCACTGTCTTACCAGGAGGTGCGGACACCTCCTGTCCGCTTTCTCCGTCGCGGGGTGTCAGACCTCGTCGCGGGCGAGTGCGAGGAGCCGGTCCAGGACCCGCGGGGCGCCGGTGCGCAGTCCGTCGTGCTCGAACTCGTCGGTGACCCAGGTACGCAGCCCCCGGACGGCCCGGGCGGTCCGCAGCGAGTGCCCGGCGTCGACGTACATGTCGTCGTGGTAGACGGCGGCGGCGACCGGGACCTCGTTGGCGGCGAGCCGGGCCGGGTCGTACAGCGGCTGCCAGTCGGTGCGGGCGGCGAGCAGTTCGGCGGTCTCGCGCAGCGGGCGCAGGGACGGGTCGGTCTCGAACATCCAGGGGTGGACCGTCTCGCCGGTGAACAGCACCGGGGCGTCGTCGGCGACCGCCTTGGCCGCGTCGAACTGCGGGAACTCGGCGCGCACCCGCTCGGCCGCCCAGGCGGTGGGGCGGGTGTCCTGGCCGTAGGACGGCTCGTGGACGAGGGCGTACAGCGGGTTGCTCGCGTACGACAGGAGGGCCTGGGCCTGTTCCTGGAAGGCGTCGGAGAGTTCGGAGCCGGCCGGGGTGCGGACGAAGGCGTCCTCCAGGAGGAAGTGCAGGCGGTGGCTGCCGTCGCTCATGCCCAGCATCAGGCCGAGGGACTGGAAGGCCTCGACGGTGAGCCGGTAGCCGTTCGGCAGGACCACCTGGTGGTCGAGGAGGTGCTCGGCGATCCGCCGGACCCGCTCGACGTCCATCGGGTAGCGGTCGTAGTGGGCGGTGACCTTGCGTTCGATGCGCGGGTAGGCGGCCCGGTAGACGTCGTCGGCGTGCGCGTCCAGGGACGGCAGGCCGCCGGTGATGAGCGAGGTCCGGAGGCCTTCCGGGAAGAACGACAGGTACGTCACCGTGCAGAAGCCGCCGAAGCTCTGGCCGAGGGTGGTCCAGGGGGCGCCGCCGGTGAGCTGCGGGCGGATCGCCTCGCAGTCCCGGACGATCGAGTCGGCGCGGAAGCGGGCCAGGTGGTCGGCCTGGGCGGCCGGGCCGCCGCGCAGCGGGAGCGTCTGCCGGTTGACCGGGGTGGAGCGGCCGGTGCCGCGCTGGTCGAGAAGCAGGACGCGGTACTCCCGCAGGGCCCGGTCGAGCCAGGCCTGCCGTCCGACGAAACGATTCGCCCCGAATCCCGGACCGCCCTGCAGATAGAGCAGCCAGGGCAGCTCGTCGTCCGCCTTGTCGCTCGCGACCGCCTCCCGGGCGTACAGCTCGATGGTCTCGCCGTCCGGGTCCGCGTGGTCCAGCGGGACGGTGAAGTGGCGGTCGGTGAGGACGACGCCGGGCTGGCGGTAGCTGAGGCTCAACGTTTCTCCCGGGACGGATTGACGGTCGCGACCCAGTTCAGCACACGTCCGGGGCCCCTTCGCCCCCGGGATCATGAAATCGTTACTGAATAACCGATCAGCGGGCGGCGAGGCTGGAGCGGCGCACCACCAGTTCCGGCTGGAGCACCACCCGGCGGTGCTCGTGCGCCGCCTGTCCCTCCCGTTCCTCGGTCTCCTCCAGGAGCAGGTCGGCGGCCATGGCGCCCATGGTGACGGCCGGCTGGCGGACGGAGGTGAGCGGTACCGCGGCCGCGGCGGCGAACTCGATGTCGTCGTAGCCGACGATCGCCAGGTCGTCCGGGACGACCACCCCGGCCGCGTACATGGCCTGGAGGACGCCGAGGGCGAGCAGGTCGTTGGCGCAGAACACGGCGGTGGGCCGGTCGGCGAGGCCGAGCAGCCGGGCCCCCGCGTCCCGTCCGGCCGCGACGTCGAGACGCTCCGTCGGCAGCTCGCGCAGCGCGTCGGGTCCGAGGCCCGCCTCGGCGAGGGCGTTCAGGGCGCCGGTGCGCCGGTCGCGGACCTGGTTGAGCCCGGGCGGTCCGCTGACGTAGGCGATGGACCGGTGCCCGGCGTCCACGAGGTGACGGACCGCGAGGGCCCCGCCCGCCACGTCGTCGACGCTGACCGAGCACTCGGTGGTGCCCTCGGCGACCCGGTCGACCAGCACGAAGGGGATGCCGTGCCGGCGGAAGGTCTCGATGTTGCGGCCGGTGGCGTCGGCCGGGGTGAGCAGGACGCCGCGCACCCGCTGTTCGGCGAAGAGCGCGAGGTAGTCGGCCTCCTCACCGGCGTTCTGGGCACTGTTGCAGACCATCACACCGACCCCGGCCTGCCGCGCCGCCCGCTCGGCGCCCCGGGCCACGTCCACGAAGAAGGGGTTGCCCATGTCGAGGACGAGCAGGCCCATGATCCGGCTGCGGCCCGCACGCAGCTGACGCGCGGACTCGCTGCGGACGTAGCCGAGCCGGTCGATCGCCGACTGCACCCGCGCCCGGGTCTCGCCGGCGACGGTGTCCGGGCGGTTGATGACGTTGGAGACCGTGCCCACCGAGACTCCGGCGGCGCGGGCGACGTCCTTGATACCCACCGACTGGGCCATCGGGAGAGACCTCCAGGGAACCGTGGACGGCACCTTCACAGCACGGAAGGGCACATCCGGAAGGGCTTCACATTACGACATGCCTCGGACACCGGCCCGGGTCAGCCGGGCAGGGCGAAGTCGACGACATGGAGCGCCGAGGGGGTCGTACCGCTCGACGCCTCCTGGTACATGAACGACAGCACGTGGTCCGCCCCGATCCGCGTCTCGTCGATCACGACCTCGCCGAAGGCGTTCAGCCCGCCGCCGTCGTACAGCAGGGCCCAGTCGGTGTATCCGGAAGCCTTGGACGCGCCGGCGATCCGGCCGTAGGGGAACACCGCGTAGGCGTTGTCGTACCTGTCCAGGACCAGCTTGGTGCGCTGGCTGGAGTTCAGGGGTACCGGGATCTCGGTCTTCTGCCAGGTGCCGGAGGAGTTCTTGCGGACGTGGAAGGCACGGCCGTTGGCGGTGCGGTCGCCGACATAGTTCGTGGTGCACTGGCCGAACCGGCCGGGCACGTAGCTGATGACCGCGTGCGGAAGGCCGGCGGAGTCGGTCCACTGGCTCTCCTGGTTCATCAGGGAGTGGTCCGGGTCGAGCGGGTCGACGACGAGACCCGGGTCGGTGACGGTGACCGTGTCCGAGGTGCCGGTGGTGGCGACCAGGGCGCCGGCGTCGTTGCGCCAGGTGCGGCCGCGGTCGGTGGAGTAGACGTAGCCGGTGTCGTGGTTGGTGATGCCGCCGCTGTTGCACATCACGGCGCCGCTCTGCTCCCTCCAGGTGAAGAAGGCGTGCAGCCGCCCGTCGACGTCGTAGTCGATGCCGTGCAGATACATGTTCCGGGCGGTCGACGAGCCGTGCGCGCTCGTGTACGTCCCGCCGGCCCCGGTCCACTCCCCCAGCACGGTCCAGCGCGAGCCGTCGTACTCGGCGAGGGCGTTGCGGCCGTTCCCGGAGATCCCCACCCGATAGCTCAGCTGAAGCCTCCCCTCGGGCGTGGAGACGAACTGCGGGTAGGTGAACTGCGAGGTCGGCGACACCCCGTCCAGCGATGTCTGTACGGCCCCGAAGGCGGCCGACGTCCACGCCGTGGAACCGGGGTCGTCCAGCAGCCCGGCGACCGACTTCACGTAGAAGAAGCCGTCGCTGTGGGAGTCCATGTTGATGTGGAGGCGGCCGTCGACCTGGGAGACGCCCATGGAGATGACGTTGTGGGAGTCGCTCGACTTGAGCTGGTGGGCGAGGGTGACGGTCGCCCATGACGACCCGCCCAGCACCCGGCGCCCGATCACCGCGGCGCCGGTCGAGGTGTACCAGCCGGCGTACTGGTACCCCCGGTAGGTGAACAGGCCGTTCTTCTGGAAGGAGTTGTTGTTGACCAGGCCGTCGTAGGAGACGAAGTAGACGGCCTGGGCGTCGAGTCGGCTGGTGCTCTTCCTGGTGACGGAGGGGCCGGGGTCGGCGGCCCGTGCGATGCCCGGCGTTGCCACGCCGGCCAGTATGGCGGTGGTGAGCACGGTACGGCGTCTCATGAGCGGCTCCTGGGCGAGGGGACGGTTCAGGCGAGGTGGAACACTTCGGTGAGCGGCTTCATCGCCTCGTCGGGCCGGGTGCCGTCCGAGGACTCGAAGAACGGCCCCATCTCGGCCTGCCAGCGGGCGTTGACCTCGGTGGCCGCCATGCCGGCGCGGGCGGCCTCGAAGTCCTCGGTCTCCAGATAGCCGACGAGCAGGCCGTCGTCGCGCAGGAAGAGCGAGTAGTTGTGCCAGCCGGTGGCGGAGAGCGCCTCGCGCATCTGGGGCCACACGGCGGCATGGCGTTCGCGGTACTCGGCGATGCGGTCCTGCCGGACCTTGAGGAGGAAACAGACGCGCTGCATCAACGCCCCCTGGGGTCCTAGAAGTTGAAGTGGCCGATGTTCTTCGCGTCGAACACGGTCGGCTTGCCGAGGGTGATCACGCCGTCCTTGCCGATGGTGTACGTGGTGGAGCCGGCCTTGAAGGTCTCGCCCTCCTTGCCGGTGATCTGCCCGGAGGCCAGGGCGACGGCGGTGCGGGCGGCGAGGTCGCCGAGCTTGGCCGGGTCCCACAGCTCGAAGGCGTCGACGGTGCCGTTCTTCACGTACTGCCGCATGTCGTTGGGGGTGCCGAGCCCGGTCAGCTTGACCTTGCCCTTGTACTTGGAGCCGGACAGGTACTGGGCGGCCGCCTTGATGCCGACGGTGGTCGGGGAGATGATCCCCTTGAGGTCCGGGTACTGCTGGAGCAGGCCCTGGGTCTGCTGGAAGGACTGCTGGGCGTCGTCGTTGCCGTAGGCGACCTTGACCAGCTTGACGTTCTTGTACTTCGGGTCCTTCAGCTCCTCCTTCATGAACCCGATCCAGGTGTTCTGGTTGGTCGCGGTCTGCGCGGCGGACAGGATCGCGATCTCGCCCTTGTACCCGATCTGCTCGGCGAGCAGCTGCACCTCGGTACGGCCGAGGTCCTCGGCGCTGGCCTGCGAGACGAAGGCGTTGCGGCAGCCGGCGTTGGTGTCGGAGTCGTAGGTGACGACCTTGATCCCGTTGCTCATGGCCTGCTTGAGCGCGGTGCACAGGGCGCCGGGGTCCTGGGCGGACACGGCCATGGCGTCGACCTGCTGCTGGGTGAGGGTGTTGACGTAGGAGACCTGCCCGGAGGTGTCGGTGGCGCTGGAGGGCCCGACTTCCTTGTACTTGGAGCCCAGCTCGGTGAGCGCCTTCTCGCCGCCCTTGTCGGCGGAGGTGAAGTAGGGGTTGTTGACCTGCTTGGGCAGAAAGCCGACGGTGAGGCCCTTCTTCAGCGCCGCGTTCGGATCGGCCTTGGCGGTGGAGGTGGCCGCCGCCGAATTGTCACTGCCGGAGTTGTCCTTCGTGGTGCCACCACAGGCGGTGGCGGCGAGAGCGAGGGAGGAGACAGCGGCGAGGGTCACACAGGCACGCCGGAGGGATGACTTACTCATGGTGGGTTCCTTCTTGAGTAACCGCTTTGGAAGCGCCCCCGTTTGGGGGCGCTGGGGGTACCCCCGGCCGAAGGCTGGGGGAGGAACTGCGCGACCAGCCACACACGGCCCGCAGTGATCAGACGGCCTTCGCCGCCCTGTGCCGAGCCGACGAGATCTGCCGGGCAACCCGAGGCCCAAGCACCGAGACGACGAGCAACACACCGGTCACAACAATCTGAGACTGCGCGGACACATTCAGCAGACTCATCACGTTCTGCAACGCCCCGAGCAGAAACACCCCGGCGATCGCACCGCCCAGCGTGCCCCGGCCCCCGTCGAAGTCGATTCCGCCGAGCAACACCGCGGCCACGACGCTCAGTTCGAGCCCCGTCGCGTTGTCGTACCGCGCACTCGCGTAGTGCAACGCCCAGAAGATCCCGGTCAACGACGCCATCAACCCGGTGGCGACGAACAGGATCAACTTGTTCCGCTTCACCCGGATCCCCGCGAACCGCGCCGCCTCCTCACTCGCCCCGGTGGCGAACAGCGACCGCCCGAACGGCGTGGCATGCAGCACCACCACGGCGACCACGAGGAGCACCAGGAACGGCAGGAAGGCCCGCGGCAGGAAGGAGTCGCCGAGCCGGCCCGCCGCGAAGTCGAGGTACTGCGTGGGGAAGTCGGTGACCGCGTCCGAGCCGAGGACGATCTGCGCGATGCCCCGGTAGGCCGCGAGCGTGCCGATGGTGACGGCCAGCGACGGCAGCCCCAGCCGGGTCACCAGCAGCCCGTTGACCAGCCCGCAGACCACCCCCAGCAGCAGGCACAGCGGGATGATCGTCTCGATCGCCATGCCCTCGTTCCAGAGCCTGCCCATGACCGCGCCCGAGAGCCCGGCGGTCGACGCGACCGACAGGTCGATCTCGCCGGCGACGACCAGCAGTGTCATCGGCAGCGCGACCAGGGCGATCGGAAGGGTGTTGCCGATCAGGAACGACAGGTTGAGCGAGTTGCCGAAGCCGTCCACGAAGCCGAAGGAGAACAGCAGCAGGACGACCAGCAGGGCGCCGACGACGGTGTCCCAGCGAATCGCACGCGTCAAGGACTCAGGCATGGCTGGTGCTCTCCTTGCTCGTCGCGGTCCTCTTGAGGGCCGACTTCTTCTTCAGCGCGGCCGCCACCCGCAGCGCCACGACCCGGTCGACGGCGATGGCGAGCAGCAGCAGGAAGCCGTTGATGGCGAGGACCCACACCGAGCTGACCCCGAGAGCCGGCAGCACGCTGTTCACGGAGGTCAGCAGCAGCGCGCCCAGCGCGGCGCCGTACACGCTCCCGGAGCCGCCCGTGAAGACCACGCCGCCGACCACCACGGCGCTCACGACGGTGAGTTCGAAGCCGTTGCCGGTACCGGAGTCGACGTTGCCGAAGCGGGCCAGGTACATGGCCCCGGCCAGCCCGGCGAGGGCACCGCAGAAGGTGTACGCGGTGAGGATCCGCTTGCGCACCGGGATACCGGCCAGCCGGGCGGCCTCCGGGTTGGAGCCGAGGGCGTACAGCTCCCGCCCGCTGCCGAAGTGTCTGAGGTAGTAGGCGGTGGCGACCAGGACCGCGAGGGCGATGAGCGCGAGCCAGGGGACGGCCGACAGCCCGCCCGAGCCGAAGTCGTTGAACCCGCCGGGCAGATCCGCGGCCGTGATCTGCCGGGAGCCGACCCAGATGGAGTCGACGCCCCGGATGATGTACAGCGTGCCGAGGGTGACGACCAGCGCGGGCACCTGGCCGAGGCTGACGAGAAGTCCGTTGAGCAGTCCGCAGCCGATGCCGAGCAGCACGGCCAGCACGATCGCGACGACCGTGTTGCCGCCGCCGTGCAGATAGTCGCCGGCGGCGAAGGCGGTGATGCCGAGCGTGGAGCCGACGGACAGGTCGACGTTCCTGGTGATCACCACCAGGGACTGGCCGGTGGCGACCAGCACCAGGATGGTGGCGTTGAGCAGCAGGTCCTTGATGCCCTGCTCGGAGAGGAACTCGCTGTTGCCGGCCTGGGTGACGGCGATCATCGCCAGGAAGACGACCAGGATGGCGAGTTCGCGCATCCGGAAGACACGGTCGACGAGCCGGGTCCCGCTGGACTCGGGCGCCTCGGCGACGGAGGTCTGTTCGGAGGTGGTCACCGTCATGCGGCGGCCCTCCCCACGGCGGTGGTCGTCATGCGGCGGCCCTCCCGGTCGCTGCGGCCATCACGGTTTCCTCGGTGGCGTCGGAGCGCGGGATCTCGGCGGTGATCCGGCCCTCGTGCATCACCAGCACGCGGTCGGCCATGCCGAGGATCTCGGGCAGGTCGGAGGAGATCATCAGGACGGCGACCCCGTCGGCGGCCAACTCGCCGAGGAGGCGGTGTACTTCGGCTTTCGTACCGACGTCGATGCCCCGGGTCGGCTCGTCGACGATCAGCACCTTCGGTCCGGTAGCCAGCCATTTGGCGAGGACCACCTTCTGCTGGTTGCCGCCGGACAGGGTCGAGACCGCGTCGGCGATCCGGGCGTACTTCACCTGAAGCCTGACCGCCCAGTCGAGGGAGCGGCTGCGCTCGGCGCCCCGGTCCATCAGGCCTGCCCTGACGGTCGTCCGCAGTCCGGTCAGGCCGATGTTGCGCTCGATGGACATGTCCATCACCAGGCCCTGGGCGCGCCGGTCCTCGGGGACGAGGGCGAGCCCGGCGGCCATCGCCGTGGAGGGGGCGCCGTTGGTGAGCTTGCGGCCCCGCACCTCCACCTCCCCCGCGTCCCAGCGGTCGACGCCGAACACGGCCCGCGCGACCTCGGTCCGGCCGGCGCCGACCAGTCCGGCGAGGCCGACGATCTCGCCGGAGCGCACCTCGAAGGAGATGTCGGTGAAGACACCCTCCCGGGTCAACCGCCGTACGGAGAGGGCTACTTCACCCGTCGGCAGGTCCTGTTTGGGGTACAGCTCGTCCAGGTCGCGGCCGACCATCCGGCGGACGAGGTCGTCCTCGGTCATGCCGTCGACGGGCTCGCTGGCGATCCGGGCGCCGTCCCGGAGGGTGGTGACCCGCCGGCAGATCTGGAAGATCTCCTCAAGGCGGTGCGAGATGAAAAGCACCGCCGCGCCCTGGTCGCGCAGGGTGCGGACGACACCGAAGAGGCGGGCGACCTCACTGCCGGTCAGGGCCGCCGTCGGCTCGTCCATGATCAGGACCCGGGCGTCGAAGGAGAGCGCCTTGGCGATCTCCACGATCTGCTGGTCCGCGATGGACAGGCCACGGGCCGGGCGGTCGGGGTCGAGGGCGACGCCGAGCCGTTCCATCAGGGCGGCCGTGGCCGCGCGGGTGGCCTTGTGGTCGATCCGGCCCAGCGCCCGCCGGGGCTGACGGCCCATGAAGATGTTCTCGGCGATCGACAGGTCGGGGAAGAGCGTGGGTTCCTGGTAGATCACGGCGATTCCGGCGTCGCGGGCGTCGCCGGGGCCGTGGAAGACGACGGGCTCGCCGTCGAGCAGCACCTGACCGGCGTCCGGTCGGTGCACCCCGGCGAGGGTCTTGATCAGCGTCGACTTGCCCGCGCCGTTCTCCCCGGCGAGGGCGTGCACCTCGCCGGGGAACAGCTCCAGGGAGACGTCCCGCAGGGCGCGGACGGCACCGAAGGACTTGGAGACGTCCTTCAGCGCCAGCACCGGGGCCGGTCCCGTGTCGGACGGGTGGGTCATGGGGGCTCCTCGACGACACCGGCGAGACGGTCGGCCCCGGCTCCACGGCGTCGTGAAAGGTTTCAACTGGATTGCCGGGACCGTAGGCACCACGGGCATGTCACGTCAATGGGTCCGTATCGAAAAAATTTCGATAGCCTAAGGTCACGGCGGAGTCACGGAAAACCAGGTTGGCCGGAGTGCTTGACACCCCTTCGAGAGGCTCATACTTTGCCGTCCTGAATCGTTTCACCGTACATACTCCAGGAGCCCCGAAGTGACCGACCTCGCCGCGGTGAAGGCCGCGCTGAAGACCCAGGCCGTCGAGACGCCGTCGTGGGCGTACGGAAACTCGGGGACCCGATTCAAGGTGTTCGCCCAGCAGGGCGTGCCACGCTCGGCGAAGGAGAAGCTGGACGACGCGGCGCAGGTCCACGCGATGACCGGGGCCGCTCCGACGGTGGCGTTGCACATCCCCTGGGACCGGGTGGACGACTACGCGGACCTGGCGGGACACGCCGAGAAGCGCGGGCTGAAGCTGGGGGCGATCAACTCCAACACCTTCCAGGACGACGACTACAGGCTGGGCAGCATCTGCCATCCGGACGCGGCGGTGCGCCGCAAGGCCGTCGGCCATCTCCTTGAGTGCGTCGACATCATGGACGCGACGGGGTCCCGCGACCTGAAGCTGTGGTTCGCGGACGGCACCAACTACCCCGGGCAGGACGACATCCGGGCGCGCCAGGACCGGCTCGCGGAGGGGCTGGCCGAGGTATACGCGCGGCTGGGCGAGGGGCAGCGGATGCTGCTGGAGTACAAGCTGTTCGAGCCGTCCTTCTACACGACCGACGTACCGGACTGGGGCACGGCCTACGCCCACTGTCTGAAGCTGGGGCCGCAGGCACAGGTCGTGGTCGACACCGGGCATCACGCGCCGGGCACGAACATCGAGTTCATCGTCGCCACGCTGCTGCGGGATGGGAAGCTCGGGGGCTTCGACTTCAACTCGCGGTTCTACGCGGACGACGACCTCATGGTGGGGGCCGCGGATCCGTTCCAGCTGTTCCGGATCATGTGCGAGGTCGTGGGCGGGGGTGGGTTCACCTCCGAGGTGGCCTTCATGCTCGATCAGTGCCACAACATCGAGGCGAAGATCCCGGCGATCATCCGGTCGGTGATGAATGTGCAGGAGGCCACGGCGAAGGCGTTGCTGGTGGACCGGGAGGCCTTGACGCAGGCGCAGCTCTCCGGGGATGTCCTGGGGGCCAACGCGGTGCTCATGGACGCCTACAACACGGATGTACGGCCACTGCTGCGCGAAGTACGCGAGGAGACGGGGCTGGACCCCGACCCCGTCGCCGCGTACGCCCGGTCCGGCTGGGCCGAGAAGATCGCCGCCGAGCGCGTCGGCGGACAGCAGGCCGGCTGGGGGGCGTAGGTATCTGCTGCTACGCGCCCTGTCGCGAACGGCGGGCCGCTCGCGGCCGGTCGCAGCCACGCGGCGGCGCCGCGTGTCGACACCACCCCGGATCACGGCCGGTGGCCAGGCCGGTGCGGTCTACGGCCGCCGGAAGGCGCGGCGGCCCGGGCATGACGGCCCTCGGTCCCGAACGGCTCGCCGCCGACGAGGAGTTGGCCACCGCCTGAGACCGGCGCGCCGCGCGGCCGGCGCCGGTCGGCGGCGGCACCCGAGGCGTGGTGGTTGAAGGGGATCGTCTCGCCCGGGTCGATGCCCCTGTCGAGCAGCCGGTCACGCGTCCGGCGCGGCGGCCCCTCCGGTGCCGAGGGGGCGCAGCATCCGGAGCACCATGTCCACGGTGCGCTCCACGGGACGCTGCCGCGTGGTGACGTTGAGCAGGAGCGTGCGGGCCAGAACAGCGCCCAGCAGCATGTCGAAGACGTCGTCCGGGTCCACGGCGGGGTCGACGCTTCCGGGCGGTGCGGCACGCAGGATCTCCTCGAACTGCGGCCGGGCCGACACCCGCAGATCCAGTTCCGGCGGACGGGGGCGCCGCGACGCCTGGTGGTAGGCGAGGAGGCCGGCCGCGGCCGCACGTGCCGCCGGCGCGTTGAAGGCGGCCAGATAAGCACGGATGAACCGGCGGACGTCGCCGCGGAGATCTCCCGTCGGCCGGACGCCCAGTGGGCTGAGCCCGGGGAACGTGGCTTCCTCGATCAGTTCGATCCGGGACGGCCAGCGCCGGTAGATGGCGGACGCGTGCACGCCCGAGTGCTCGGCGACGGCCTGGATCGTCGTCGCCTCGAAGCCTCGCCCGACGAGCAGTTCACGCGTGGCCGCGAGAGCCCGTTCGTCGATGCTGGTGTCCCGTGGACGGCCCGGGCGACGGCGAGACTCGGTCATGCCGGCCATCGTAGTGACCTGGTGCGCTCCCGGCCCGCTCCCGTAATTTCAGGAGACGGTCTTCTATAACTCGCCGCGCGTCGCTAGAGTCCCCTGGCGGACGGGCCCCGGTCGGGGACGTGCCCTGGGGCCGCGAAGTGGAGAAGCCGATGCGGGCTGCTGTGCTGCGAGGCGGGACGGTCGAGGCGCGGATCGTCGACGACCCGGTTCCCGGACCGGGCCAGCTCCTGGTCCGGTCGCTCGCGTGCGGGATCCGCGCGTCGGACCTGCACTTCATGGACCACCCGGAGGCGGGCGCCGACGACGACAGCGGGATGTCGACGTACGACCAGGACGTCGACATCGTCATCCAGTTCGGCGGCGGCCCGTCGATGGCCGACTGGGACGAGGCGTTCGAGGCGGTCCCCTCGGGCGGCCTCGGCGTCGGTCCGCTGCTCGGCGGAACCGTCGGGCTCGACGAGGTGCCCGCCGCACTCGACGCCGCACGCGACGCGAACGGGCCGGCCCGCATCGTCGTCGTGCCCTGACCCGACTCCAGAGAGGGCCCACATGAGTGAGATCGACGCATTACGCGTCACCGTCGAGCGGCTGGCGGCACAGGTCCGCCGCCTTCAGGACCAGGTCGACATCATGCAGCTCGTCGCGCAGTACGGGCCCGACGTCGACAGCGGCTCGGGGGAGGCCGCGGCCGGCCTCTGGACCGACGACGGTGTCTTCGACGCCGTCCCGCACCTGCGGATGGAAGGCCGGGAGGACATCGTCGGCATGGTCCACGGCGCCGGCCACCAGAGCGTGATCGGCAACGGCTGCGGTCATGTCCTGACCGTGCCGCACGTCGTCGTCGACGGCGACGAGGCCACCGGCCGCAGCCACGCGCTGCATCTGCGCTGGGACGCCGACGCCGGCCGCTTCTGGGTCTTCCAGGTCTCCGCGAACACCTGGCGCTGGGTGCGTACCACGCGCGGCTGGCGCATCGCCGAGCGGATCAACGCCAACCTCGACGGCTCCCCCGGCCCCCGCGAGATGCTGGCGCCGCCGCCCGAGTCCGGCCGTACGCAGTGAGGATCGGACTCGTCGGAGCGGGCCGCATGAGGCAGCCGACGGCCGGCCGGTGACGGCCGCGGGTTACGACGTCACCGTCCTGGTACGCCGTCCGCAGGCCCGTCGGGGCGGTCCCGGCGTCGGACGCGGTCGGGAAGCAGGTGCTGGAGCCGGCCGATGCGCCGGAGAAACCTTGAGGGAGACGACTTTGACCAGCGCAACCAGCGCATACGGCCCCTGGGGCATCGTCGCGGGCGGGTCCGACGGAGTCGGTGTCGCGTTCGCGCACGGAATGGCGTCCCGGGGCATCAACGTCGTACTGGTGGCCCGACGGGTCCCCGTACTGGAGGCGGCGGCGGACGACATCCGGTCCCGGCACGGTGTCGAGGTCCGCACGGTGGCGCTCGACCTCAGCGCCTCGGGCGCCCTGTCGGAACTCGAAGCCGCCACCGCCGGCCTGGAGGTCGGACTCCTCGTCTACAACGCCGGTGCCGACACCCGCAACGTCGACTTCCTGGACAAGGACCTCGGCACCCACCTGGAACTGGTCCACCGCAACTGCACGGCGGTACTGGAGGCGGCCTACCGTTTCGGCGCCCCGATGGTGGCGCGGGGCAGAGGGGGCATGGTGCTGGTGACCTCGGGGGCGGCCTGGGCGGGCGGCGCCACGCTCGCCGCGTACGGTGCCTCCAAGGCGTTCGACCTCGTCCTCGCGGAGAGTCTGTGGGCGGAGTGGCGGGGCAAGGGTGTGGACGTCCTGGGGCTCGTGCTCGGCAGGACCGACACCCCGTCCCACCGCCGGACGCGCGCAGCGGACGGCGAGTCGTACGGCGGTGACCTCGCCGACCCCTACGACGTCGCGGAGGAGGCGCTCGCCCACCTCGCCGACGGCCCCACCTGGATCCACGGCAGCCCGCGCCCGACCGGTGGTTCGCCGTTCGGCGCGCTGAGCCGCCGCGACGCCGTGCTCGCCATGAGCCGGGGCGCGGCCGCGAGCCGGGAGGAGAGCGAGAGCGGCGCCGGGCGCTGAGCGGAGATCACGGCCCCCGTGTCAGACCGTCTGTGGGCCGCGGCTCGCGCCGCTGCCGGACATCTGTCAGAAGACGCGTCCGAGGTCCTGCCGGACGACGGTCCGCATGCTGTGTTCGGCGAGGGCCGCGATGGTCATGGACGGGTTGCAGGCGCCGGTGGAGCCGGGGATGCGGGCGCCGTCCAGGACGTAGAGGCCCTGGTGACCGAGGACGCGGCCGGTGAGGTCGACGGCGTCGCCCATGGGGACGCCGCCGAGGGGGTGCCAGGTCGAGGGCGCGCCCGCGTTGGTGTCGATCATCATGCCGCCGCCCGCCGCGGCGATGGCCCGCATACGGGCCGCGATCAGCTCCTGCAGCGCCGCGTCCGCGTCGGTGGGCCAGGTGAGCACGGCGTCGTCGGTGCCAGCGTCGTAGGCCCAGGTGCCCGCGCCGTCGACGATGCCGAAGCCGACCACGGTCAGCGCCGTGACGCCGGCCTGCTGGATCGGGGAGCCTGCGTGGACGACGGTGAGCGGGATGGAGCTCGTGGGGTCGCTGCCGCCGACACAGGCAGGGCCGCCCTGCGCGGTTCCGGCGTCACCGGTGGGGTTGATCCAGGCCCAGATCCGGTCGCCGTTGTTGCCCCACCCGGTGCCGATCGCGTCGGGCAAGTCCGGGACCAGCCCCTTGGCGCGGGACTTGACCAGGAGACGGGTGGTGCCGGGCGAGCCGGCGTTGAGGAAGACGGCGTCGGCGGTGACACGGATCCGCTCCTGGACGGCGCCGCCGGTGTCGATCCGGTCCACGGACAGCACCCAGCGCTTGTTCGCGTCCATCGCGAGATCGCGGACGACGTGCAGGGGCGCGACCTCGACCAGACCGGTGGACTCCGCCTGGGCGAGGTAGGTGACGTCGACGGAGTGCTTTCCGCCGTTGTTGACACCGAAGGCGATGTCGCTGGTGGTGTAGGTCGCCTCGTACCGGCCGGTCAGCTCGCCCCGGACGTAGCTCCAGTCGATCGGCAACGGCACCTTGAACGGCGTCAGGCCCGCGGCGGGGGCGACGTCCTGGAAGAGGCGGGAGGACTTGTAAGGGTCGGAGGCAAGGATGTCGTAGGGGATGGTGGAGATGCCCAGCATCCGGGCGACGGTGGGGTACGCCCACAGGTTCAGGTCGTCGTAGAGACCGGCGGCCAGCGGGATCGAGGTGGCGAAGTCGGCCTTGGCCGGCTGGAGGGTCATGCCGTGGTACATGATCGAGCCGCCGCCGACCGCGGCTCCGCACATGGCCGTCATGCCGTTGCCGGTCACGGCTTCGAGGACGCCGGTGTAAGGCGTCCACGTCTTGTCGACGCCGCCGACGATGGCGTGGTCGGTCAGCCAGGCGGAGCGGTTGTCCATGGTGGCGAAGCGGCAGAAGGTGGTGGCGTTCGGGCCGGTGACCCAGCGTCGGCCGCGTTCCAGGACCAGGGTGGACACCCCGGCCTGGGCCAGCCGCAGCGCGGTGACGCCACCGCCGAACCCGGTGCCCACGACCACGGCCCGCTCCCGACGTTCCGTCACGGAAGCGGAGACGGATGTGGATTCGGAGGCGGAGGCGGGCGCCGCCGAGGCCGCCTCGGTCGTGGCCGATGCCTGGCCGGCGCCGGTCACGGTCCCGCCGAGCGCGGCTGCGCCGAGAGCTGCCGCACCGAGCACCTGACGGCGGCTCAGGCCGGCGGCGGGGCGGGGGGAAGAGTTGTCGGACATGAGACTCCCGTCGGGAGGGCCGCTCGTGGCCGCGGGCTCACGAGGCCCGGACTGTGGGGGGGTGGCTCATTGCTGACCGCCGAGGTGTGCGCACTCGGTCGGCCCGAAGTCGAGATTGGCATGCACATGACTTACGAGGATGAAGGCACCGTAGCATCGCCTGTCGCACTGCGCCACAAAGTCGCAGTGCGACATGAATTAGGATCACTCCATTCCGTGGCGAGGAGGGGCGAGTGGGCGGGCAGGCCGGTGGCCGCACGGGGCGACCGCCGCTGGCGGAGCGGCGCCGCGAAGCGACGCGCATGGAGATCGCCGACGAGGCGGTCCGGCTCTTCGTCACCCAGGGCGTGGCCGCGACCACCGCGGAGGACATCGCCTCGGCCGCCGGAATCTCCACCCGCACCCTGTGGCGGTACTTCCGCTCGAAGGAGGAGTGCGCACGCCCTCTGCTCACGGCCGGTCTGGACATGGTGACCGAGCGCCTGCGGGACTACTGGAGGGGCGGCAGCTCCCTCACCCAGGCGATGCCCAGCGCCGAGGACCCCGGCGTGATCGGCACCCGGCACCTGGAAGCCCTGCGCGACCTCGTACGGCTGAGCCGTGACGAGCCCGGACTGCGCGCCATCTGGCTGGAGACGCACTTCGACGCGGAGGCCGTGTTCGCCCGGGCGATCGCCGAGGGCAGCGACCGCTCGGAGCACGACCTCGCGGTCCGCCTGGAGGCGGGCATGCTGAATGCCGCACTGCGCATCGCGGTCGAGGACTGGGCCCTGCGGCCCGACGAGCCGGACGGCCGTCCGCTCGGCGAAACCCTCGCACACGCGCTGCACGTGATGACCGAACTCCTTGATGCCGAGCCGCCCGTGACGGCCGGACAGAAGCCGAAGCGGACGAACCGCTTCCCGGCAACGGGAGTGAACCCCGGGCGGTAGCCGCCGGAAGGCGCGCCGCACGACACGGCGATGAATCGTTTCACGATTTCACAAGGGCCGACCCACGCCTCCTGGAGAGGGCCGACGCGGGGCGTCCCCCGTTCGCGAGTCGACCCAGACACGCGTGCACACACATCTTGACGTCGCCAGAGCGCTGCGGATAAGTTCCCCGAGACATGATCTGAAACGATTCAAGCAGTCTGTCACCGCCCAGGCCGGTCCGGATGGATGGGTGGGCCGAGAAGATCGTCGCCGAGCGCGTTGCCGTCCCGTTTCATCGCAACCCACTAGGAAGCCCCATGACCGTCCACCCCGAAGCCGCCGCTCTCCTCGACCGCTCGCATCGGCTCGGCGCTGATCCCCGTAACACCAACTACGCCGGCGGGAACGCCTCCGCCAAAGGCACTGCCACCGATCCCGTCACCGGTGGCGATGCCGAGCTGATGTGGGTGAAGGGTTCCGGTGGGGACCTTGGCACCCTCACCGAGTCCGGGCTCGCCGTGCTGCGGCTCGACCGGCTCCGGGCGCTCGCCGGTGTCTATCCGGGCGTCGAGCGCGAGGACGAGATGGTCGGCGCCTTCGACTACTGCCTGCACGGCAAGGGCGGGGCCGCGCCCTCCATCGACACGGCCATGCACGGACTGGTCGACGCCCCGCACGTCGATCATCTGCACCCGGACTCCGGGATCGCGCTGGCCTGTGCCGCCGACGGGGAGAAGCTGACCGCCGAGTGTTTCGGGGACTCGGTGGTGTGGGTGCCGTGGCGGCGGCCCGGGTTCCAGCTGGGGCTCGACATCGCGGCCGTGAAGGCCGCCAACCCGCAGGCGATCGGGTGCATCCTCGGCGGGCACGGGATCACCGCCTGGGGAGACACCTCCGAGGCGTGCGAGCGCAACTCGCTCCACATCATCCGCACCGCCGAGGCCTTCCTCGCCGAGCGCGGCAGGGCGGAGCCCTTCGGGCCCGTCGTCGAGGGGTACGGTCCGCTGCCGGAGCCCGAGCGGCGGGAGCGGGCCGCCGCCCTCGCGCCGTACGTCCGTGCCGTCGCTTCCCAGGACCGGGCGCAGGTCGGACACTTCACCGACTCCGACGTGGTCCTCGACTTCCTGGCCCGGGCCGAGCATCCGCGGCTCGCGGCGCTGGGGACGTCGTGCCCGGACCACTTCCTGCGGACCAAGGTACGGCCGCTCGTCCTCGACCTGCCGTCGACCGCGCCCCTCGACGAGGCCGTCGCCCGGCTCAAGGAGCTGCACACGGCGTACCGCGAGGAGTACGCCGCCTACTACCGGCGGCACGCCCTGCCCGACTCCCCCGCCATGCGCGGCGCCGACCCGGCGATCGTGCTGGTGCCCGGCGTCGGCATGTTCAGCTTCGGGAAGGACAAGCAGACGGCCCGGGTCGCGGGCGAGTTCTACGTCAACGCGATCAATGTGATGCGCGGGGCCGAGGCCGTGTCGGCCTACGCGCCGATCGAGGAGTCGGAGAAGTTCCGGATCGAGTACTGGGCGCTGGAGGAGGCCAAGCTCCAGCGGATGCCGAGGCCGAAGGCCCTGGCGACCCGGGTGGCGCTGGTGACGGGGGCCGGCAGCGGGATCGGGAAGGCGATCGCGCACCGGCTCGTCGCCGAGGGGGCCTGTGTCGTCGTGGCCGATCTCAACGCCGAGGGTGCCGCCGCCGTCGCGGAGGAACTCGGCGGGCCGGACAGGGCCGTCGCCGTCACCGTCGACGTGACCGACGAGGAGCAGATCGTCGCCGCCTTCCGGGCCGCCGTGCTGGCCTTCGGCGGGGTCGACCTCGTCGTCAACAACGCGGGGATCTCCATCTCCAAGCCCCTGCTGGAGACTTCGGCGAAGGACTGGGACCTCCAGCACGCCATCATGGCCCGCGGTTCGTTCCTGGTGTCGCGCGAGGCGGCCCGGGTGATGATCGCCCAGGGGCTCGGTGGTGACATCGTCTACATCGCCTCCAAGAACGCCGTGTTCGCCGGGCCCAACAACATCGCCTACTCGGCCACCAAGGCGGACCAGGCCCATCAAGTACGGCTGCTGGCCGCCGAGTTGGGCGAGCACGGGATCCGGGTCAACGGGGTGAACCCCGACGGTGTGGTGCGGGGGTCGGGGATCTTCGCCGGCGGGTGGGGGGCGCAGCGGGCCGCCGTGTACGGGGTGGAGGAGTCGAAGCTGGGCGAGTTCTACGCCCAGCGGACCATCCTCAAGCGCGAGGTGCTGCCCGAGCATGTGGCGAACGCCGTGTTCGCCCTGACGGGCGGGGAGCTCACCCACACGACCGGGCTGCATGTGCCCGTGGACGCGGGTGTGGCGGCCGCGTTCCTGCGATGACCGGCCCCCGGTCCTATGCGGCGGTCGACCTCGGCGCGTCCAGTGGGCGGGTCATGGTCGGCCGCGTCGGGCCCGACTCGCTGGAGCTGGCCGAGGCGCACCGGTTCGCGAACCGGCCGGTGCGGGTGCCGGAGGGGCTGCGCTGGGACGTACTCGCCCTGTACGCCGGGGTGCTGGAAGGGCTCAGGGCGGCCGGGAGGGTGGACTCCGTCGGGCTCGACAGCTGGGCCGTGGACTACGGGCTGCTGGACGCCGACGGGGCGCTGCTGGGCAACCCCGTGCACTACCGGGACGCCCGCACGGAGGGCGTCGCCGAGAAGGTGTGGGCGACCCTGCCGGCGGCGGAGCTGTACGCCCGCACCGGGCTCCAGTACGCGCCCTTCAACACCCTCTACCAGCTGGTGGCGGCGCGTGCCGGCGCCCAGTACACCCACGCCGAGCGGCTGCTGCTCATCCCCGACCTGCTGTCGTACTGGCTGACCGGCGAGCAGGGCACCGAGCTGACCAACGCCTCCACCACCCAGCTGATCGATCCCCGGACCCGCGACTGGTCGTACGAGGTGGCGGACCGCGTGGGGATCGACCTCGGGTTGTTCGCGCCGCTGCGGCGGCCCGGGGATCCGGCCGGGGTGCTGCGCCCCGAGGTCCTCGAGGAGACCGGGCTGGCCGGGCCGGTGCCGGTGACCGCCGTCGCCTCGCACGACACCGCGTCGGCGGTGGCCGCCGTACCGGCGGTCGGTGAGCGGTTCGCCTATATCTGCACCGGCACCTGGTCGCTGGCCGGGCTCGAACTGGCCGCGCCCGTACTGACCGAGGAGAGCCGGGCCGCCAACTTCACCAACGAGCTGGGGCTGGACGGCACGGTCCGGTATCTGCGCAACATCATGGGGCTGTGGCTGCTCCAGGAGTCCGTACGGGCCTGGGGCGACCCGGATCTGGGCGGGCTGCTGCGGGAGGCGGCCGGCGTGCCGGCGCTGCGCTCGGTGGTGGACGCGGGGGACGCGGAGTTCCTGGCCCCCGGCCGGATGCCCGAGCGGATCGCCGAGGCGTGCCGGGCGTCCGGGCAGCCGGTGCCGCGGACGCCCGCGGAGATCACCCGGTGCATTCTCGACTCCCTGGCACTCGCCCACCGGCGGGCCGTCACCGACGCACAGCGGCTCGCCGATCACCCGGTGGACTCGGTGTACGTGGTGGGCGGTGGCACCCGCAACGCGCTGCTCTGCCAGCTCACCGCCGACGCCTGCGGGCTGCCGGTGGTGGCGGGTCCGACGGAGGCGGCGGCCCTCGGGAACGTGCTGGTCCAGGCCCGTGCGCACGGTCTCGTCGGCGACCTCGCCGACATCCGGCGGCTGGTCACCCGCACCCAGCCGCTCACCCGGTACGCGCCGCGCGGCGACACCGCCGGCTGGGCGGCGGCCGAGGCACGACTCGCCACACGGTGAACCGGGACTCCCGCTGATCGCACCGGCCCATTACGCTGCACTCATCCGATGATCGACCGCGAGGAGCCGCGATGCGTGTCGCCCTGTTCCTGACCTGTGTCAACGACACGCTCTATCCGGACACGGGCCGTGCCGTCGTGAAACTACTGACCAGGCTGGGCGTCGAGGTCGACTTCCCGATGGCACAGACCTGCTGCGGGCAGGCCCACTACAACACCGGGTACCGCCATGAGGCCGAGCCGCTGGCCCGGCATTTCTCCGATGTCTTCGGGGAGTACGAGGCGATCGTGACGCCGTCCGGCTCGTGCGGGGCGATGGTGCGGGAGCTGTATCCGAGGATGGGCGAGCGGGCCAGGGCGGAGGGGCGCGGGAGCGGTCTCGCGCTCGCGCTGGCGCCGGTGGTGCCGAAGACGTACGAACTGACCGAGTTCCTGGTGGACGTGCTCGGAGTGACGGACGTGGGGGCTTACTACCCGCACACGGTGACCTATCACCCGACCTGTCACGGGCTGCGGAGTCTGGGGCTCGGCGAGCGGCCGCGCCGACTGCTCCAGGCCGTGAAGGGACTGGAACTGGTGGAGTTGCCGGGGGCGGAGGAGTGCTGCGGCTTCGGCGGCACCTTCGCGGTCAAGAACGCCGACGTCTCGGCGGCGATGGGGGCCGACAAGGTGCGCAACGCCGAGTCGACGGGCGCGGAGGTGCTGTGCGCGGCCGACAACTCCTGTCTCATGCACATCGGCGGCACCATGACCCGGCTCGGCACCGGCATGCGGCCGGTGCACATCGCGGAGATCCTGGCGAGCACGGAGGAGGAGCCGGCCGTATGAGCGGAACGTTCGTGGGAATGCCGGCCTTCCCGAAGGCCGCGCACGATGCCGTCAACAACCCGACCCTGCGCGGGAATCTGCGCCACGCCACGCACACCATCCGCGCCAAGCGGGCCAAGGCCGTCGCCGAGGTGTCCGACTGGGACGCGCTGCGGGAGGCCGGCAAACAGATCAAGGACCACACGCTCCGTCATCTCGACCGCTATCTGGTCCAGGTGGAGGAGGCGGTGACGGCGGCCGGCGGTACCGTCCACTGGGCGACGGACGCCGACGAGGCCAACCGGATTGTGGCCGACCTGGTCAAGGAGACCGGTGAGTCGGAAGTCGTGAAGGTCAAGTCGATGGCCACCCAGGAGATCGGGCTGAACGAGGCGCTGGAGGCCGAGGGCATCCGGGCCTACGAGACCGACCTCGCCGAGCTGATCGTGCAGTTGGGCAAGGACCGGCCCTCGCACATCCTGGTGCCGGCGATCCACCGGAACCGGGGGGAGATCCGGGACATCTTCCGGCGCGAGATGGGCGAGTGGGGGCGCCCCGCGCCCGAGGGCCTCACCGACACCCCGGCCGAACTCGCCGAGGCGGCCCGGCTCCACCTCCGCGAGAAGTTCCTGCGCGCCAAGGTCGGCATCTCCGGCGCCAACTTCATGGTCGCCGAGACCGGCACCCTGGTCGTGGTCGAGTCCGAGGGCAACGGCCGGATGTGCCTCACCCTGCCCGAGACGCTGATCTCGGTCGTCGGCATCGAGAAGATCGTGCCGACCTGGCGGGACCTGGAGGTCTTCCTGCAGACCCTGCCCCGTTCGTCGACCGCCGAGCGGATGAACCCGTACACCTCGACGTGGACCGGCACCACCGACGGGGACGGCCCCCGGACCTTCCACCTGGTACTCCTCGACAACGGCCGCACCGACACCCTCGCCGACGAGGTCGGCCGCCAGGCGCTGCGCTGCATCCGCTGCTCGGCCTGCCTCAACGTCTGCCCGGTGTACGAGCGGGCGGGCGGGCACGCCTACGGCTCGGTCTACCCGGGCCCCATCGGCGCGATCCTCAGCCCGCAGCTGCGGGGGACGGCGAGCGAGATCGACGCCTCGCTGCCGTACGCCTCGTCGCTGTGCGGGGCCTGCTACGAGGTGTGCCCGGTCGCCATCGACATCCCCGAGGTGCTGGTGCATCTGCGGGAGCGGGTCGTGGAGGGCGGCGAGGCGGTCAGGAACGGCAACAAGGTGCTGCTCAAGCCTGCCAAGGGGCATGCGGCCGAGCGGGCGGCGATGCGTGCGGCCCGCTGGGCGTTCTCCCACCCGGCCGCCCTGCGCACCGGCCAGCGGCTCGCCTCGCGCAGCCGCCGCCTCCACCCCCGTACGCTGCCCGGCCCTGGCAAGGCGTGGAGCGCGACCCGGGATCTGCCGACCGTACCGGCGGAGCCGTTCCGGGACTGGTGGCAGCGGACCAACGGCGGAAAGGGCGGTGCGAAGTGAGCAGCAGGGAGCGGATCCTGGGAAGGGTGCGGCGCGCGCTGGCCGATGTGCCGGGCGAGGACGCGCCGGTCGAGCGGGCGTATCTGCGCGAGCACGGGGAGCGGAGCGTCGCCGAGACGGTGGAGCTGCTCGCCGAGAACCTGGCGGACTACCGGGCGCTCGTGCATCGGTGCGCGGAGGGTGAACTGGCCGCCCTGATCGGCCGGTTGGTCGCCGAGCGCGGGACCGGGACGGTGGTCGTGCCGGCGGGGCTGGACCCGGAGTGGCTCTCGGCGACCGATGCCGAGGTGTTTCCGGACCTCGCCGAGAGCACACCGCACCAGCTCGACGGGGTCGGCAGTGTGGTCACCGGGTGTGCGGTGGCGATCGCCGAGACCGGGACGATCGTGCTGGACGGCGGCCCGGACCAGGGTCGCCGCCGTATCACGCTCGTCCCGGACCATCACATCTGTGTGGTGCGGGTCCCGGACCAGGTCGTGTCGTCCGTGCCCCAGGCTCTGGAACGCCTCGACCCGGCCCGCCCGTTGACCTGGATCTCGGGGCCGTCCGCGACCAGCGATATCGAGCTGGACCGGGTCGAGGGGGTGCACGGTCCGCGCACCCTGGAGGTGGTCCTGGTCAGCGGCGGTCGGCCGAGCACCGAGGTCACCTCGTAGGTGTGCCGCCGCCGCTTCGGCGGGCGGGCCGCAAGGGGCGCGGCTAGCGTGAGGGAATGATCCGGTTCGAGCAGGTCACCAAGCGGTATCCGGACGGCACGACCGCCGTGGACGGCCTCTCCTTCGAGGTGGCGGAGGGCGAACTCGTCACACTCGTGGGCCCGTCCGGGTGCGGCAAGACCACCACGATGATGATGGTCAACCGGCTCATCGAACCGACCTCCGGCCGGATCCTCGTCGACGGTGAGGACATCGCCCGGGTCGACCCCGTTCGACTGCGCCGCCGGATCGGCTATGTCATCCAGCAGGTGGGTCTGTTCCCGCACCGCACGGTCCTCGACAACACCGCGACCGTCCCGGCCCTGCTCGGCTGGAAACGGGTCAGGGCCCGCAAGCGCGCCGCCGAACTGCTCGACCTGGTGGGCCTGGACCCGGGGACGTTCGGTCCGCGCTACCCGGACCAGCTCTCCGGCGGCCAGCGGCAGCGGGTCGGTGTGGCCCGCGCGCTCGCCGCCGATCCCCCTGTGCTGCTGATGGACGAGCCGTTCGGCGCGGTCGACCCGGTGGTGCGGGAGCAGTTGCAGGACGAGTTCCTCAGGATGCAGGCGGCCGTGCGCAAGACGGTGTTGCTGGTCACCCACGACATCGAGGAGGCGGTGCGGCTCGGCGACCGGATCGCGGTGTACGGGCAGGGGCGCGTCGAGCAGTACGACACGCCGGGTGCGGTGCTGGGGACGCCCGCCACGCCGTACGTCGCCGAGTTCGTGGGCGCGGACCGCGGGCTGAAGCGGCTGTCGGTGACCGAGATCGAGCCGGACGACCTGGAGCAGCCGCCGATCGCCCGCCCGGCCGAGTCCGCCGAGAGCGCCGCGGCCCGGTTGCGGGCGGAGGGCGCCCGCTGGGCGGTGGTCCTGGACACGCACGGCGACCTGCACGGCTGGGTGGGCCGGGACGAGTTGGCGGCCGGCGGCAGCGTCGGCGACCTCGCGCACCGGATGACCGCGTGGGTGCCGGTCGGCGCCCCGCTGAAGCAGGCGTTCGGCGTGATGCTCCAGTACGACGCCGGGTGGGTCGCGGTCCTCGACGGCTCGCGCTTCCTCGGCGTGCTCACCCCGGCCAAGCTGCACGAGGCGCTGCGCCGCTCGGTGGACGCGGACGCACGTGGTGTTTCGCGTGGTCAGGTGCCGTTCGACTCGGTCTCGGACGCCTGACCGGCGGGGCGCCGGCCGGCGTTCGTCAGCTGTACGTCATCGGGCAGCCGCGGCGCAGTGAGTGCTGGGCGGCTCGCAGGTACAGCGCGACGTAGAAGGCGGCGTCCAGGTCCTTCCCCCACGGGCCGGGGCGGGCGGTGACCGCTTCCTCCGCCTGGCCCTCCAGGAACCACATCGTCAGATCGAGGTTGTCGCAGGCCTCGGGTATCGCGTCGACGGGGAGCCGGATCGCGGCCGCCAGCCGCTCCGCGAGGGCGAGCACCTCGGGGGCACCCGCGATCACCGTCTCGTCGGTGTAGGCGGATTCGAGGGGCAGCCGGATCTCTCCGTCGAGGGAGACCGGCACCAGGACCGACCAGCCCAGCAGCAGCTCCGCTTCCCCCGGCGCCAGTTGTTTCCGGCACAGCGCGCCGAACCCGTCCATGGAGGGCACCAGCTTCTCCTCGAACGACTGCCCCGAGCCGCGCACCGGACCGGCCGCCTCGGGCACCGACTCGTACGGCGCGAGCCCGCGCCGCCGCAACTCCTCGTTCAGAGCCGAGGCGACGGCACCCTTGCCGCCCTCCTCCTCGTCCTCACCGAACCACTCCTGCGCGGCGACACTCACCAGATACATCCCCATGCCCCGGAACGTACCGTCCGGCGCTGACAACGGGCACCGGCCCTCACTTCACCAGGCCCTTGTCCCGCAGATACGTGCGGGCCACGTCCTGGGCCAGCCGTCGCCAGCTGTCGACCTGCTGGTTCATGGCGGCCAGGTCGGCCGTCGTCAGGACGTCGTTGAGCTTGCCGAGCGTCTTGGTGACCCGCTCGCTGCCCGCCCGTGCGCGGTTGACGGCCGGGACGACGTAGTCGGCGTTCTGCAGATGCTTGTCGTCGGCGAGCAGGACCAGGCCGAACTGGTCGAGGGTCGCGTCCGTGGTCGTGGTCAGTACCATCTGGTCCTGCCCGCTCTGCACGGCCCGCTTGGCCTGGGTGGTGCCGACGCCCTTGGGGTCGACGCCGGTGATGTCGATGCCGTAGACCTTCTTCAGTCCCGGTTCGCAGTACGGCCGTTGCACGCACTCGTCACCCGCCGCGAGCCGTACCTTCAGCCCCGAGGCGCCCAGGTCGCTGAGCGTCCTGAGGTGGTACTGCCGGGCGTAGGCGGCGGTGACCGCGAAGGCGTTCTGGTCCACCGCCCGCCCCGGATCCAGGACCGTGAGGCCGCGCGGTGTGGCGAGGCGGCGCAGCGCCTTCATCGTGGTGGCGAGGTCGGGCGAGCCCACGGGCGGTGCGTCGGGGCCGTTGGCCTTGGCGTTGAGCCAGTCGGCGAAGGTGGCCGCGTACTCGGGGACGACGTCGATCTGCCCGGATTCCAGGGCGGGTTCGTAGATCTCCCGGTTGGCCACGGTGATGAGGGAGGTCCGGTAACCGGCCTGGTCCAGCAACTGCGCGTACATCTGGGCGAGCAGGTCGCTCTCGGTGAATCCGGCGGAGCCGATGGTCAGATGCCGGCTGTCGCCCGGGGGTGCGGTGACCTCGCCGCGGTTCTCCAGGGAGGGGCCGGTGGTGCAGGCCGTGAGGGTGAGCAGCAGCGCGGCCGGTACCGCCGTACGGCACCTCACCGCGAGCCTCGCACCCAGACCGGGGCCAGCCGCTCGGCGACCTCGAAGACACCCTCCACGAGCAGCGCGAAGACGGCGACCAGGATCGCCCCGGCGACCACCTGGGGAGTGCTGGCCAGATTGAATCCGGCGGTGATGATCCGCCCCAGCCCTCCCCCGCCCGCCAGCGCGGCGATGGTGGCCGTGGCCACGAGCTGGACGGCGGCGATCCGCACCCCGTTGAGGACCAAAGGGAGCGAAAGGGGCAGTTCCACGTGAAACAGCATCTGCCGGCCGGTCATCCCCATGCCGCGGGCCGCCTGCACGATGCTCCGGTCGACCTCGCGCATCCCGACGTAGGCGTTGGTGAGCAGCGGCGGTATCGCGAACAGCACCAGGGCCACCACCGTGGGGCCCTCGCCCCACCGGCCGATCGGGGTGAGGAGCAGCAGGACCAGGACGGCGAAGGTGGGGACGGCACGGCCGACGTTGGAGATGTTCACGGCGAGTGCGCCGCCCTTGCCGAGGTGGCCGAGGACCAGGGCGACCGGCAGGGCGATGGCGCAGCTGATGACGAGGCAGACGACGGTGAGGACGAGGTGCTGGAGCAGCCGGTGCCCGATCCCGTCGTCGCCCGCCCAGTGCGCGGAGTCGGCGAGCCAGTCCCAGGCGTCGGCGAGCGTCGTCATGCGCGGGCCGCCCGGGTCCACGGGGTGAGCAGCCGCTGGGCACCGAGCAGCAGCAGGTCGGCGGCGACGGCGATCAGCACGCACAGTACGGAGGCGGTGAGCACCTGGGCCTTGAAGTAGGTGTTCATGCCGGCGTAGATCAGGTTGCCGAGCCCGCCGAAGCCGACGATCGCGCCGACGGTGACCAGCGAGACCGCCGAGACGGTGGCGATGCGCAGTCCGGCCATCGCGGCGGGCAGGGCGAGCGGCAGCTCGACGGTGAGCAGCAGGCGGATCGGGCCGTAGCCCATGCCGCGGGCGGCCTGCCGGGTCTCCTCCGGGACGGCGCGCAGGCCCGCGAGGATGTTCCGGACCAGCAGGGTGAGCGAGTAGAGCACCAGCCCGGCCACGACGAGGGTGGCCGACAGGCCGTAGACCGGC
This sequence comes from Streptomyces sp. NPDC058683, assembly GCF_042716195.1. Classification (NCBI taxonomy): domain Bacteria; kingdom Bacillati; phylum Actinomycetota; class Actinomycetes; order Kitasatosporales; family Streptomycetaceae; genus Streptomyces; species Streptomyces sp. NPDC058683. The sequence goes on from NZ_JBHXSK010000058.1 coordinate 47,074, forward strand.
AGGAGCAGGGAGAACATCGCCAGGGAGGGGATGGTGTAGAGGATCGTCGTGACGCCGAGGACGGGTCCGGCCGACCAGCGCCAGCGGCGGGCCAGCACGGCCAGGGGGACGGCGATGACGAGCCCGATGAGCACGGAGACCGCGGTGAGCCGGAGGTGCTGGCCGACCGCGTCGAGGAGGATCTGGCGGCGGCTGCTCAGATAGGCCCCGCAGATCCACTCGTTGCGCGCGAGGCAGTCGTCCGGGGGCGCGGTCACGCGTCCATTGCATCGGGCGGGCGACCCGCTCGGCGCGTTGTGCTGACCCGTCCGGGTCGGCTAGCTCATCCCCGCCACATCCATGAGGACGTCCACCGTCCCGGTGACCAGCCCGTCGTCCAGCCGTTCGATGTGGGCGCCGGCGCGGGCGCTGGCCCCGTCGAAGATCAGCATCAGCCGGCGGGCGAGGACCGCCGGGTCCGCCGCGCCACCCTGTTCGGCGTGTTCCCGGAAGTAGCTCTCCATCCGGTCCTTGGCGTCGCGGGCCACCACGCTCGCCGGGTGCTCGGGGTCCTTCAGCTCGACCAGGACGGCGAGGTACGGGCAGCCGCGGTACTCGGGGTTCCCGGAGCTCTTCTCCAGCCGCTCGAAGACGTACCGGATCCGCTCGCGGGGCGTGGCCGACGTGGCCTCGACGGATGTGAGCTGGGCCTCGTACCAGGGCCTGCGGCGCTCCAGGCTGGCGGCCAGCATCTCTTCCTTGCTGTCGAAGAGCTGGTACATCGAGCGCTTCGACACCCCGGCCGACCTGCACAGCGCCTCGACGCCCACGGAGACGCCGTCGCGGTAGAAGAGCTGGGCGGCGGCTTCGAGCAGCCGGTCGCGGGGGGACGCCTTGTCGGTGGTGGCCATAGGGCCGAGGTTACCTCTCGGCAGCACATTCGGAAACCGATCGGTATACAGGGTGGCAGGAGAGGTGAACAAGCGCTTAGATAGGAAGGTCAGCTCCACGCCGTTCAGCCGGAGGCCCCGTTGTTCACTTCCGTCGACGACGTCTCCGCCCGCCTCGCGGAGACCGGCTATCTCGCCTCCCCCGCCGTCGCCACCACCGTCTTCCTGGCCGACCGGCTCGGCAAACCCCTCCTCGTCGAGGGCCCCGCCGGGGTCGGCAAGACCGAGCTGGCGAAGGCCGTCGCCGAGGTCGCCGGCGCCCGGCTGGTACGGCTGCAGTGCTACGAGGGCGTGGACGAGTCTCGGGCGCTGTACGAGTGGAACCACGCCAAGCAGCTGCTGCGCATCAGCGCCGGCCGGGACGAGACCTGGGACGAGGCCCGCACCGACATCTTCAGCGAGGAGTTCCTGCTCCCCCGCCCGCTGCTGACCGCGATCCGGGGCGACGACCCGAAGGTGCTGCTGATCGACGAGACCGACAAGGCCGACGTCGAGGTCGAGGGCCTGCTCCTGGAGGTGCTCAGCGACTTCCAGGTGACCGTCCCCGAGCTGGGCACGGTCACCGCGACCCGCCGCCCCTTCGTGGTGCTCACCTCGAACGCGAGCCGTGAGCTGTCCGAGGCGCTGCGCCGCCGCTGTCTGTTCCTGCACATCGGGTTCCCGGACGAGGAGCTGGAGCGCCGGATCGTACGGCTGAAGGTGCCGGAGCTCACCGAGGCGCTCACCGAGTCCGTGGTCCGGGTGGTCGGGGCGCTGCGGGCGATGGACCTGCGCAAGGTGCCGTCGGTGGCCGAGACGATCGACTGGGCGCGCACCCTGCTGGCGCTGGGCGCCGACACCCTGGACGAGCAGGTCGTACGGGATTCCCTGGGCGTGATCCTCAAGCACCAGGACGACATCCAGAAGGCGGCCGCCAAGCTGGACCTGGACGCGCTGTGAGCGCAGCGGCACACGCTCCGGCCGACCTCGCCGACCGGCTCACCGGTCTGGTGGGGGCGCTGCGGACGCACGGGGTGCGAGTCGGCACCGGGGAGACCGTGGACGCGGGCCGGGCGGTGGCGGCGCTGGGTCTCGCGGACCGGGAGCTGCTGCGCGAGGGGCTGGCCGCGACCCTGCTGCACGGAACCGGCCAACGGGCCGTGTTCGACCAGGTCTTCGACCTCTACTTCCCGCGCGGGGTGGGCGGCCCGGGCGCCGAGCCGGCCGACCGGGACGAGTTGCGGGAGCGGCTCGCGGCCGCGCTGGCCGACGACGACACCGCGTTGCTGCGCCAGCTGGCGGCGCAGGCGGTGGACGGCATGGGCGGGTACGGGAGTTCGCCGGGCTCGGACGGCTGGTCGTCGTACCAGACACTGGACCGGCTGCGGCCGCAGACGCTGCTGGCGCGGGTGCGGGCGGACGTCCGGGCGCGGGGCACGGACCCGGGGTTCACGGACCGGCTGCTGGACGACGAGATCCGGCGGCGGATCGAGGCGTTCCGGGGCATGGTCGCGGCGGAGGCCCGGCGCCGGGTGGCCGAGCGGCGCGGGCGGGACGAGATCGCCCGGCGGGCGGTGGCGCCGAGCGCCGACCGCGTGGACTTCCTGTTCGCCGGGCGGGATCAACTCGCCGAACTGCGCAGGGCTGTTCAGCCGCTGGCCCGCAAACTGGCGACCCGGCTGGCCGCGCGCCGCCGCCGGGCCGCGCGGGGCACCATCGACCTGCGCCGCACGCTGCGCGGTTCGCTGTCCACGGGCGGGGTGCCGATGCGGCCGGTGCTGCGCCGGCGCCGGCCGGTCCGGCCCGAACTGGTGCTGCTGTGCGATGTGTCGGGCTCGGTGTCGGGGTTCTCGGACTTCACGATGCTGCTGGTGCAGGCGCTGCACGACCAGTTCAGCAAGGTCCGGGTGTTCGCCTTCGTCAACCGGATCGACGAGGTGACCGGCCTGCTCGAACACGGCCGGGCCGACCCGGAGGGGCTCGGCGCCCGGATCCGCGCCGAGGCGACCCTCACCGGCTGGCACGGCAGCAGCGACTACGGGGTGTCGCTGGGCGAGTTCGCGGAGCGGTACGGCGCGGCGGTGGGCCCGCGCAGCACGGTGTTCGTGCTCGGCGACGCCCGCACCAACAACCTCGACCCGAACCTCGCCGCCGTCCGCCGGATCGCCGGACAGGCGCGCCGCGTCTACTGGCTGAACCCCGAGGCGCGCTCCCTGTGGGGCACGGGCGACTCGGCGGCACCCGACTACGCCGAGCTGGTGGAGATGCACGAGTGCCGTACGGCCCGCCAGCTGAGCGCCCTGATCGCGCGCCTGCTGCCGGTCTGACACCCGGGCCGATTCACGGCAGCGGACGCCGTCAGGCCCGTACGGCGGCGACCGGCCCCGGCGCGTCCTGCCCGTCCGCCGCCCGTTCGGTGCGGCGGACGGCGAACACCGTGGATCACTTTGATCTGGTTCGGTTTCGACCTCGTAGCGGCGTGGTCCGTCGCACGCCGTGCCCACTCCGGCACGGCGCCGGCCTCGGACGCGGGACCGATCGTCGGGTTCGGGCAGGACGGTGAACTACGCGCTGGGATGGGTGAGTTCGATGTCGTGGTCGTGGATGTCGGCGCCGGAGACCAGCACCCCGGCGGCGTGCGGCGGGTAGCCGGTCGCGATGACCGTGTACGAGCCGGTGTCCAGGTCGGAGAAGGCGTACCCGCCGTCCTCCCCGGTGATGGTCGTGCCGACGACGTTGCCGGCCACGTCCACCAGCGTGACCCGGGCGTCCCCCAGCGGGCCCCCGATGCCCCGTACCGTGCCGCGCACATGGGCGCCCGGCCGCAGCTCGACCTCGACGCGGGTGACCCCGGTTCCGGCGATCTCGACGGGCAGGGCGAGCGGCCGGTGCTTGGGCGAGCTGACGGCGAGGGTCACGGTGCCCGGTACCAGGTCGCCGACCGCGAACGCGCCGAGCCCGTCACTCTGCTGGGTGGCGAGCACGTCCCCGCGCACATCGGTGACGACCACCACGGCCCCGGCGACCGGCGCTCCGCTGTCGGCCGCACGCACCAGTCCGGCCAGGCTGCTGGTCCCGCTGAGCAGCATGTCGTAGGCGACCGGTTCGGTGCCCACGGCCAGGGTGGTGGCCTGCGGCCGGCAGCCGTCGGCGGAGGCTATGAGGACGTACGTCCCCTCGCCGGGCGCCGTCACTGCATAACGGCCCTCGGCGTCCGCGACCGCGCGGCCGAGCTGGCGGCCGCCGAGGGAGATCAGGGTGACGGCCGCCCAGCCGACACCGGTTCCGTCGGCGCCGCGCACCCGCCCGCGCACCTGGACGCCGTCGTCGGCGAGGGAGACGGTCACCGAGTCTCCCTGCGCACCCACCGGTGGCTCGGGCGCCGGTTCGAGCACCGCGCCGGCCGCCGGGGCCGGCTTCCGGCGCGGGATGAACGCGGCCACCAGCAGCGCGAGGACCGCCGCGCCGGAGCCGATCGCCATGACCACCTTGAAGCCGTTCTCGGAGGGCACGGTGACACCGCCGAAGACGTTCGTCATCTGGGCCAGGATCACCCCGGCGACCGCGCTCGCGGTCGACGTTCCGATGGACCGCATCAGGGTGTTGAGGCTGTTCGCGGCGGCCGTCTCGTGCGGGTCGACGGCGCCCATGATGAGCGCGGGCATCGCGCCGTAGGCGAAGCCGATACCGGCGCCGACGATGCAGGAGACCAGCACGAGCTGCCAGACGGCGTCCATCAGCACGATGTTGAGCCCGTACCCGGCGGCCACGATCACCGCGCCGCACATCAGGGTGATCTTCGGGCCGAAGTTCCTGGAGACGAGGGCCGACACGGGCGCCATCACCATCATCACCAGGCCGGTCGGGGCCATCACCAGGCCCGCGTCGAGCAGCGACTTGCCCAGCCCGTAGCCGGTCGCCTGAGGCAACTGCAGGAGCTGCGGAAGCACCAGGGACATCGCGAACATGGAGAACCCGAAGGCGATCGAGGCGAGGTTCGTCACCAGGACCTGACGGCGGGCGGTGGTGCGCAGGTCGACCAGCGGTTGCCGGGTGCGCAGTTCGTAGAAGCCCCAGGCGAGCAGGACCACCACGGCCGCCCCGAACAGACCGAGCGTGGTGCCGCTGCCCCAGCCCCAGTCGGCGCCCTTGGAGATGCCGAGCAGCAGGCAGACCAGGCCGGCCGCCATCCCGAGGGCGCCGGGCAGGTCGAAACGGCCGCCGGTGCGCACCTTGGACTCCGGCACCAGCAGCATGACCAGCACGGCGGCGACGACGCCGAGCACGGCCGACGTCCAGAACAGCACGTGCCAGTCGAAGTGGTCGGCGATCAGCGCGGCCGCGGGCAGGCCGAGCGCGCCGCCGACGCCGAGGGAGGCGCTCATCAGGGCGGTGGCGGAGCCGAGCCGTTCGGCGGGGAGTTCGTCGCGCATGATGCTGATGCCGAGCGGGATCACGCCCGCGGCCAGACCCTGCAGCGCGCGGCCGACGATCATCGGCACGAGGGTGTCGCTGAGCGCGGCGGTGACCGAGCCGACGACCAGCATGACCAGGCTGGTCAGCAGCATGAGCCGCTTGCCGTACATGTCACCGAGCCGCCCCATGACGGGCGTGGCGACGGCGGCCGCGAGCAGTGTGGCGGTGATGGCCCAGGCCGCGTTGGACGCCGAGGCGTCGAGCAGCTTCGGCAGCTCGGGCACGATGGGGATCACGAGGGTCTGCATCAGCGAGACCACGATCCCGCCGAAGGCCAGCACCGCGACAACTGCGTTGGTCCGCGGCGCGGCGGACTCCCCTGCCTCTATCGGCCGGGGCTGTGCATGGGACATGGTCGAGCCTCCGTAGGGCCACTCGAGTCTGCACGACCCTCCAGAATGTAAGTCACTTGATTTACTTAAGCAAGCACAGCCGGGTCCGGTGCGACGGAGATGCAGGTCGCTCAACTCGACACACCGTCCTCGGGTTGCTTCTCACCGCGCCGATGCCGTTCTTGGCGTACTGGGCCGATGCTGTTCTTGGCGTACTGGATGGTCAACGTGCCCCTCTCGCCGCAGCGGGACATGCGCAAGAGCCCGCCGGACCTGCTCCCGCTGCACCCCACCTTCGAGGGCTACCGGGCCGCCCTGGACGGCCAGTTGCCCTACCTCGGCACGGGCGAAGCTCCGCCCGCGCGGCACGGGCACCCTGGGCCTGGACACCAGCGGCGTGGGCACCGCCAACGCGGGCACCAGCGACGGCGGCACCGCCTTGATACGGGACGACAACAGCACCGTCGGCCATCTGTGGAAGCTGCCGGCGCACTGACGTACCCGGCAGTGAACCAGCGCACATCCGGGAGAAGCCGGGGCCGCGAATCGTAGCCGCGCAACGGCCTCCCCTGTCGATTCGCAGCACAAGGGGCTCAGGCGGCCGAGCCTTCGCAGGCCGACCGCCCGAGCCTCCGGAACATCCCCACAGGTGATCAGGAACGGGCGGTTATCGTGACGGGACTGATCGAACGCGGGCAGAGCTGGCGGAGGACGGGGCGGTGTCGGAGGAAGGGCGGCTGGTGGCCGGGCGGTACCGGCTGACCGAGCGGATCGGCCGCGGCGGCATGGGCACCGTATGGCGGGCCGACGACGAGGTGCTGGCCCGGCAGGTCGCGCTGAAGCAGATCCACGCCCGCCCGCAGCTCTCCGACGACGAACTGGCCACGCTCTACGAACGCACCCGCCGGGAGGCCCGCAGCGCGGCGCGGGTCGTCCACCCCAATGTGATCGTCGTGCACGACGTGGTCGACGACGGCGGCCGCCCCTGCATCGTCATGGAGTACGTCCCCGCGACCACCCTCGCCGACCTCCTCGACGGCGGCCGGACGCTCGCGCCCGAGGAGACCGCCCGGATCGGGCTCGGCATGGTCGCCGCGCTGCGGGCCGCGCACGCCGCCGGCGTTCTGCACCGGGACGTCAAGCCCGGCAACGTGCTGCTCGGCCAGGACGACCGGGTGGTCCTCACCGACTTCGGCATCGCGCTGACCGCCGGTTCGTCGACGCTCACCCAGACCGGGCAGATGGTCGGCTCGATCCCCTATATGGCCCCGGAGCGGCTGCGCGGGCTGACGCCCGGGCCGGCCTCGGACCTGTGGTCGCTGGGAGCCACGCTGTACCAGGCGGTGGAGGGGCGGCCGCCGTTCAGGCGCGAGACCGCCATGGAGACGGCGTACGCCATCGTCACCGACCCCGTCGAGCCGATGAAGCAGGCCGGCCCGCTGGAGCCGCTCATTCGGCTGCTGCTGTCCAAGGACCCGGCGGACCGGCCCTCGGCCGAGCGGACGGAACGGGCCCTGCTGACCACCTGGTCGGGAGCCCTGACGGAGGTGGTACCACCCCCGGCCCCCCTGACAGCCTCCGCTCCCCCGACGGTCTCCGCTTCCGCCGCGGTCTCTGTTCCCCCGGCGGCTCCCGGCGCCCGCCGCAGACGGCGCGCCCGGCGCGGGCGCCTGGCCCTGGTCGCCGGTGCCGTCGCCCTGGCGGCGGCCGCGGGCACCGCCGTGACGCTGCTGCACACGCCCGCCGGAAAGACGCCGACGAGCACGCCCTCGCTCTCCCCGCTCCCCCAGGGGTACCACCGCGTCACCGACAAGACCCTCGGCGTCTCCTTCCCCGTCCCCGACGGCTGGACGGTCGGCACCCGCGCCACGGACGAGGTCACCTACAAGGACCCGACCGGTCTGGCCGGTGTCACCATCGGAACGGTGGAACCGGCCGGCCCGAACCCGATCACGCACTTCGCCGACATCGAGGCCAACACCAAGGTCAACTACCCGACCTACCGCAAGCTGCGGATGCAGCGGACCGAGTTCCGTGGGCAGCCCGCCGCGATCTGGGAGTTCACCTTCCGGGGCCGGGTCCGCGTCTTCCGTGCCGTCGACCTGGGCTATGGCAGGGAGGGCGGCCGGGAGTACGACATCTACCTCTCCGCGCCGGACGCGAAGTGGGCGACGTACCGCCCGGTCTTCGACAACGTGAGGGACGGGTTCCGCACGACCGGCTGAGCGCTCGGCAACCGGAACGTTCGACCGCTAAGTTGGGCAGCATGAGCAACCTTGACCGTGCGCCCGTACCGAGCATCTGCGGTGGCCGCGGATTCGTCGTCGCCGAACCCGTCCGCGAGCTGCTGAGCCCCCGCCACGTGCAACTCGGCGAGTCGACCGAGGTGCGCCGGCTGCTGCCGAACCTCGGCCGCCGCATGATCGGCGCCTGGGCGTTCGTCGACCACTACGGCCCCGACGACATCGCCGACGAGCCCGGGATGCAGGTCCCGCCGCACCCGCACATGGGGCTGCAGACGGTCAGCTGGCTGCACCAGGGCGAGGTACTGCACCGCGACTCGACCGGCAGCCTGCAGACGATCCGCCCGCGCGAGCTCGGGCTGATGACCTCGGGCCGGGCGATCAGCCACTCCGAGGAGAGCCCCAAGTCGCACGCCCGGTATCTGCACGGCGCCCAGCTGTGGGTCGCGCTGCCGGACTCCCACCGGCACGTCGAACCGAAGTTCGAGCACCACGCCGACCTGCCGAAGGTCACCGCGCCCGGCCTCACCGCCACCGTGATCCTCGGCTCCCTCGACGGCGCGGCGTCGCCCGGCACGACGTTCACCCCGATCGTCGGGGCCGACCTGGCGCTGACTCAGGGGACGGATCTGCGCCTGCCCCTGGAGACGGACTTCGAGTACGGCGTGCTGGCGATGTCCGGCGAGGTGCGTGTCGACGGCGTACCGGTGCTCCCGGGCTCGATGCTCTACCTCGGCTGCGGCCGCACCGAACTGCCGCTGCACGCCGAGTCGGACGCGGCGATCATGCTCCTGGGCGGCGAGCCGTTCGAGGAGGAACTCATCATGTGGTGGAACTTCGTCGGACGTACGCAGGACGACATCAAACAGGCTCGCGAGGACTGGATGGGCGGGTCGCGGTTCGGGGAAGTGAAGGGTTACGACGGAGCGCCGCTGCCTGCCCCCGAGCTGCCGCCGGTGCCGCTGAAACCACGAGGTCGAGTGCGCTGAACTGCCACTTTCCAAAGCAGCACCCGCGTCGCCGGGCGCGGTGAAAAACACCCCGCCCGGTTCACTCAGACCGCGAGAGCAAACCACCCTCACACCCTTCGTTCCACTCCACCCCCAAGTGCAGGTTTCACCAGCCGTAGTCAGCTTTGCTCGGACTGATGCTGACCCAATGCTGACTTTACTGACGCGTAGTCAGGTCTTCGGAACGACTCCACTCGCGCTTCCGGCACCGGTCTCACCTCCGCACTCTCGAACTGCCGCCGCGAGTCACCAGTGAATCGCCCACCCCCTCGGCGAGCGCGGATCCGCCCCTTCGCCGGAACCATGCTGACCGCAGGCCCGGTTATGGGGTCTCTACAAACGCAGCGCTTGGCAAGCCCTGACACGGTGACACCGGGGCAACAGCTCCCAACTGATTCAGCCACTTACGCTCCGTAGTCCGCCCCCAGCACACACAGCTCACGCGCTGGGGATCGTCCCGGCGGCTGCAGGGAGCAGCATGAGGACGAGCAGACGTACGCGAAGTACGAGGGACCATCCCCGCGGGCGCGGGGAGCAGTCCAGTGGGGGTGTGACCGAGATACGCGCCAAAGGGGCAACGGGATGATCTCGAAGCACTGATCCGCTCGGATTTACCTGCGGCGACATGCAGCGGGGGCGCGTTCGGCGACGTGCCGGGCGACCGAGTCGACGCCGGGGCGGGCGTAGCGCTCCAGGGAGCGGACGGAGGCGTGGCGGGAGCGGGCCAGCAGCATCGGGGTGGAGGTGCCGTCCTCCGCGTCGTGCGTCAGAGCACTGTGGCGTAGCCAGTGAAGCGTCCAGCCGTCCAGGTCCTCGATGTCGTCGGGCGAGGCGAGGGGGTTGGCCAGCAGCCGGGCCAGCCTTGGCGCTGCCACCAGCCGATCGCCTTGCGCGCGATGGACAGCTCCCGGTTGACGGTGTCGGCGTCCATCTCGTCCGCCCGCGCCGCCGCCGGCTCGGCCAAGACCTCCGGCAGCGCCGGGTCGTCGATCGCTGCGACGGGGAAGACGGGCGGTTTCGCGCCTCGGCGGGCGGGTCCGGTCGGCGGCGGTTCGCCGGCGAGCATCCGTCCCTACGTCGTGAGGGAGATCCGGTAGATCCGCGCGGAGGACTTCGCGATGCCCGCGCCGGTGAGGTACCGCTCGACCGCCGCGGCGTACGACGACGGGGCGGACAGAGGTACGACCCGAGCGCGCGGCAACCGAAGTGCGCCCCCGCTCCCGAGTTCGGTCACCGGTTCGATCGTCACGCCGTCCCGCCCTTCCGGTGCTGCCGCAGTAAATGCGTACACCTCGCCCCGGCGGCCGGATTGGTCCGCCGCAGGTCGCGGTGATCCAGGTAGGGGCTCTGCCGCGGTAAATCCGGTATTTACTGCGGTAGTTGTGGATACGTCTCCACGATCGAGTAACCGCCCGAATGCGTTTCTGCTGTGCGGACTTGAGGGGAGTGGACTGTCAGTGCCCGGGGCCAGCATGCTTACCTGGGTCATGCCCCAGATCCTCCGTCACGGGCAGGCACTCGGCGAGCAGGTCGACGACGTCGCGCCAGGCTCGCTGCGCGTGCCGTGGGTGGTAGCCGACGCCGGGGACCACGGGGTGGCCGACCGGCGGGTGGTGGAAGGCGTGCAAGGCGCCGCCGTAGACCACGAGGCGCCAGTCGACGCCCGCGGCCTGCATCTCGGCGGTGAACGCGTTCCGTTGCGCGGGCGGCATGATCGGGTCTTCCGACCCGACCCCGGCCCACACCGGGCAGCGAATGCGCGCTGCCTCGCCCGGTCGGCCCGTGGTCAGTGCGTTGACTGTCCCGATCGCGCGCAGGCTGACGCCGGCGCGCCCGAGTTCCAGCCCGACGGCACCCCCCGTGCCATAGCCGACGGCGGCGATCCGGTCGGGGTCGGTCCGCGGTTCGGTGCGCAACACATCGAGCGCCGCATGGCCGATGCCTCGCATCCGCTCGGGATCAGCGAGCAGCGGCAGGCAACGGGCCAGCATCTCCTCGGGGTCGCCCAAATAGCGCCCGCCATGAAGGTCGAAGGCCAGCGCTACATATCCCAGCTCGGCGAGAGCATCGGCCCGGCGGCGCTCGACGTCGCTGAGCCCCATGCCCTCTGGTCCGAGCAGCACCGCGGGCCGACGGTCGACACCGGCCGGGAGCGCGAGGTGCCCGATCATCGTCAAACCGTCGGCCGGATACTCGACCGTACGCGTCGTAATCGTCGTCATGAGACTGGACTGTAGTGATCGTCGAGCCCGGTCCGGCCGGTGTTCTGCCGCTGGCAGAGCAGCGCGGGTATCCCTCTGAAATACGGCGAGGGCCCACAAGAACCGTCACAAACCCCGCCCGCACGGCAGCGCTAGCGGATCACCTGCCCGGGCCACGGTGTTGGAGGCTGACCCTCGCAGCAGGATTCCGGGGTATACCGGCCCGCTCCCGTGAAGGGCGTCACCAGCTGGTGCCGCATCAGGCAACGTTCGCCTCTTGGGACGTCGACTGGTAGTTGGCCAGACACCCACGCCCGGTCGTAGGAAAGGACCTGTGGCGGCCGGGTCCCACGTAGGGTGCTCAGGTGTTCAATCGGCTTGAGGTCAGTGTGTTGCCACCGGGCCCCCGTTGGACTGCCCAGTTGCAGTTCCGGATCGACGGCGAGGAAGTGGTGGCAGAGGCGGTTGGAGAGGGAGGCCGCGGCCCGTTTGCGGAGGAGGCGCTGCCCGTCGGCGGTCACGGTGCCCTCTGGGCGACCGGTGAGGGGCGACGTGTAGTGCTGGGCGAGCCTGAGTGCACGGGCGGATGCTGTGGCTACCTGTCCGTGTTCGTGCAGCGGCACGGCGGGATCGTGGAGTGGTCCGACTGGCGGGTGCCCATGGACAAAGTGCGGCCCCCAGCGTTTTCTTTTGACGCCGATCAGTACGACGCCGAGCTGACCCGAGCACTGGCAGGCCGGCGGTGGCAGGTCTACAGGGGTGATTGACGCGCCGCCGGTCCTGTCCTGGGTGGCGCGTGGCCGTCAGGCTGTGCGGGTGGCTGAACGAGTACGCGTCCGTGAGATCGATGACGACGAGGGCCGGCGGTTGCTGCGGACTATCCGCCGCGGCACAGGATCGGTGGTGACCTGGCGCCGGGCTTCAGATGGTGCTGCTGTCGGCGCAGGGCATGACCGTGGCGAAGATCGCCGAGGCCACGTTCACCAGCACGGACCGGGTCCGGGACGTGATCCACAACTTCAATGCCGACGGCTTCGATTCGCTCTATCCGAAGTACAAGGGCGGCCGGCCGAGAACCTTCAGCCTCCCGGAGCGTCGGGAGATCAAGAAGATCGTCAAGTCCAGGCCGGCCGAGCACGACCTGCCGTTTTCAACCTGGAGCCTGGCCAAGTCGGCCGACTTCCTGGTCGCCGAGGGGGTGGTCGACGACATCAGCCGCGAGGGCCTTCGGATCCTGCTCCGTGAGGAGGGCGTCTCCTTTCAACGCCTGAAGACCTGGAAGACCTCCCGCGACCCCGACTACGCCGTCAAGAAGGCCCGCGTTGAACACCTCTACGCGATCGCCGACGGCGAGGTCATACCCGAGGAAGGCGAGCCCGAAGTCGTCTTATGTATCGACGAGTTCGGGCTCGCTCAACCTCCAGCCCCACCCCGGCCGGCAGTGGGCCGCCCGCGGCGGCCGGTACAAGGACCCCGGCTGATAGTCGGCGAAGTTGAGTGCCACCGTGTCGATCTCGCCGCGGTCCGGGGGGGACGACCGCCAGGCGCAGGCCGTGGCGGCTGCGGCAGGCTGGCCGCTGTACCGGCCGGAGTCCGACTACCGGATGCGGTCTGCTCGCCTCCGTCGACGGGCTGTGCTTCGTTGTCCCGGTCAAGAGCATCAACACCGGCCCCTAGCCCGAGCATTACGGGTATAAAAGGGGTCTGCCCTGGCTCAATGCGGTAAACGACCAGGTCGCGGGGATCGGGGCGATGGTCGTACGCGGCACGCCGCGCGACAGCCTCTACACGCTGGACACTCTGCTCAACCTCGACGGCGGGGTGAAGTCGGAGATGGCCGCGACCGACAACGCCTCGTACTCCGACATCGCGTTCGGCCTGTACAAGATGCTCGGCTTCCGCTTCGCCCCGCGCTTTCGCGACCTGGCCGACCAACGGTTCTGGCGGGCCGATCTGCCCGACAGTGAGGCGCCGGCCGCCGGGTACGGGCCGTTGGACGCGGTGGCCTGCAACAAGGTCAACCTCAAGCGGATCGCCACGCACCGGCCGGACGTGCTCCGGGTCGCCGGATCGCTCATCACCAACCAAGTTCGCGCCCACGACCTGCTGCGGATGTTCGCGGCCTGCGGAAAACCTCCAGGTCAGGGCTGCCCGTGGTAGGTGAACTCCAGGCTGTACCCATCGGGGTCGAGGACGTTGGCCGCGTAGTATCCGGGAGCGAAGTAGGGGCGCTCCCCGGGTGCGCCGTTGTCGGTCGCCCCCGCTGCCATGGCCGCCGCGTACGCCGCGTCGACGACCTCTCTCGAGGATGCGGTGAAACCGACGTGCGCGGCGTGTCCCTGGCTGTCGCCTTCGCGCAGCCAGAACGTGAAGGCCGTGTCGGTGCCGAACCCTGCGAGGTCGCCGACCCACTCCGGGGCGGCTGAGCCGTCGAAGTCGAACACGTGGCGCATGCCCAGCGGCTTCAGCGCCTCGCTGTAGAACTCGACTGAGCGTTCCCTGTCGCTCACCGTCAGGAAGACATGGTCGATCATTGTGCTCATCTCTTTCCGGAGGCCGAGGACGCCGCCTACGCAAGCGTCCAGGACTGGTTGGATTGCTGCATCTCGGCCTCCCGGGAGGCCGAGCCGTGGCGGGCCGCCCGCCGGGAGGCCCCGTACTCAGCCGTTGAGAAGCTGCATCTGGTCGGGGGTGTAGCGGTCGCCGGCGACGATCCCGTGCGGAGCGACCGCATCGATGGCGGCCATCTCTTGCACGGTGATGGTTACGGCGGCAGCGGCGCTGTTCTCTTCCAGGTAGCGGCGGCGCTTGGTGCCAGGGATGGCGACCGCGCCCCGGTGCAGGACCCAGGCGAGGGCCAGCTGGGAGGGTGTGACCTTCTTGGCTGCGGCGATCCGGCGGACCTCGTTGACCACGGCCAGGTTGCGCGGGAAGTTCTCGCCCTGGAAGCGGGGGTCGATGCGGCGGTAGTCGTCGGCGGCGAAGTCGTCCGGGCTGGTAATCGCGCCGGAGAGGAAGCCGCGCCCCAGCGGCGCGTAGGCGACCAGGCCGATCCCGAGCTCGTTCAGAGTGGCCATGACCCCGTCCTGCTCGATGCCGCGCTCGAAGAGCGACTACTCGGTCTGGACCGCGCTCAGCGGGTGGACGCGGTGGGCGCGGCGGATGGTCCCCGGCGAGGCCTCGGACAGGCCGATGTGGCGGACCTTGCCGGCGTCCACCAGCTCGCCCATGGTGCCGACGGTGTCCTCGATCGGCACCTGCGGGTCGACCCTGTGCAGGTAGTAGAGATCGACGTAGTCGGTGTTCAGGTGGCGCAGGGAGCGGTCCAAGGCACGGCGGATGTACTCGGGGCGCCCGTTGAGGCCGGTCACCGCACCGTCGTCGCCGATCTCGATTCCGGTCTTGGTGGCGATCACGGCCTGCTCACGGCGGCCGGTGAGCGCCTTGCCGAGGAGCTGCTCGTTGGTGAAGGGTCCGTAGATCTCGGCAGTGTCGAACAGGGTCACGCCCAGTTCCAGGGCACGGTCGATGGTGGCCAGCGATTCGGCCTCATCGGTGCCGCCGTAGAAGGCGCTCATCCCCATGAGGCCGAGTCCCTGGGCGGAGACGGTGAGGCCCTGGCTGCCGAGCGTGCGGAGTTCCGTCATTGGTCTTCCTTGTGTCGAGGTCACCCAAACCATGGCAACCAACTGGATGGTTTCTATGGTGTGGCACGCCTTCGCAGGTGTCAAACCAACTGGATGGTTACTCGCTAGAGTGGCTGCATGCCCCGAGACTCCGCCGCGACCAAGGAACGCCTCCTGGACGCCGCCACCGCCGAGTTCGCCGCGCACGGTCTGGCCGGCGCCCGGGTGGACCGCATCGCCGAGGCGGCCCATGCGAACAAGCAAAGGATCTACGCCTACTTCGGCAACAAGGAGCAGTTGTTCGACGCGGTGATCGAGCGGGTGCTGGCCGTGGGCACGGAGACCGTGCCCTTCGACGCCGAGGACCTCCCCGAAGTCGCGGGACAGATCTTCGACGACCTGGTCGCCCACCCCCACCTGATGCGGCTGCTCTTCTGGAAACTGCTGGAGCGCCCCGGCGCCACCGACCAGGAGGCCGCCACCTACACCGCAAAGACCACAGCTGTTGCGGCGGCCCAGGAGCAGGGCCGAGTCGATCCGGAGCTCGGCCCCGAGGACCTGGTGGCTTTCGTGCTGGCGCTGACCCAAACCTGGTTCAGCCTCACCGGCGGCATGAGCCCGGCCGGCGGAAGCGCCCCGTGGCCGGCGCAGCGACTGATCCAGCACCGCGCCGCCGTCGTCCACGCCGTACGGCAGATCACCACACCACACGGATAGAGCAAGCAGCCGATCACTCAAGCCGGTTGCCCGAACTCGTGGGCGGAGCGGCCCGCCGCGGGGGGCAGACTGAGCGACGACCAACAGTGCGCGACCGGCCGGGCGGTGCATCAACTGTCGTAGTGCGACGATCTTCAGAAAACCTTCGTTTTCTGAAGGTCCCTCCCGGAGGGGCGCCCGGCCCACTCGAAGCCTTCAAAAAACCATTCAAAAACCTAGGTCGTTCAAGAACCCCGGACTGCCGTTCTCTGACTTGCGCGAGCGCGGCATCGGCTTCACCTCGCTGCACGAGAACCTGGACACCGCCACCCCCGGCGGCCGACACGTCTTCCACGTCAAGCGGTCGCGCGACGATGCCGATTCTTACTGTGCGCCAACATCGCCTCCGCCCCCGAGCACGATGCCTTCGCCATTGCTGACGCCGCGTGCCGCCTGTTGGCGCTGCTGTTGTCAGTCGGACTGCTCAACCATGCTTTGAAACGGCGTCGCCTCCGAGCTGCCACATTTCATAGTTCCCACATTCTGCCGTGATCTCGGCCGTCGCCTGGGCCGCGGTGAAGAAGTCATCGACCACTGGCGAGGTGCGCGATGCCGCCATCGCGAGGCATACCTGGTCGGGCGCCAGATCCGGGATGGGCACATAGATGACGTCCGGATGTGAGTAGAACACGGTCGCCGAACGGGCCAGGAACGAGATGCCCCGGCCGGCCGCGACATGCTCGAGCGTCTCGTCCACCCCGCGCACCAGGTACCCGGCGTTAGGGTGCGGGCGCCTGGTGGGCTGCGTGCTCGGGTCGGCATGCCAGAGCAGCGGTTCGCCGGCCAGGTCGGCCTCGGTGACCTCCTCCTTGCCGGCCAACCGGTGGCCGGCGGGCAGCACCGCCACCCGCGGCTCGGTGTACAGCGGGGTGACGCGCAGGCCGGCCTCGTCGATGGGCAGCCGCACATAGCCGACGTCGATGCGGCCGTCGAGCAGCATCGGGGCCTGTTCGTCCCATTCGATCCGCTGCACGTCCACGACCACGTCCGGGTGCCGGGCCTCGAACGCCCGCGCCGCCGGGATGACCGGGATGCCCGCCCGGAAACCGACCATCAGCCGCCGGCTGCCGCGGGCGGCTACGGACACCCGGCGGCGGACCGCGTGCGCGGAGGCGAGCAGCGGACCGGCGTCGGCCAGCAGTTGTCGGCCCGCGTCGGTCAGCGCTACGCCGTGGCGATCCCTGGTGAACAGCGAGGCGCCGAGATCCTGCTCGAGCGCGCGGATCTGCCGGCTGAGCACCGGCTGCGCGATATGTAGCTCATCGGCGGCGCGGCCGAAGTGCAACCGGTCGGCCACGGCGACGAAGTAACGCAGTTTGCGCAGGTCCAGATCCATGGCGCCTCCCGGTCCGGTGATACCTCCAGGGTATCACCACGCCTTAAAGAGGTCTTGGACACCCACTCAGGTAAATGGCAGCCTGAATAGGTACCTAATGAGGCCGAAGCAAATTCGGCATAAGAATTCGACATCGGAACTTGATAACAGGGCCCAGGCTCAGTTCCAGAATGAGCGCATCAGGAATTGAGCGCCCTCCATCGCGTCATTCGACGGCGTCGACGACACAACCGTCGACAACGACGGGGCGGGTATGGCGTCCTATCCAGCTCCGGAAAGCAGGCATGCCAATGAGCAGCATCAGCATTATCGGCCTGGGGAACATGGCCGGCGCCCTGGCCGACCGGGCGCTCGCCGGCGGCAACGCCGTCGAGATTATCGGCCGCGACCGGGCCAAGGCCGAGGAATTGGCCGCCGCGCTCGGCGGCGCCACTGTCGGGACGGCCGGCGCCGCCCCGGCCGGGGACATCGTTGTCCTCGCCGTGCCGTACGCCGGCGCGGCGGCGGTGGTGAGCGAGTACGCGGACGCACTGCGCGGCAAGGTCATCATCGACATCACCAACCCCGTCTCCCCTGATTTCCAGGGCTTTGTCACCCCCGACGGCAGTTCCGGCGCTCAGGAGATCGCCAAGGCCGCCCCTGCCGGCGCGCATGTCGTCAAGGCGTTCAACACCCTGTTCTCCCATGTTCTGGCGGCCGGCCCAGCCGAGGGTCGCCTATTGGACGTGTTCATCGCCGGCGACGACGCGCAGGCAAAGACACGCGTGTCGGCGTTCATCGAGAGTCTGGGACTGCGCCCGATGGACACGGGGCAGCTGGCAATGGCGCGGACGCTGGAGAACGTCGCCCTGTTGCAGCTGGGCCTCGTCGCCCGCTCCGTCAAGCACACCAATTTCTTCCTCGGCGTCAGCATTCTCGGCTGAGCGCACCCGCACCACCACTTCTCGCGCCACATCACGCCAGCCGATCTACGGCACGAGGAGAACAGCCCCTCCGCTCACTCTCACAAGGAAATAGCATGCGCGTTTTCGTCACTGGCGGGACCGGTCATTCTGGTTCGTACATCATCCCCGAGCTCATCGCCGCCGGACATGAGGTCACCGGCCTGGCCCGGTCGGACACGGCCGCGGCGGCGGTGTCCGCGCTCGGCGCGAAGGTGCGTCGCGGCGACCTCGAGGATCTCGACGGGCTCAAGGAGGCGGCCGCGGACTCCGACGGCGTCATCCACGTCGCGCACAGGCAGGACCTGCTTCCCTCCGGCGGGATCGACGCCGTGGCCGCCGCGGAGCTCCCGATCATGCTCGCGTACGGCGAGGCACTGGCGGGAACCGGAAAGCCGCTGGTCGCGGCGGGGAGCATAGGCTCGCCAGGGAACCTGGGCCGGCCGGCCACCGAGGAGGACCCGGCCCTTCCCGGCGGCGATGAGTACAAGGGCACCCTGCGGGTTCGTAACGTCGTGGAAACCGCCGTAGTCGGCCTCGCCGAGCGGGGAGTGCGGTCTTCGGTCGTGCGGATTGCCAACATCGCGCACAGCACGACCGATCGTGCCGGCTTCCTCGTGCAGCTGATCGCGCTCGCGAAGGAGAAGGGTTTCGTCGGCTACCCCGGAGACGGCGCGAACCTGTGGAACGCCGTGCACGTCCGCGATGTCGCCTCCTTGTTCCGCTTGGCGCTGGAGAAGGGGCCGGCCGGCAAATACTGGCACGCGGTTGGGGACGGGGCCATCCCGCTCCGCGAGATCGCCGAGGCCATTGGCAGCCGTCTGGGCCTGCCCGTCGTGAGCGTTCCCGCGGACGTACTGATGGTGCCGGGATACTTCGGGTTCCTCGCGAACATAGTCACGCAGAACTACCCGGCGTCCAACCTCATCACCCGCCGGACCCTCGGCTGGGAACCCGCTCAGCCCAGCCTGCTCGCCGATTTGGACAACGGCCATTACTTCTCCGCCGGCTGACGGCAGGGACCCGAATCGCAACGAGTCCGGCAAATGACAAGGGTTCGGCTCTTCCGGGGAGCGCTGAGAATTTGACGACTGTGGGATTCATCGGAAGCGGATACACCGGCAGTACCGTCGCGCGGCTCGCCATCGAGGCCGGGCGCAACGAGAAGGGCCAGCCGGTCGGCGAGGACGCCATCCGCGCGGCACTGGCCACCGCAACGCGGTAACCGCAAGTTGGCGCGGGCCGCGGTACAGTCCGGCCGTGTTATGGCCCCGTCCGGTAAGGGCGAATTCCAGGGGGCGTTGCAACACAGGTGATCAACTGGCTGTGGCCAGGAGCTTAGCGAGGCGCTCGGCTGGAGTTTCCCAACCGAGCGTTTTGCGTGGGCGGCTGTTCAGCCCGGCGGCCACGGCATCCAGCTCTTCGCGGCTGCAGCGGGCCAGGTCGATGCCCTTGGGGAAGTGCTTGCCCCAGCAGGCCGTTGGTGTTCTCCTTCGAGCCGCGCTGCCAAGGACTGCCGGGGTCGCAGAGTGTCGAGACGGTCTGTATGAGCGCGTCGCGCGTCTGCGTGGGCTGGCGGCCGTCGGGGAGGTGGACGAGGGTGACGAAGCGGCTGGAACGTTCGACGAGGGTGCCGGGACGTCCGACAGATCCACCTTCGAGGCCGTACGGCTCTGGGAAGGCGGCCGAGAAGCCCACTCGGTGTGTATGTCCGCCCAGGCAGGATGCAGGTACGGCTGCACGCACTGCGCTACCGCTTTCGCGCGTACACCCTTCATGCGGAATCTGCGGCCAGAGGAGATCACCGCGGCGGTGCAAGCGGTGGCGGAACTCGTTCGAACCCTCCAGGGGGACAGCTGCGCGGTTCGTGAAAATGACCTCTGCAATGACCTCTGCGCATGGCCTCTGCGCTGCGCGAACGTTCCGCGTGGCCAAGGACCGTGCACATCGAGTGCAGGCCGGCATGGGGCACCGCGCAAGCCCCCGTGGCGACGTCCCGGCTCACAGACCGTGTTCGTCCGTCAGACGCATCAGGTTCCGCTTGCGTTTCTGGTTGGCGAGGGTGAGCTACCACCGGTCACGGGCACCGGTTTCGGCGGCGGCCTGCCAGGCGGCTTCGACGTCGTTGTCGTCGAGCAGGGCGTCGACCAGCGGTGCGGTTGACGTAGAGGATCGCGTTCCATGCATCGCGGAGTTCGGCGGATGCCGGCTTTCCGGTGGGCCTGCGGTCGAGCCGGGCTTCCCTCCAGGTTGTCAACGTCGGTTCGATCAAGGCCCATCGGGCGTCGGACAGGTCCCTGGGCTACGCAACCTGTTCACCCCGTACCGCACTTGACGGCGTAATGCGCACCTGAACGCCCGCTCAGATCCAGCCTCGCTTGGCGGCTTCGGTGCCCAGCTGGAAGCGGGTATCGAGGCCGAGCCGGGACGTGATCGCGGCGATCCTGCGGGTCACGGTGCGCGCGCTCGTCCCCAGTTGCCGGGCGATCGCCTGGTCCTTGTAGCCCGCTTGCAACATTCTCAACAGCAAGAGATCGTCCGTGCTCGGCTGGTCGGGGGTCTCCGGGGCCATCGAGACGATGGGTTGTGCCCGCTGCCAGTAGACGTCGAACAGCTCGAGGATCGCATCGAGCAGACCCGACTGATGGACGACGGCAATTTTGTCGTACCGTCCTCCGATCAGCGCGACCAGCGCGACACGACGGTCCATGATCCGCAGCCTGAACGGCAGGGCCGGCAGGAGCCTGGCCTGCTCGCCGAGCTTGGCAAGGCGGGTGATCAGCTCGAATCGGCCAGGCTGCTCCAGCCCCTCCGGGATGTAGACGGACCGTATGTCGATGCCGCGGCCCAACAGGTCCATCGTGAAGGCCTCCTCCAACTCCACGCTGTACGGGCCCAGGTACGGAGGCCGGTCAAGAACCCAGAAGTGGGTGCGCATCGATTGGGTCAGCTCGGCCACCCGTAGGGTGACCGCCGCCTCACCGGAGATCACCTCCACCAGCTCGGTCGGATCCCCCTGCAGCCGGTTGGCGCGGTACTCACTTGCCAGGTCATCGACCGCGTCCCACACCGCGGTGAACGCCGCCTCGGTATCGGCTCGGCGCCTGGCGAGCAGTGCGCTCAACGCGGTCCGCGGGCTGACCGGCCGGTACTCGCCGTGTCGTTCTCTTCGCAGCACTCCCAGTTCCACCAACCGGGCCACCGCGTGGTGTATCCGGCTGGGTGTGGTGCCCAGGTGTTCGGCGATCTCCCGCGCTGTCCGGTCCGGCTTGGCCAGATAAGCGCGGTAGACCCGCTCGTCGAACTCGCTGATCCCAAGGGCGTCGAGCACCGGGCATCCTCCTTGTCGTCACCTCCCGGCGGGCCGTCGGGCCGGCAATGGCGCGATTCGCCAGCTGGCGATATCAGACACGAGCCTGGTCTATACATCTCCCGGCCACAAGCCTTAACTCTGATCGTCCACGCCTGCCGCGATCCCAGAACGCTCACGATCGGTCCTCCGGCCATCCGCTCCCGCCCCCGCCGATCCGTCATTTCAGCCATGAATCGCTTGCGGGCTGCCCCCGGCCCCACGGAACAGTCAGGGAATCCCTTGAGATCATCACCGAGACGCTGGAGTGTGTTCGCCGTCGCCGGCGCCGCCCTCCTGTCGTTGGCACAACCCGCCGCCCTGTCTGCCGCCCACGCCGCGGCAGCCACGACCAACGGCTCCGCCGCTCCCGCCGCGCAGCGCAACGTGCCTCCGGGAGTCCACTCGGTCACCCTGATCACGGGTGACGTCGTTGTCACACGGCAGTCGAGTGCCGGTCGCGGCACCGTCGATGTGCGCGGTGCCGCCGGGGCGGAAGCCCAGGCGCACATCATGGAGACGAACGGCGACCTGTACGTCTATCCCGACTCCGTTCTCCCCTACCTGGCGGCGGGCACGCTGGACAAGCGCCTGTTCAACATCAGCCGGCTCGTCGCGGACGGCTACGACGACGCACATCGCGATCAGTTGCCGCTGATCGTCTCGTACGACAGCAAAGCCGCCGCAGGGCTGCGTTCCGCAACCCCCAAGGGCGCTACCCGGGTCAGGGCCCTCGGCAGTGTCCAGGGTGCCGCGCTGGCCGAGGACCGGGACCGGTCGGCGGACTTCTGGCGGGCTGTCACCTCCGCGCCCGCGTCGGGCTCGAGGACCACGGCAGCCGCGTCCGGCGGACCGGCCTTCGGCGAGGGCATCGCCCGCATCTGGCTCGACGGGGTCGTGAAGGCGGACCTCGCCGAGTCCACCTCCCAGATCGGCGCACCGCAGGCGTGGGAGGCCGGTGACACCGGGCAGGGCGTGGACGTCGCCGTCCTGGACACCGGTGTCGACGCCGAACACCCTGACCTGGCCGGTCGGATAGCGGCCTCGCAGAGCTTCGTCCCGGACGAGGACGTGACGGACCGCCATGGACACGGCACCCACGTCGCGTCCACCATCGCCGGCACGGGAGCCGCGTCGGACGGCAAGGAGAAGGGCGTCGCCCCCGGCGCGCGCCTGCACATCGGCAAGGTGCTCTCCGACGAGGGCTCCGGCCAGGACTCCTGGGTCCTGGCCGGCATGGAGTGGGCCGCACAGGACCAGCACGCGGACATCATCAACATGAGCCTGGGCTCCTCGGACCCGTCCAACGGCACCGACCCCCTCAGCACGGCGGTCGACCGCCTCAGCGCCGAGACCGGGGCCCTGTTCGTGGTCGCCGCGGGCAACACCGGTACGGACCACAGCATCGGCAGCCCGGCCGCGGCTGACGCCGCCCTGACCGTGGGAGCCGTCGACTCCTCGGACGACATCGCCTACTTCTCCAGCCAGGGCCCGCGCGTCGACGGCGGGCTCAAGCCGGAGATCAGCGCGCCCGGCGTCGACGTGCTGGCGGCACGCTCCCAGTACTCGCCGTTCGGCGAGGGCAGCTACCTGACGTTCAGCGGGACCTCCCAGGCGACCCCGCATGTCGCGGGCGCCGCGGCCCTCCTCGCGGCCGAGCACCCCGGGCTGACCGGCTCCCAGTTGAAGGACCTCCTGGTGAGCAGCTCGAAGCAGACGCCCAAGTACGACGCCTTCCAGGCGGGCAGCGGCCGGGTGGACGTCCCGTCGGCGCTGGGCGCCGACGTCTTCGCCTCCGCGACCGCGTTCGCCGGCCAGGTGACGACGGGTGCGTCCGACGCGGTGAAACGCCCGGTCACGTACACCAACACAGGCGACGATCCGGTCACCCTCGACCTGTCCGTTCAGGCCCCGGACGCCCCTGCGGGAATGTTCCGGTTGTCCGCCCCCGAGGTCGTCGTGCCGGCGCACGGCACCGCCGAGGTCACGGTCACCATCGACGGCTCCGGAGCGACGGGGAACGGCCGCTGGAGCGGCCAGGTCGTCGCGGCCGACACGGCGGGGAAGGTCGTCACCCACACGGCGGTGTCGCTGGGCGACGTCACCCACAAGCTGACCGTGGTCCTCAAGGACGCACACGGAAAGCCGATGTCGGGGGTCGTCGAGCTGCTGCGGTCCGGCGACGACGCGCCCCAGTTCTGGGTCGTCGACGAGACCGGCACGTTCCAGACGTACCTCCCGAACGACGTCTACTCGGTACTGTCCTTCAAGACCGTGCAGGGTATCCACGGCCCGCACTCGATGGGGATGGCACTGCTCGGTGACCCCGAGGTCGTGATGGACCACGACGCCACGGTCACCCTGGACGCCACGAAGATCGAGCGGATCGACATGACCACGCCGCAGCGGTCCGAGGCGACCTACCAGCGTCTGGAGTACGCCCGCTCGATGGGCGGCCGGCTGTGGCGCGACTACATGGAGACCCAGACCAACTACGACAGCCTGTGGGCCCAGCCGACCACGCACAAGGTGACCCACGGCACCTTCGACCTCGGCGCCCGCTGGCGCAAGGAGCAGCCGGCCCTGGCCATCGCCACCAAGACCACCGAGTTCACGGACGCCCACCGGCAACAGGACGTCACCCCGCTGTCCCAGGGTCACCACAGGCTCCCGCTCGTGGCCGCAGGCGACGGCACGAACGCGGACTACGCCGGTGTGGACGCGCGGGGCAAGGCGGTCGTCGTCCGCCGCAACGACATGATCAGCGACGCCGACCAGGCCATCGCGGCGATCAAGGCGGGCGCCAAGCTCCTGCTGGTCGTGAACAACACACCCGGGCGAGGGTTCCGGAGCTACAGCGACGACGAGTGGACGCACGCCCCCGCCCGAATCGACGTCTCGCTGTTGAGCACGGACGAGGGCGAGAAGCTCTTCGGCCAGGCCTCCGCTCACGGGGCGACGCTCTCGGTGGACTCGCAGCCGGTCAGCCCTTACGTGTACGACCTGATGTGGACGTGGCACAACGAGATCCCGGACCGCCTGGTCGTCCAGGGCGGCCCCAAGAACCTCGCGCGGGTGAACGTCACCTTCGACAGCCCCGACCCGACCCTGGGCGGCGGTGAGTTCCGCTTCGACTGGCCGGCCTACAACAGCAACTGGGGCATCGGCACGACGATGCGTGAGCCGGTGAACTCCCAGCGGGTCGACTGGGTCTCCACCGGGCCCGGATACTCCTGGGGCCAGGAGGCGTACGTCGACGACCTGCTCTTCGAGATCGAGCCGCGTACCACCTACCGGGCGGGCAGCACGCAGACCCAGCAGTGGTTCAAGCCCATCGAGCGCCCGTACCTGAACGACAACTACCATCCGCCCACCCGCAGTGGGAGCCGGCTGACCCTCGACGTGCCCGCCTGGGGCGGCTCGGACCACGTCGGCATGTCCATGGACTACCAGCGCACGCGGCAGTCCCTCACGCTGTACCAGGGTGACACCCAACTGGCCCAGAACGCGGGGAACACCATGGTGCAGGCTGACGCACCCGGTGCCGGCAAGCTGCCTTACCGTCTCGTCCTGGACGCCGGCCGGGACAGCACGGTGAGCCCGTACTCCCCCACGACGCACACCGAGTGGGACTTCACCTCCAAAGCCCCGTCGGGCGACGAACAGGCGGTCCTGCCGCTGCCGCAGATCAAGTACGCCGTCAGCACGGACGCGGCCGGGAAGACCGCCAAGAACACGACGCTCACGGTGTCCGCCGCCCAGCTCCCGGGTGCCGTGGGCGCAGGCAAGCTGTCGGCGGTGACCCTGGAGGTGTCCTACGACGACGGCCGCACCTGGCGGAAGATCACCAGCGGACACGACGGTCGGTTCGGGCTGTCCGCCCCGAAGCGGGCCCGGTTCGTCTCGCTGCGGGCTCACGCCCACGACAGTGCCGGCAACGCGGTCGCACAGACCGTGATCCGGGCCTTCGGTCTCCGCTGACCAAGAGCAGGCCACCCACACGCCGGACCTGAACCACTGGTGCGGCGGGGGGGGCCCCCCCGGGGGGGCCCGCCCCCCCCCCGGCGCCGGCG
>NZ_JBHXSK010000059.1:0-72304 GCF_042716195.1 Streptomyces sp. NPDC058683
GGATCGGCGGCAGCCTTCGGGGCGTCTTCGGGTGCGGCGTCCTCCGGTTCGGCGGCAGCCTTCGGGGCGTCTTCGGGTGCGGCGTCCGCGGGTTCGGCGGTCGCCTTGGGCTCGTCTTCGGGTGCGGCGTCTTCGGGCTCGGCCGCAGCCTTCGGCTCGTCCTCGGGTGCGGCGTCCTCCGGTTCGACCGCAGGCTTCGAGGCGGGCTCGGGCGGGGTGTTGTTGTCGGCGGCAGGGGTCGGCGCGGCGTCCTCGGGCTCCGACTCGTTCTCCGTGTCCGCCTCGGTCGTTGCCTCGGGCGTCGTGTCGGCCCTGTCGGCGTTCTCCGGTGGCTCGGGGGCCTCCTGGGGCTCCTCGGCCGCCTCGCGGCCCTCCGTGGCCGCCTCGGGCCGCTCAGGCTGTTCCTCCGCGTCCTTGCCGGAGTCCTCGGCCTCCTCCGCCGGCGGCCCCGTGCGGACCCACGCCGCCACCGCCTCGCGGAGCTTCGTGTCGTCGTCGCCGGCCGCCTTCACGTCCCGTACCGAGAAGATCCGGGTCGCGGTGTCCACGCCGCCGGCGGTCTCCCTCTCGTCCTCGGCGGCCACCGCCAGTCGCGGGTCGCGTGGTTCGGGAACCGTTCCCGCATTCCCCGACGTCGGTTCTGCCGACGACTCGCGCTGCTTCGACCTGTCGGGGGACTCGCCCGCCACCGATGCCTCCTCCACGCTTCGCACGTTGCCGTGCGCTGTCCGAACCATGTACCAGTGTCCTGTGTGCGGGCTTAGCCCCTGCGGTAGACGAGAACGACATACCTTCCGGTTCCCTTACAAACCGGTCACGCACCCTCGACAGACCAATGTGAGAGGGGTCACCCTGTCATTCATCCACGCGGGGAGGCATGGATGGGCAGGAGCCGCAGAACACTTCCGGAGGAGCTTCTGCTGCTGGCATTGGACCCGACCACGGGTACCACTGCACAGCCGCAGTCGCTCGACCTCGGTCTGGCCGGAGCACAGCTAGTGGAGCTGGCGCTGGCCGGACGGATAGCCCCAGACGGGGATCGTATCGCCGTGGTGCAGCCACGGCCGACTGGAGATCCGACTTTGGACTGCGCGTTGGAGTTGCTGCGAAGGCGTGGCGCTCCCGTGCGGGCTGTGAACTGGATCGGTGGGCCACGTCTGGGACTTCGCCAGACGTACCTCTCGCATCTGGAGCGATGCGGCATGGTGCATGCCGTGGCGGGCCAGATGTGCGGGGTGCTGCCGACGACCCGGTACCAGGCGACGGACAACGAGATCTGCCGGGACATCCGTGCCCGGCTGGACTCGGCGATCCGTACCGGCGTACCACCGGACCCGCGGACCGCGGCGCTCGCCGCCCTGGCCCACGCGGTCGGTCTCGGCAAGCACCTGTATCCGGGCAACGAGGGACGCTCCTCGCGTTCCCGGCTGCGGGACTTGATCCGGCACGACCCGATGGGCGGGCTCGTGGCCCACGCCGTCATGGACGTGCAGAACGGCGCCGGCGCCCAGCCACGCCGTAACCCGGCCGCACCGGCCGGGCGTCAGACCGCACCGGCCGCCAGGCCCGGTGTACCGGAACCCGCCCGCGGTGTTCCGATGCAGCCGCGCCGAGGCGCGGGTGCGATGGCACGAGCCGTGGTGCACTGAGCCGCAGTTCCACGGAGCAACAGCCGGCGACAGTCGGCAACACAGCACCCCTGAGACCCGGTTCGGGAGCCGCTGGTCCGAGCGGGGCGGCGAGGCGCACGCGGTACGCGCCCCGCCGCCCCGCTCGGTATTTTCCCGTCCCACCGGCCTCGTCCGGCGCCCGGAGAATCCGGAACGTGCCCGAACTGACGCGTACGCGCCGCATATCCACAGTTTCCCAGCGGTAGGAACCACCTTGGTGGCAGTCTGCTCAACAGCAGATACGCAAAGTGGTAGTTACAGGCAGGCAGCCGGAGGTGCACGTCCCGTGGCGTCCAATGTCAATCCCACCGTCAGGCGACGCCGGCTGGGCCAGGAGCTGCGCAGGCTCCGCGAGCTCAAGGGCATGACGGCGGAGGAGGTGGCGGAGCGGTTGCTCGTCTCCCAGTCGAAGATCAGCCGGCTGGAGAACGGGCGCCGGAGCATCAGCCAGCGCGATGTCCGCGACCTGTGCGGGGTCTACGAGGTCGAGGACCAGCGGGTCGTCGAGTCCCTGATGGAGATGGCCAGGGATTCGCGGCAGCAAGGATGGTGGCATGCGTTCGGGGACATCCCGTACAGCGTCTACATCGGCCTGGAGACCGACGCCGAGTCGCTGAGGGTGTACGAACCCCAGCTGGTCACGGGGCTGTTGCAGACCCGGGCATACGCCGAGGCGCTGGTGCAGGGCGCGTTGCCGGAGACCTCCGCCGCCGACATCGAGAAGCGGGTCCAGGTGCGGATGCGGCGACAGGAACGTATCACCGCCGAGCTCAACCCCCTTCGCCTCTGGGTGGTGCTCGACGAGGCCGCGCTGCGCCGGCTGGTCGGCAACAGGCTCGTGATGCGCGAGCAGCTGGAGTACCTGATCGAGATGTCCCAGCAGCCGCACATCACCGTCCAGGTGCTGCCCTTCGAGGTGGGCGCGCATCCCGGCCTCAACGGCCAGTACGCGATCCTGGAGTTCGCCGACGCGGCCGACTCCAGCGTCGTCTACCTGGAGGGCGTGACCAGCGACCTGTACCTGGAGAAGGCCCACGACGTGCAGAAGTACGCCGTGATGTACGAGCACCTGCGGGCCCAGTCGCTGAACGTCGAGCAGTCCCGGCAGTTCATCGCCGACGCGGCCAAGGAGTACGCCCGCTGAGCCGTCCCGGACGGCGAGCGCCGGATCGTACACCGGCGCAACGCTCCCATGGAAGTCTCCTCTGGAATATGCCATCCAGACGAGTGAACGAGTGCTCCAGGCGAGGGAGTTGGCTAGTAGCGTCGATCACGCCAACCGATCAGAAGGTTGGCGTGAATCGCACTACACCAAGCACCACAGCAACTCGCTACAGGAGTGGACATGGCACTGCTTCAGGGCACCACGGAGACGTGGACGAAGTCCTCCTATTCCGCAGGGAACGGGGCGTGCGTCGAGGTCAAGTCGCCGACGACCGCTGGACTCGACGTACGCGACTCCAAGGTCGAGGAGGGCCCGGTCCTCGCGTTCCCGACCGGCGCGTGGAACGCGTTCGTGGCTTCGGTCAAGGCGTAGGGGCTTCGCTGACCCATCGGCCACGCTCCCGACAACCACAACTGCACAAGCGTCACCTCAAGAGCCCTCTCGACTAGCTCGCCGTCCTTGCCGAGGGGGCTCGGCTTGTGCCCGTGCGATCGGTCAGCGGACCGGCCGCGGCGTCACCCGGCGGACGGGGAAGGCCACATCGCACACCGGGTCCTGAGGGCCCGCCGCGTCCCAGTCCGCGAAGTAGACCTCCCGGCACGGGCCGTCGTACTCCAGAGCGCCCTCCTGAGCGCCTTCCTGGGCGCCGTCCGGGCCGCCCTGCCGGGCCACCCACCCCTCCACCGCCTCGAAGGCCGCCAGGATCTGCGGATGCGCCACCTGCGCCTTGCCGATCCGCGTGTACGCCAGCGTGCGCGCCGGCTCGACGCGCACCTTCGTCTCCCAGGCCCGCCCGTGCCGCTCCGCCCAGGCCCGGGCCGCCGCCTCGTCCGCCACCGGGACACAGGCCTCGGCCGGCCCGTCGCTCTCCATGGACACCTCCGCGTAGTACACGACGAACGGCGCCCCGGCCACACCCCCGCATTCGCGGGCCGCCGCCTCCAGACGGCCCAGCGAGGCGCCGATCCAGGCGGGCAGCTCGTCCGCCAGGGTGTGCCGCGTCTCGGTGATCACCACCTGCGCCGGCACCTCCGCCGTCTCCACCGCGAACGTCTCGTACATCTCCGAACTCCTCCCGGACAGCCGTCCACGGAGATATGCGGCAAGGGTCCGCTGCCCGGCGATCCGCCGCTCGACATCCGCCCAGTAGGCGGCCAGCAGCCCGGCGGCCGCGCTGCCGGCGGCCGTGTCGCCGTCCGTCGCCTCGACCACCTCGGCGATCCGCGCCAGCGGCATGTCCAGCTGCCGCAGCAGCGCCACCAGACGGGCGCGCTCCACCTGTCCGGCCCGGTAGTACCGGTAACCGGTCGTCCCGTCGACGTACGCCGGGGCCAGCAGCCCCAGCCGGTCGTACAGGCGCAGCGCCTTCGCCGAGAGCCGGGACCGCGCCGCGAACGCGCCGATCGTGAGCAGCTTCTCGTCCACAGCGTCCTTCACGGCCACATCCTCCGTCACCGGGCACCCGTGGCCCGGCGCGGCCGACGCTCGGCCCTGCCCCAGGGGCAAGGTCAAGCGGCGGGCACGGAACGCCGACGGCGGTCACGGGAGACCGTCTCCCGTGACCGCCGTCGTGAGGCTCGGGGCGTCAGCCGATGGCCTTCTCCACCGCGGCCACGACCTCCGCCGACTCCGGCTCGGTCTGCGGCGCGAACCGGGCGACGACCTGGCCGTCCCGGCCGATCAGGAACTTCTCGAAGTTCCAGCGGATGTCACCGGTGTGCCCCTCGCCGTCGGCGAAGTCCACCAGCCGCTGGTAGAGCGGGTGCCGGTCGTCCCCGTTGACCTCGACCTTCTCGGTCAGCGGGAAGGTCACGCCGTACGTCGCCGAGCAGAACTCGGCGATCTCCTCGGCGCTGCCGGGCTCCTGCCCCATGAACTGGTTGCAGGGCACCCCGAGCACGGTGAAACCCTGCGCCGCGTACCGCTCCTGGAGCCGCTCCAGGCCGCCGTACTGCGGGGTCAGACCGCACTTGGAGGCCACGTTGACAATGAGCACGGCCTGGCCGGTGTAGCCCGGCAGCTCGGCGGAACCGCCCTGCAGCGCACCGATCTCGATGTCGAGCACGGACCCGTTGTTCTCGGTAGTCGTCATAAACGGATGCTAACTCCGCTAAGTGTCGGACCGGGTCCCGGCCTCCACCAGCACGTCTCCCGCCGCCGTCCGCGAGTACAGCACCGACCGCCCGGCCCGCCGCCGCTCCACCAGCCCGGCATCCAGCAGGACCCTCAGATGCCGCCCGACCGAGCCCAGCGCCTGCCCGGTCACCGCCGTCAGGTGGGTCGTGCTCAGCGGGGCGTCCAGCAGCACCAGCACGCCGGCGCGCGCGCCGCCCAGCAGCGCCGTGAGCGCCGCCGGCACCGCCTGCCCGGCGGGGTCGGAGAGCACGCCGGCGCACGGGTAGACCAGCGCGTAACGGTCCGGCTCCTCCCAGGAGACCCAGCCGTTCCTGGGCGTCACCGGGACGAGCAGAAGATCGGCACCGGAGATCTCGCGGGGCGGGTACTCGTGCAGATTGACCTGGAGCCGGTTGGCACCGAGCCAGCGGGTCCGCCCCGGCCGCACCGAGTCCAGCACCTCGGCCCAGCCGCCCCGGCTGACCTGCGTGGTCCGGGCGACCACATCCGCCTCCAGGATCCGCCGCCGACGCTCCCAGTACGGCCGTACGGCCGCCTCCCACACGTACGTCAGCAGCTCCGCCGCCCGCCCGGGCAGGTCGTCGCGCTCCAGGGCGGCGGGGAGCGGACCGGCGGCGGCGACCCGCAGGTGCGCGCGGGCCTCGTCGGGGCGGGCCGCCCGGATCCGTGCGATACCGGCCTCGGCGCTCTCCGCGTCCCGGGGAGTGGGGGTGAGGAAGTCGGCGGTCCAGACGCGGCCGAGGCCGGTACGGATCAGCAGCGCGGTGACGGGGTCCGCGGCGAGCCGCGCCCGATAGGCGGGCAGATGCGCGTCCAGCCAGCGCCGCTCGCCGGGGTGGGCGGCGGTGCCGTCGTGCAGCAGCCTGAGGCTCGCGAAGGTCTCGGCGAGGGGGGAGAGCAGAAAGCGGCTACGGGCAAGCGTGTCCGCGTTGAGCTGCCACCAACCCAAGGGGGTCTCCCTGTTGTTAGAGCCTCTCGCACCGGTGACAGGCTCACTGCCCGTTAGAGCCTCTCGCACTGGTGACAGGCTCACTGCCCGTTAGAGCCTCTCGCACTGGTGACAGGCTCACCGCCCGTTAGGGCTTCTCGCACTCGCGAGAGGCCCTCCATTCGTTAGAACCTTTCGCGTCCCCGCGAAACAATAACGTCCGCTACAAGCACCCCCGAGACTCCCGACCATGCCCACCACCTACCGGTCTCTCTTCCGCACGCCCGAGTTCACCCCCCTCTTTTTCGGCTCCGCCGCCCAGAACGCCGGCAGTACCGTCGGCGGGCTCGCCCTCGGCACGCTCGTCTACCGCAGCACCGGCTCCCCCCTCCTGTCCGCGCTCAGCATGTTCGGCCCCTCGCTCGCCCAGGTGCTCGGCGCGACCTTCCTGCTCTCCGGCGCCGACCGGCTGCCCCCGCGCACCACCCTCGCCGTGATCTCGGCCACCTTCGCCGTCGGCACCGCGGGCATGGCGCTGCCCGGCCTCCCGCCCGGCGTGCTGCTCGCCGCCGTCCTGTTGCTCGGCCTCGTCGCCTCGCTCGGCGGCGGGGTCCGCTGGGGGCTGCTGAACGAGATCCTCGCCAAGGACGGCTATCTTCCCGGGCGTTCGCTGTTCAACATGATGAGCGGGCTGGTGCAGGTCGCCGGTTACGCCGCCGGCGGCGCCCTGCTCGCCGCCGTCTCCCCACGCACCTGCTTGCTGCTCGCGGCGGCCCTCTACCTGACGTCCGCCGTCGTGGTCCGCCTCGGCCTGACCGACCGCCCGCCCCGTGCCGCCGGCCGGCCCTCGGTCGCGGAGACCCGCCGCACCAACGCCCTGCTGTGGTCGTCCCGCCCGCGCCGCCTCACCTATCTCGGCCTGTGGCTGCCCAACGGTCTGGTCGTCGGCTGCGAGTCGCTGTACGTGTCGTACGCCCCGTCCGCCCCAGAAGCGGCCGGCACCCTCTTCGCCTGTGCCGCCCTCGGCATGCTGGCCGGTGACGTGACCGTCGGCCGGCTGCTCCCGCCCGCCGTCCGCACCCGCGCGGCCACCCCCCTGCTCCTGCTCCTGGCCACGCCCTACCTGCTCTTCTTCCTCCACCCGCCGCTGGCACTCGCCGCGGTCTGCGTCACCGTCGCCTCCGTCGGCTTCGGCGCGAGCCTGGTCCAGCAGGAGCGGCTGATGAGCCTGACCCCCGACGAACTCAGCGGCCACGCCCTGGGGTTGCACTCGGCGGGGATGCTGACCATGCAGGGCGTGGGTGCGGCACTGGCGGGCGCGGTGGCCCAACTCACCTCGCCCGCCAGTGCGATGACGCTGATGGCGCTCGCGTCACTCGCCGTGACGCTGACGCTGGCTACTGCCGGTCGGCAGGAGCGGAGGATCCCGGCGACGGTTCCCGCGGATCCCGCGGGGCGGTGACCTCGGCCGCCGGCCCGAACCGGTCCGCGACGGCGGCGATCTGCTCGATCCCGGCCTTCAGCGCGGCCTGCCCCTCCGGTGCCTCCAGCTCCCGCTCGTTCTTCTCGACCTCCTGGTCGAGCTTCTTGGTGGCGCGCTCGAAGTAGCGCAGCAGCTCGACCGGGAAGGGCATCACCAGGGTGGAGTTCTTCTCGGCGGCCACCTCGACGACGGTCTGCAGGAGCCGCAGCTGCATCGCCTCGGGCGAGTCGGACATGATCCGGGAGGCGTTGGCGAGCTGCTGCGCGGCCTGGAACTCACCGTCCGCGGTGATGACGCGGGCCCGCCGCTCCCGTTCCGCCTCCGCCTGCCGGGACATGGACCGCTTCAGCGACTCCGGCAGCTGTACGTCCTTGATCTCGACGCGGTCGATGTGGATGCCCCACTCCGCGGCCGGGCTGTCGATCATCAGGGCGAGCCCTTCGTGCAGCCGCTCCCGGTCGGTGAGCAGGTCGTCGAGATCGCTCTTGCCGATGATGGACCGCAGCGACGACTGGGCGACCTGCCCGACGGCGAAGATGTAGTCCTGCACCTCGATGGAGGCACGGATCGGGTCGGTGACCCGGAAGTAGACGACGGCGTCGACCTTCACGGACACGTTGTCCTTGGTGATGCCCTCCTGTGTGGGCACCGGCATGGTGACCACCTGCACGTTCACCTTGCGCATCCGGTCGGCGAAGGGGATGAGGAAGGTGATCCCCGGGTGCCGGTAGGTCGGCAGCGCCTTGCCCCACCGGAACACGATCCCGCGCTCGACCTGGTTGACCACCCGCATCCCGCTGCGCAGCACGAGCAGGACCAACACGACGACCAGTACGACCCCTACGACGGCGCCGTCCATCGGCACTCACTCCATTCTCCGACGAGATCCGGACAGTGATCCGGCAAGAATGAGGACACCGGCCGGACCCCATGGGATGCGGGGGCGGGCGTCAGGAGTGCGTAAAGAAAACGAGCGGGATCGTGCCGGGCCTAGAGTGACGCCGGACGGTTCCGGTGGGGGAGACCGTCCGGACGGCCCGGCGACGGGCCGGCGAGGGGGGCGGACGGGTCGTGGCGGCGCAGACGGGAATCCGGACGGGAAGCCGGCCGGACGGACGAGGGGCACGGTTCACCGGCGTTCTGCTGCTGGCCGGTTCGGTGATCGCGGCAGTCGTCTGCACCTACGTGGCCACGGTGATGCTGCCGGCCACCCTGGACCAGTACAGGGCGTACAAGGCGGCCGAGGCCTGCACCGGCACCCGGCCGGACCGGGGCTCGCAGAACTGCGTCCGTACCGTCGCCTTCACCGTGAAGCACACGGTGGTCCACGACGGAGGGCGGGGCGCCCAGTACCGCGCGACCCTGTCGAGCCCGTCCGGCGGAAGCAGCGTGGTCGCGTTCGGCGACCCGGGGCCGGTGCTGAGCGAGCTCCGGCCCGGGGACCGGGTCAGCGGCACGGTGTGGCGCGGTCACGTGATGCGGATCGCCCGGGACGGCGAGGAGCAGGCCACCGCCGACGAACCCCGTGACGAACCCCAGATGTACGCCGGCCTCGCCGTGACCGCGGGGCTGCTGGCCGCGCTGAGCCTGTGGTTCGGGGCGGTACGACTCGTCCGGCCGCGGAACCCGGAGCCGTACACCTGGCGGCTCCTGGGCCGATGGCTGCTCGCGACCGTCCTGGTCGCCGGGCTCGTCTGGGGCTACGCCGCCCTCTGGTTCCACATCCCCTGGCAGGCGGTGCCCCCCCGTCGCCGTGGCCCTCACGGCCGTCGCCGCCCGGGGCCTCGTCACCGCCCGCCGGGCGGAACCGTGACCGGAGCGGCCGCCGCCGAACCCGGCGGCGGCCCTGGCGGCGGCCCTGGCGTACCTAGTCGACGTCCACCGGACCGTCGTCCGACTTCCTCGCCTTGCTGGAAGGCAGCTGGAGCAGGCTGCTGCTGCCGTTGCCCTCGCTCTTGTCGGGGCGGTGGCCGTCGGACTCCTGTCCGCCCAGGTTCTGCCGGACCGAGTCGAGGATCGTCAGGCCCTGGGACACCAGGCCGGCGGCGATCTCGCCGAGGCCGTCCGCGCCGTTGAGGACGTTCACGTTGGCGCCGGCGAGGCCGCCTGCGGCCTCCTTGACGATCTGCGGAAGCTGGTCGATCAGCATCCGGTCGAGCGCGACGCGGTCGTACGACGCCGCGGCCTCCGCCTGGATCTTCATCCGCTGCGCCTCGGCGGCCGCGAGGATCCTGACCCGCTCGGCCTCGGCCTCGGCGGGCCGCACGACCTCGGACACCAGCTGCTGCTGGCGCAGCTTGGCCTGGCGCTGGGCCAGCTCCGTCTGGGCGGCGAGCACCTCCTGCTGGGCGTGTGCCTGGGCCAGCGGCCCGGCCTGCGCGGCCTGCGCCTGGGCGCGGTCCACCTCGGCCGAGTACTCGGCCTTGACGATCGCGGTCTGCCGGGCGTACTCGGCCTGGTTGCGGGCCGCCACCTGCTCCGCCTCGACCGAGGCCTGGGTGGCCTGCGCCTGGGCGATCTGCGCCTGCCGCTGGATGGCCGCCTTGTGCGGCGCGGACATGGCGTCGATGTAGCCGACGTCGCCGTCGTCGATCGACTGGATCTGCAGCGAGTCGACGATCAGGCCGATCTTCGCCATCTCCGTCTTGGAGGTGTCCAGGACCTCCGCGGCGAGCTTCTGCCGCTCGGTGACGATCTCCTCGACCGTCATCGAGCCGATGATGGCCCGCAGGTGCCCGGCGAAGATCCGGCCGGTGAGCACCGACATCTGCTCCTGGTCGGAGAGAAAACGCTGGCCCGCGTTGATGATGCTCTCCTGGTCGTTGCCGACCTTGAAGGCGATGACCGCGCGGACGTGCAACGCGATGCCCTGTCGGGTCACGCAGGTCTCGGTGACCTCGGACTCACACATGGACAGGGTGAGGAATCGGACCTTCCGGAAGACCGGCAGCACGAACTTGCCGTGCCCCGTCACCACTCGGAACGGCGCGCCCCCCAGTCCCCGCCTGCCTCCCGAGATCAACATCGCCTCGTCGGGAGCGGGGACGCGGTATCCGAACATGCTTGTACTCCTCAGCCGGCCTCGGCTCTGTCGCCGAGCGCGTCCAATGGATCCACCCACTCGATGACGCAGACCTGGCGGCATCCACGTGATTCGATCACGAGCACCGTGGCGCCCACCGGCAGGGGATCCTCCGACCAGGCGAGGAAGGTCTCGGAGCCGCCCCGGACCCGTACCAGGACTTCGCCGGGGCCGTCGGAACCACGGGTTCCGATGAGTACCTGCCCCGTGCAGCCGATCACGGCATCGTCCTGCGGCATCACCGGCCGCCTTCCTCGTCCTGGCCCATGATTCCGACGATAGACCCACTCGGCCCGGGACCCAACGGCCAGGTAACTTCGGTCTCCCCACCGGAACGCCCGCGCTCCCTACCGGAACGCCCGCGCCCCGGCGCAACGCCCGCGCCCCGGCCCACCGAGCCGGGCCGGGCCGCGCCCTACCCGTCGTCCCCGCCCCGGCCGTCCTCGAAGACGAAGAGCGGTTTGGCGCCGTGCGCGGGTGCTTCGGCGAACGCGATGGCTTCGGTGAAACGGTCGAGCGGGAAGGGCCGGCCCTCGGGGATGCTCAGCACCTCGTCGGCGACGAGACCGCGCACCTCGGACAGCGCGCGCAGCGCATCCGCGGGTGAGGTGGTGCCGAACCAGCGGTTGAGCCAGAAGCCACGGACCGTCTTGGTCTCGTAGATGACCGAGCGTGCCTGCAACGGGATCGTCAGCGCTGCCGGGTCGGTCTGCCGATGCGTGGAGAGCGCGCCGTAGACCACGACCTCGCCTCCCGGAGCCAGTGCCCGGGACACCTGGGCACCCACGTCGCCCGCGACACAGTCGGCGGCCTTGCGCACACCGTCCGGTCCGGCGATCTCGGCCACCCGCTGCACCAGGTCCTCGTCCTCGGTGCAGACGACCTCGTCACCACCGAGCGCCTTGATCTCCTCGACGGCCGCGCGCCGCCGTACGACATTGATCGTGCGCATACCCAGATGCCTGGCCAGCTGAATGACGAGCCGGCCGACGGTGGAGCCCGCGGCGGTCTGCAGCAGCCATTCACCCGGCTGTACGTCGAGTTCGCGCGTCACCAGGAGCAGCGCGGTCAACGGGTTGACGGCGAGTTGGCAGGCGCTGGAGTCGCTCAGCCGGTCGGGTACCGGCAGGAGCCTGTGGGCATCGGCAACGAGGTATTCCTGCCAGGTACCGGCCACCTGCGGCCCGGGTACGGCCGGGACCGCCACGGCCACCACGCGCTCGCCGGTCTCCAGCCCCTCGGTGTCCGGACCCAGGGCCTCGATACGGCCCACGCACTCCATGTGCCCGCCGACCGTGGGAAACCCGGGGGAGAAGCCGTAGCGGCCGCGCAGCACATGCAGATCGCTGGCGTGGATCGGAGTCGCCTTCACACGGATCAACGCCTGACCGGTCCCCGGCGTGGGAACAGGCCGGGATTCCAGCCGCAGGACGTCGGCCGGCTCGCCGACCGTTCCCGCTACGAGCGCGCGCATGGATCGTGGCATGAGTGACCTCGTCTCTCAGTGCCCGGCGGACCCGGCGGGCGTCCCGGACGGGTACGACGCCGATGCCGGCACCCTCGCCAGGAACCTCCGACATCACGCTAAGCGCCACGGACAGCCCCTGCAATCCAGCCTCAGGCGGCTCCACCCGGCCACCGGCCGGCGGCCGGAGGGGTCCCGACCGGTCGCAGGGTCCGGTCGAGGCCGGAGTGCAGGGTGGTCAGCGCGTCCAGGATGTAGTTCTGGCGCACCTTCCACGGGGCCCGGTCACCCTGCTGCGGGAAGGCGGTGACGGAACGCTTCACATAGCCGGAGGCAAGATCGATCAGGGGGCGCGTCCCCAGGCGTCCGGCGGGTTCGGGTACGACGGCCGCGTACCCCCGGCGCCGCATGTGGTTGAGGACCTTGCACACCAGGCGCGAGCTGAGGTCCGCCCGCAGGGTCCAGGACGCGTTCGTGTAGCCGATGCAGAAGGCGAGGTTGGGCGCGCCCGTCAGCATCGCGCCGCGCCAGACGAACTGCCCCGACAGGTCCAGGAACCGGCCGTCGACGGTGAAGGCGACGCCGCCCAGCGGCAGCAGCCGCAGACCGGTCGCCGTGACGACGAGGTCGGCCGGCAGGGTCCGCCCGGACTTCAGGCGGATGCCCTCGGGGACGAACGTCTCGATGTGGTCCGTGACGACGTCCACCGCGCCCGTGCGCAGCGCCTTGAACAGGTCGGCCTCGGGCACCGCGCACAGCCGCTGGTCCCAGGGGGCGTAGGGAGGGGTGAAGTTCTCCTCCACGGCCCTCGGGTCGCCGACCGCGCGCAGGGTGGCCCGGGTCAGCAGCCTGCGGGCCGACTCGGGGCGGCGCCGGCAGTACTGGTAGAAGGCGGTGCCGTACAGGATGTTCCTGGCCCGGACGGCGCGGTGGGCCACCCGGCCCGGCAGCAGCGCGTGCAGCGCTTCGGCGGTCCGGTCCTGCTGGGGGCGCGAGACGATCCAGGTCGGCGTCCGCTGAAGCATCGTCACATGTGCGGCGTCCCGGGCCATCGACGGTACGACGGTGACCGCGGTGGCGCCGCTCCCGATGACGACGACCCGCTTGCCCCGGTAGTCCAGGTCCGCGGGCCAGAACTGCGGGTGGACCACGGGGCCGGTGAAGGACGCACGGCCGGGGAAGTCGGGGTCGTGCCCGCGGTCGTAGTCGTAGTAACCGGTGCACGAGTACAGGAAGTTGCAGGTCAGGGTCTGGGTGCGGGTGGTGCCGTCGGCGTCGGTCCGCCGCACGGTCAGGCTCCAGCGCGCCTGGGGCGTGGACCAGTCGGCGCGCAGCAGCCGGGTGCGGAAGCGGACGTGCCGGTCGACGCCCGACTCGGCGGCGGTGTCCCGGACGTAGTCCAGCACCGCCCCGCCGTCGGCCAGCGACTGCTTTCCCCGCCAGGGGCGGAAGGGGTAGCCGAGCGTGAACATGTCGGAGTCGGAGCGCACCCCGGGGTAGCGGAACAGGTCCCAGGTCCCGCCGATCGCGTCCCGCGCCTCCAGGATCGCGTACGAGCGCTCGGGGCACTCGGACCGGAGACGGTACCCGGCACCGATGCCGGACAGTCCGGCGCCCACGATCACCACGTCGAGGTGCTCGGGCGCCGCTTCTCGGGAAGCGCTGGGGGTACGGGTCATGCCTCCAGTCTGGGCGGCGGACCGTCCGATTCCCTGACTTCACACGGCAGGTGTTCGGCTCTGGGCGCCGTAACGGCGGTGCGGGTCAGTCCCGGCCGCCGTACCCGTGCTCGTGCGCCCAGGCGACCGCCTCCGCGCGGGTGCTCACCCCGAGCTTCGCGAACAGGTGGTTGACGTGTGTCTTCACCGTGGACTCGCCCACGATCAGCCGGCGCGCGATGGCCGCGTTCGCGAAGCCCTTCGCCATCAGCCCCAGCACGTCCACTTCGCGCGGTGTCAGCGCCGGCTCTCCGGGCGCCGGCTCCGGACGGGGCGGCTGCGGGCCGCGGGCGGAGCCGCGTACCGCCGCGGCCAGCAGCAGTCGCTGCACCTCCGGGCCGAGCGTGGTGTGCCGGGCCACGGCCGCCTCGATGGCGCGCACGATCTCGGTCTTGTTCGCGTCCTTCGTCAGGAAGGCCCGCGCCCCGGCCTGCAACGCGTCCAGGACCTGCCGGTCGTCGGCCGTCGTGGTCAGCACCACCACGGCGACGTCGGGGTGTTCGGCGGTGATGCGGGCCGTCGCCGTCACCCCGTCCATGCGGGGCATGCTCAGGTCCATGAGTACGGCGTCGGGCGCCAGCTCGGCCACCAGGGCGACCGCCTCCGCGCCGTCGGCGGCGCCGCCCACGACCTCCATACCGGGCATGAGACCCAGCAGGGTCATCAGGCCCTCGCGGATGACGGCCTGATCGTCGGCCACCACGACGCGCGTACTCACCCGGCCACCTCCGCGTGCACCCGCCAGCCCCCGTCCACCGGACCGGCCGTCAGATCCCCGCCGATCAGCAGCAGCCGCTCCCGCATCCCGGCCAGGCCGTATCCGCCGCTGACACCGGGAACCGCGGCGAACGGTCCGTCCGGGCCGCCGGTCCCGGACGTGACGACCAGGCCGACGGTGTCCGCATCGTAGCGAAGGGCCATCGCCACCGGCCGCCCGTGCGCGTGCTTGGCGGCGTTGGCCAGGGCCTCCTGCGCGACCCGCAGGAGCGCGAGGGTCACCTCGGCGGTCAGCGTCCGCGGGGTTCCCCGTACGTGGAGGGTGGCGGTGTCCTGGTCCGCCACCAGCGTCCTGAGCGCGTCGGGGAGCGGCGGGGTGTCCGCGCGCAGGGCCTCGATCGCCCTGCGGGTCTCGGTCAGGCCGTCGACCGCCAGCCGCCGGGCCTTGCGCACCCGCTCGACGGCCTGTTCCGTCCGCGGGGGCTCCGCGGTCAGCAGGGAGTCGGTCACGTCGAGCTGGACGGCGAGCGCGCCCAGCGAGTGGGCCAGTACGTCATGGATCTCCCGGGCGATACGGGTGCGCTCGCCCAGTTCCGCGGCCCGCTCGCGCTCCTGCTGCATCCGCTGGTTCTGCGCCAGCAGCTCCTCGGCCTGTGCCTGCTGGATCCGCAGGCTACGACGGGTCGTGGCGGCGAGATGGCCCGCCACGAGCATGGCGGTCCACCCCACGATCGCCCAGGTCCCCACGGCCGGCGCGGTCACCGTGTCCCCGACGGCGATGGCCAGCGCACCGGCCGCCAGCACCCCGGCACTCTCCAGCGGGGGCAGCTCGGCCGCCGCCGACATCACCGCCATGATCACGATGACACCGGCGATGACCGCCTCGGGCTCCAGCGTGATCAGCAGGCCGCCGCTGACCACGGCCCCGGCCAGGTCCACGATCACCAGGACCTTCGGCAGCGGGACCCGCGACAGGCCCGCCCGCGTGCTGAGCACGCACCAGCACGCCCAGCACAGGCCCATGACCGTGGCCAGGGCGATGTCGGCGGCCGACCAGGTGGCGTCCCGGTACACCGCCAGCCCCGCGGCCACCAGGGCGAGCCCCAGCGGCCGGGCGACCAGGATCGGCCACGTTCCGGGGCGCGGCCGCGGCCAACGCCGTCCGGCGCCTCGGAGGTCTTCGGTCGTCATGCCCCAAGCCTGGCACCCGGCCCCGTCACCAGGGCCCTTGCGCTGTCCACCCCAGGGTGGAGATCCAGGTGGACAAGGGCGGACACCGCGGCATCCACCCCTGTCGGCCGCCGGGCCGAAGCGGGCAGACCCCGGCGCCGCGAACCATGGTGCAGGCAACCCCCCCTCACATCCTGGTCAGGAGCCATGAGTCCCCTCCAGAGCGCCCTCATCGTGAACGCCGTCGTCCTCGCGACCACGCTCAAGGCCGACCTCGGCACCAAGGAGGTCAACGGCAGACGGCTGCGCCGCCCCCTGTTCATCGCGGCGGCCATCGTGCCGCTGTTCGTCCACACGCTCTACACGAAGGGACCCGGCCTGAGCGTCGAGGTCGGCGGCGCGGCCGTCGGCGTGCTGGTCGGCCTGATCGCCGTCGGCCTGATGCGCGTCCACCGCGACACGGCCGGCCGGGCCGTCTCCACCGCCGGTGTCCTCTACGCCGCCTTCTGGATCGTCATCGCGGTCGGCCGCTCGGTGTTCTCCTACGGCGCCGGTCACTGGTACGGCACGCGCCTCGCGACGTTCTTCGTCCAGCACGGCG
Source organism: Streptomyces sp. NPDC058683 (assembly GCF_042716195.1). Taxonomy (NCBI): domain Bacteria; kingdom Bacillati; phylum Actinomycetota; class Actinomycetes; order Kitasatosporales; family Streptomycetaceae; genus Streptomyces; species Streptomyces sp. NPDC058683. Next base: position 16,136 of record NZ_JBHXSK010000059.1, read on the forward strand.
CCGCACCCGGGGACGTCTCGGGGATCATCACCAACGGTCTTGTGATCATGGCGGTCGTGGCGCTGCTCACGCGCAGTGCCGGACTCATGATGCGCGCGCGGACCACGACCCCGGTCTCCGCCCCCGCCGCCGGAGGCACGCAGCCCGCCGCGCGGCGCCGGGCCTGATGGGGGGCGGTCAGGACCGCGAGGGCCGCCGGTCCCGCGCCGGGGCGCAGGACCGGCGGTGCGGTCACTTCTGGATCACGGCGCTGTCCAGGGCGATGTTGTGCCCGCCGCTGGCGGGGTTGATGTCGGGTGCGACGGTGACCACGACGGTGTGGGGTCCGGCCGGCAGTTGCGGACTGGTCCACACGCTCGACGAAGCCGCCCGCCCGGGCGCGTAGTTGTCCACCTTCACGGGGACCGAACCGTCGACGCTGACGTACATGCGCCCCTGGTCGGTGTCGCGGACGGCCCGCAGGGTCACCTGCCGGCCCGTGAAGTGCAGCAGCGCCGTCGAGCCGGGAACGTAACTCCAGTTGGCGGTGGTGTTGTACATGTCGCCCACGCCGTTGGTCTGTCCCCAGTTCGTGCCGTACTGGAAGTAGTCCGGTCCGCTGCCCGTCACGGCGGCATCCACCGTCGTGCCGCCCTGGCCGGCGGGGACGACGGTGACGAGGAAGGCGTCCTGGGCGGCCGCTCCGGCGAGCGACAGGTGCACGCTGCCGGTTCCGGCCGGAACGGTCTGGCTGCTGACGGTGACGGGCTGCTCCAGGGGCGCCTGGTCGGGAATGCGCTGGACGGTGACCGTGACACCGCTGCCGCCGGACAGTGCCGGGCTGGTCAGGCCGTTGATGGTGAGATCCGCCGAGGGGACGCCGGAGGTTCCCGCGGCCAGCACCGAGGCCCTCCTGCGCACCGGATCGACGGTGGCGAGGGCGGCGAGCGTCCCCTGCGTGCTGACCTGTGCCCGCGAGCCGGTCATGTCGGCGTACCCCTTGTAGACCCACCACTGGCCGGTCGGCCGCAGCACACCGTTGCTGCGGACCAGGGTGCCGTCGAGGGTCCCCGCCGCGCAGCAGTCGTCCCAGATGGCGTGGGAGGCGGAATCGATGCCGGAGTTCGCCAGCTGGGCCAGGTACCAGGCCTGATAGCCGGCGTGCTGCTCATCGCCGTGGAGGTACTCGTTCATCGACAGCGGCAGTCCGCCCAGCCCCTTGGAGTCGAGCAGGGAGCGCATGGTCTGGGCGTCGGCGACGGGCGTGCCGCTGAAGTGCCAGTTGACGACGTCGGGAACGGTGCCGGCGGCTTTGGTGTGGTCGAGGAAGGGGGAGACGTTGCCCGGACTGAAGTCCCACAGGGAGGGGCCCACGATCACCGCCTGCGGGGCGGCGGCCCGCAGCTCGCGTACCGCGGTGTCCCACATCTGGTAGTACTGCGTGGTGTTGAAGCCGGGTGGGAAGAACGCGCCGGCGGGCTCGTTCCAGATGTCGTAGCGGACCTTGACCCCGGAGGCGGCGACATCGGCGGCCAGGCGGCGCAGGAAGGCCTGCCAGTTGCCGCAGTCGCCGCCGGTGCAGGGATAGACGGTGGCGGCGGGCTGGGTGCTGTCGGCCCCCCAGATGTCGCTGACGAGCAGGTCGTAGGTGCCGTCGTAGGGCGGTGAGGTGAGCCTGCGGGCCTGGGCGAGCGCGGAGTTGAGGCGGCGGGTGTAGCCGCTGCCGGGGGTGTAGTTGTCGCCGACCCATCCGCCGCCGTCGAGACGGGCCCCGCCGCCACGTGCCGAGCGTGGGGCGAGCGGGGCCAGCAGGCTGTCGTCGGGCCCGCTGCCGTCCTCGCTCAGCCCGTACAGAAAGCCGCTCCCGACACCGGTGGCAGTGCCCTGGGTGGTGCCCAGGTCGACGGTGACGGCCTGCCCGTCGGCGTGCGCCGGTGCGGTCGCGGCCAGCTGGCCGCCGGTGACGAGCAGGGCGAGCGAGGCGAGCAGCGCGGTGAGTCCGCCGCGGCGGCGGATGCCGGTGCCGCCGGCCGGATGCGGTCCGGCCGGGTGGAGTCCTGGTGGGTGCGGTCCGGTCGGTGGGGAGTGCAGGGGGTGCGACATGGAGTGTCCCTTCTTTGTCCTCAGCCCGGTGGGCCGGGGCGGCTCCAGGGGACGGCCGCCTGGGCGGCGGCCTGCTTCAGTGGGCGAACGCGGCGGCGATGGGGGAGCCGTCGCGGACGAAGACCGGGATGCGGTCGAGCGGCGCGTCGGCGGGGACCGTCCGGCCGCCCGGGTGGAGGCGGTGGCCGGCCGTGTCGATCCAGTCCGCGCCCGCGGGCAGGTAGACCTGGCGGCGGCGCTCGCCGAGCCGGGTGACGGGGGCGATGAGCAGGTCGGGGCCGCACAGGAACTGGTCCTCGACCGTCCAGGCGGTGGGGTCCTCGGGGAAGCCGAAGAACAGCGGGCGGATGACGGGGGCGCCGCTGGCGCCGGCCGCGGCCATCTGCTGATGCAGGTAGGGACGCAGATCCTGGCGCAGCCGGAGTTGACCGGTGAGGATCTCGTAGGCCTCCTCGCCGTACGACCACAGTTCGTTGGGGCCGCCGCTGTGACCGGCGGTGAAGCTGTCGCGCGGCTCGCGGTGGCCGTGCATGCGCAGCAGCGGGCAGAAGACGGCGAACTGGAACCAGCGGACGACCAGTTCACGGAAGTCGGGGTCGTCCGGGTCGCCGCCGTGGAATCCGCCGATGTCGGTGGTCCACCACGGGATGCCGCTCAGCCCGGCGCTCAGCCCGGCACGTATCTGCGCGGCCAGCGCCTCGAACGTGGCCGGGATGTCGCCCGACCACAGGGCGGCCCCGTAGGCCTGGCTGCCGGCCCAGGCGGACCGCACCAGACTCACCGGGACCTCTTCACCCGCGGCGCGCGTGTGCTCGTAGAAGCCCCGGACGTGTTCGCGCGGGTAGAGGTTGGCCACCGCGGTGCCGGGACCCGCCGCGTAGCGGAGGTTGCCGAACTGCTCGGGGAACATCTCCGGTTCGCACGCGTCCAGCCACCACAGCCGGAAGCCGAGGTCGAAGTAGTTGCGCTTGACACGGCTCCACACGAAGTCGCGGGCCCGTTCGTCGGTCGGGTCGTAGAAGGTCACCGGCAGCGGCTCGCCGGCGAACTGGCCGTCGGGGAAGACGTGCTGGAACGGCTGGCCCTGCTCGGTGCCGACCAGCAGCCGCTCGTCGCGCATGCGGGCGTAGTTCTCGCTCAGGACGCTGACGGACGGCCAGACCGACAGCAGCGGCCGTACCCCCATGCTCTCGAGCTCGGCCACCATGCCGGCCGGGTCGGGCCAGTCGGCCTCGTCGAAGCGCCAGTCGCCCAGGTGCGGCCAGTGGAAGTAGTCGACGGCGATGACCGACAGCGGCAGGCCCCGCCGCTGATAGGCGCGGGCCACCTCCAGCAGTTCGTCCTGGGTGCGGTAGCGCAGCCGGGACTGCCACAGGCCGAGGGCCCATTCCGGCAGCACGGGAGCATGCCCGGTGGCGTCGGCGTAGTGGTGCATGATGCCGGCCGGTGTGGGGTGAGTGGTGATCCAGTAGTCGATCTGTTCGGCGGCGTCGGCGACCCAGCGCGTCTGGTTGGCGGCCAGTTCCACCCGCCCGACGGCCGGCTGGTTCCACAGCAGGCCGTAGCCGCGGGAGGAGAGGGTGAAGGGGATGGTGACCTCGCCGTTGCGCTGTACGAGATCGATCACCATGTGCTTGTGGTCGAGGCGCCCGTGCGAGTGCTGGCCCAGCCCGAAGAAGCGCTCCCCGTCGTAGGAGGCGAACCGCTGGTCGATCCGGCAGCCGTGGTCACCGGCCGGGGTGAACTGGCGCGGGCCGGGCCACGCGAAATGCCCCACGCTCTCGCGCAGCAGCTCCGCCCCGTCCTCGGTGCGCACGAAACGCAGCCGCCCCTGCGGCGACAGCTCCACCCGCAGGCGTCCGACGGTGAGGATCCTGGTGCCGGACGTGTCCGTGTGCACATGAGCGTCGGCGGCGGCGGGCGAAGCGCCCAGGGCTCCGGGCAGGTCGTCGCGGATCCCGTGCCGGGCCGCCCGTACCCGGACGCTGTCGGGGCCCCAGGGCTCCACCCGGAGGACGTGCTCGGCGTCACCGAACTCGAGCCGGCAGGCCGCGGCATCGGGGACGGACGCGGGGATGTGGTGCTCGGCTGCCTGCGGGGCCTGAGAGGCGGGCGGGACGGGCGGTGTGGTGGTGTCGGGCAGGGACACACTGCTCCTTTCGACAGAGCGGGGTGGAGCGGAAGACGGCGGTATCGCGGAGCACCCACCGGACGGCGCGGTCGGTCCTCGCGGTCGGTCCTCGCGGTCAGTCCTTGACCGCGCCGCCGGTGAGACCGGCTGCCACATGCCGCTGGGCGATGACCAGCAACAGGGCGGCGGGCAGGGAGGAGATGACGGCCGTGGCCATCACCGAGTTCCAGCTGGTGGTGTTGGTGCCGGCGCCGATGTAGTCGTACAGGCCCACCGTGATGGGCTTCCAGGTGGTGGAGTTGAGGTTGAGCGTGGTGGCGAACAGGAAGTCGCCCCAGGCGAAGAGGAACGCGAACAGCCCCGACGTGATCAGCGCGTTGCGGGACATGGGCAGCACGATCCGGCAGAAGGCGCCCACGGTGCCCGCGCCGTCCAGCGATGCCGCTTCCAGCACGGAACGGGGAATGCCCGTCATGAAGGCCCGCAGGATCAGCACGGCGAACGGTACGGCGAGGGTGGCGTCCGCGAGGATCAGCGCCGGCGCCGAGTCGAGGATTCCGGCGGAGGCGAAGATCCGGTACAGGGCGTTGGCCATCACGATGCCCGGCACGAGCTGGACCACGAGCAGCACGCTCAGCAGCGTTCGGCCGCCCGCTGTGCGCAGCAGCGCCAGGGCGTAGGCGGCCGGGGCGGCGACGGCCAGGGTCAGGAGGGTGGCACCGGCCGCGATGACCAACGAGGCCAGCAGGTGGCCGCCCTGCTGGGACAGCGCGTCCCGGTAGCCGCTGAGGGTGCCGCCCCAGGGCAGCCAGTGCGGGGAGCGCCGGGCCAGCTGCTGATTGGTCTGGAAGGAGGCGTTCACCATCCAGTAGAGCGGAAACAGCATGACCGCGACAATGGCGACACCGGCCGTGGTCTTGATCCAGGACGGCAGGGACCGGCGCCGGCGCGCACGGCGTGCACCGTCGGCAGCAGCCGCACCGGCCCTGACGGGAGCATGGACGGTCATGTCAGTGGTTCTCCGCTTCGGCACGTAGCGAGCGCAGATAGAACAGTGCGAAGACGGCGGCCACCACGATCAGCAGGTTCCCCGCCGCCGCGCCGAGCCCGAACTCCGCCAGCCCGCCGAAGGACAGCTGGTAGGCATAGGTGGTGACGGTGTGGGTGGCGTTGGCCGGTCCGCCCTTGGTCATCACCCAGATCACATCGAAGACCTTGAGCGTGTAGATCAGACCGAGCGTCAGCACGACGCCGATCACCGGCCTGAGCTGCGGCAGCGTGATGTGGCGGAACTGCTGGCGCCGACCGGCACCGTCCAGGGACGCCGCCTCGTACAACTCCGCCGGAACGGCCTGCAGACCGCCGTAGAGGATCACCATGTTGAACGGCACACCGATCCACACGTTGCAGACCAGCACGGCGACCATCGCGGTGCCGGGGTCGTTGAGCCACGGCACCGGATGCTGGACGAGGTGCAGGTTGAGCAGGATCTGGTTGACGACACCGTTGCTGGTGTCGAGCATCCAGCGGAACAGCGTGCCGGAGACCACCAGCGGCAGCAGCCACGGGATCAGCAGCAGCGCGCGCAGCAACTGGCTCAGCGGAAAGGCACGGTGGAAGAACTCCGCGAGCCCCAGACCGATGGTGAACTGGAAGAAGAGAGAACCCGCGACGAACACCAGCGTGTTGACCGCGGCCGTGTGGAAGACCGGATCGCCCAGCAGCTTCGTGTAGTTGTCGAGGCCGTTGAAGGGGGCCTTGCCGCTGTAGAGGGACTTGATGCCGTAGTCCTGGAACGACAGCACGACGTTGCGGCCCAGCGGATACAGGTAGAACACCGCGACGAACACGACGACCGGCACCACGAATCCCAGGCCCAGCCGCCGGCTGCGCACCGACCAGGCGGCAGGCCCGGACGGCCGCGGCGACGGCCCGCCGCCGGACACGGCGGGGGCGTCCTTGGAGACAGCCAGCGCCACCGCTACCTCCTCCCTGCCCCGGGCCCAGATTCGGCGGCGGTCCCGGGCCGGCATCCGGCCACAGGCACGGTCCTCATCGCGTCGCCTCGCGCTGCGCCTCGGCCAGGGCCGCCGCCGGCGACTTGCCGCCCGACAGCGCCGCCTGCACGGCCGTCCACATGGCCTGCGAGTACTTCGGATAGTCCGCTCCGAGTTCCGCCGTCCGGCCCTTGGCCGTGCCGATGGTCTTCACGAACGTCTTCATCTCGGGTACCGAGGAGGCCAGTTCAGCGGCCGCCGACTCGTCGGACGGCACGTAGTTGGTGAGTTTCGCCCAGGCCAGGCTGTTGTCCTTCGACACCATGCACTTGATGACCTCGGCCGCCTTGCGGGCCTTGTCGCCGTTGTTGCCGGCCGCCCACACCTCGCCGCCCAGGGCACTCGAGGACGTGCCGCCGGCCGGGGCGGGAACCGGCACGATGCCGAAGTCCTTCATCCCCGCCTTCTGCAACTGGGGCAGCTGCCAGGGACCGTTGACCATCATGGCCAGGGAACCGTTCGCGAACTGCTCCTCGACGTTCGCCTGCGTCCAGCTGAGCACGTCCTTGGGCGCCGCGCCGGAGGCGACCAGGTCCTTGAGGAGCTGCAGCGCCGCCACGGCCTGCGGCGAGTCGAGCTTCTTCAGCGAGGCACCCGAGCTGAAGAAGAAGGACTCGAACTGGAAACTGCCCTCTTCCGTGGCCGGCACCGCGAAGCCGACACCGCGCACCTTCTCGCCGTCGGTGAGCTTCTTGGCCGCCGTACGCAACTCGTCCCAGGTGCGGGGCGGTTGGATGCCCGCCTTCTTGAACATCGCCGTGTTGTAGTACAGCGCCAGCTGGTTCACCCCGGGCGCCACTCCGTACAGCTTCCCCTCGTACTGACCCGCGGCGACGATGTTCGGGTACAGCCCGTCCGTGCCCAGACCGGCCGCCCCGAGGTCGGCCAGGGCCCCGGTGGCGGCGAGCTGCTGCAGGTCGGGATTGTCGAGCAGGACCAGGTCCGGTATCGCCCGGCTGCCGGCCAACTGCATCAGCTTGGTCCGCAGTTCCGGCACCACCTGCCGCTTGACGGTGACCCCGGCCTTGTCGCCGCACTGCTTGAGCTGCTTGGGCAGCGCGCTGTGCAGCGGCTCCGTGTTGTAGTAGTCCATCTCGGTCAGGGTGATCGTCTTGCCCTCCGCGGAGTCGGAGGAAGAGCTTCCGCCGCAGGCGGTCAGTACGAGACCGGCCGCGGCGAGCAGCGCCGTCAGCGGGACGGACGAGCGGGGACGGCGGGATCTGACAGGCGTGGGCATGGCGGCTCCATGAAGGAAGGGATGCGCGGACGGCGCGGGCGGTGTGCCCGGCCGGCACAGGGCAGGCAGGGCAGGCAGGGCAGACGAGGGGCCGTACGGTGACGGCGGGGTGTGACCGGCTGGGGGGTGCCGGCCGAAGACGGGGGCCGGAACAGGCGGGGCCCGAGGCCGGTGTCGGCGCGGTTGAGAGGCACGCCGGGTATGAGCGCCGGGTACGTGCGCGGGGTACGAGGGTGTGTTGTCCCGAGGCTCGGCGGCTCGGCCCCGGGACACGGGGCCTCAGCGCGGGTGCACGCCGCCGGGGCCGGGCGCGGGTCCCAGGGTGCCGCGTTCGACCAGGTCAGGCCGGAGCAGCACGTGATCGAGAGACGTGGCCGGTCCGGTCACCGCCCGGTGCAGCGCCTCGACGGCCCGGCGCCCCATCTCGGCGGTGGGCACGTCGGCGGCGGTGACCTGGGGACTGAGACCGCACGCATTGTCCTGCGAGGTGACGGCCACCAGCGAGAAGTCCCCGGGCAGGCGCAGACCGGCCTGCCGAAGGCCCCGCAGGACGCCCGCCAGCGACCGTTCGTTGATCGTCACCAAGGCGGTGAGAGAGGGATCTTCTGCCAGCAGCGCCCGCGCGCACTCCTGTCCGGCGGACTGCTCGTCCTCACAGCACACCGCCCGTCCCTGCAGCCCGAGTTCGACCACGGTCTTCTCGAAGGCGTCCAGCGCGCGGTAGGCAGGTCCGTACTCACGGTCCAGGAGCGCCTGCGGGCGGTTCACCAGGGCGATCCTGCGATGCCCGAGCTCCGCCAGCCGCTCCACGGCCGTGGTCACCAGCCCGGCGTAGTCCAGATCCACCCACCCGTGTTCCGCGTCGCTGCCGGTACGACCGATGGTGACGCACGGCATCGACTCCTCCAGCAGCCGCACCACCCGGGCATCGTGCAGCACGGTCTCCATCACGATCACGCCGTCCACCCGGCGCTCGCCGAGCATGCGGTCGAAAGCCTCGTCGCGACCACTGGGCGACAGCAGGACGTCGTAGTCGTGATCGGCCGCGGCCTCGGCGACGGAGCCGACGAAGTGCAGCTGGTCGATGCTGAGATGGCCTCCCATCGGAGGGATCACCAGACCGAAGGCCCTGGTGGAGCCTTGGGCCAGCGCGCGTGCGGTGGCACTCGGCCGGTATCCCGACTCCTTGATGACCCGCTCGACCCGGGCCCTGACCTCTTCCGACACCGGGCGCTTGCCGCTCAGCACGTACGACACGGTGCTGCGTGACACCCCGGCTCGTTTGGCGATTTCGCCGATGTTCACTGCTCACCTCTGGGACCGACAGGGGCCTGCGATACCTGGTCGAACCGGTTCGCGAACCGGTTCGATGGCGATTACAAGCCCGCGGTATCGCCGCCGTCAAGGGTTCTGCAGCAGTTCTGGCAAGCGGACGGCATCAAGTAGGAGCAGGAACCGGCCAGATGAGGAGAGGAGGAGCCGAACACCGGCCTGGGTGGCGGACGGTACGCACCGCGGTCGGGCAGGAAGCAGCGGTCGGCCGCCACGGGGTCTCACTCGGCGTGATCGAGCTTCTCGTCCGGTGGCACGACGCGTGCCACGGCACCGGCACCCTTCTCGTCGCGGCCGGGGCCGCGCCCCGCGAATCCGCCTGCATCGACCCGCCGGGGCCCGCGAGCGCCTCACGACTTCACACGGCGTTCCAAATGCCCCTCGACAAAGGCGAGTTGAGGCAAGAACATGGTGCCCCATCGGCGACCGGGGCACCGGGCAGGGGGCGGGCTGTGGTGTACGACGTTCTGCCGCGCGAGTACCGGATGACGCGGCAACGGATGCTGACGTTCCTGGTGGTGATCGCGGTGGGCACGCTGAGCCTGCTGGGAGGCCTGCTGACTGCCGACGACCTGTCCGCCGGGTTCACGTACCCCTTCGCGGTCGCGTGGTTGGCACTCATGGGCTGGCTCTTCTACTCCACCCTGCGCTGTTCGACGAGGGTGGACATCAAGGCGATCCATGTGCGGGGCATGGTCAGACGGCGGCGGCTGGCCTGGGCGGACATCCAGGACATCAAGGCCGAGGCCAGTCTGGCCGGGGCGGTGCAGAAGGGCGCGGCCAGCGTGCTCGTGCATGCCTATGGCAGGGACGGCAGCAAGGTGCTGCTGCCCTTCCTCGACGATGTGCACGTGAACGTGGAGTACGAGCTGGGGGTGCTGCTGGAGGCCTGGGCAGAGCTGCGCGGCGCCGACTGGACACCGAACGCCGAGGCCGCCGTCGTCATCCGCCGGCGCGAGAGCCGTCAGGGGGCCCTCACGGCAGGGGCCGGTGTCACAGGCTGCGCGTTCATTCCGCTGATGGGGCTGGCGCTGCTGCCGCTCTTCGTGGACATGCCCGAATGGCTGGAGTCGGTGCTGAACCCGTTCGCGGTCATGCTGCTGGGTCCGCTGCTGATCTTCACCCTGACCGTGGTCGTCGACTATCGCAAACGGCTGCGCGACGGCTGACGGCCGCTGTCCTCCAGGTCCTGGCACTCCTCCGTCGGCACACCCACATCCGTGTAGATCTGCAAGGCCTGCTGCCGCGCCGATCCGGAGGCAGCATCGTCGGTCTTCCGGAGGGCTCGGGCGAGTGCCACGAGGGTGCGGGCTTCACCGAGTCGGTGGCCGGTCTCACGGTGTATGGCCAGTGCCTCCCGGCCGAGGGCGACGGCTGTGGGATACGCCGACTCGGACTCCGCCGTACCGCACAGGACGGTCAGGGCCTGTGCCTCCACCACCCGGAAGCCGTATTCACGTGCAAGACGCAGCGACTGCTCGGCATGGCGGCGGGCCTCGTCGTGGCGGCCCAGCTGCCGGTGCGTGAGGGACAGCCCGAGGATGCTGTCCGCCTCCATACGCCTGAATCTCGCCTCGCGGGCCAGGGCGAGCGCCATCCCGTCGGCCCGAAGGGACTCGTCGAAGTACGCCAGTCTCCGGTGCACGGCGGCGATCGTGTTGAGGATGGCGGCCTTGATCCAGCGCCGTCCTGTGTTCTTTACCTTGGCAAAGGCGCGCTCGGCGACCACCAGTGCCTCGTCGTGGCGGCCGAGCTCAAGACTGATCTTCGCGACGGCGTCGAGCATCATGGCGCGGGCGTTGAGGTATCCGGCACTCTCGGCAGCGGTGACCTCGAGGCCGAGGACGTCAAGGCCCTCGGCGAAACGGCCGAGTTCCCAGTACACCCAGCCCAGATTCTGCAGAGCCGGGCTGGTGTCGTGCCAGCCGATCTCCTCCTTTCGCCTGATGACCTGTTCGAGGTGATCGGCAGCGTCGCGCAGCCGGCCCAGATCCCGGCAGGCCATACCGAGGCCGACCAGCCCCAGCCCTTCGATGTGGAGACTTCCCGCTTCACGGCTGATCCGGACGCCGGTGCTGAGATGTCCGTGCGCACGGTCGAGGCGCGGCATGCTCCATTCCACCAGGCCTCTGCCGACGAGAGCCGCCGCCTCGCCTGTCGCCCAGCCGAGCTCCCGGCTGATGTCCAGTGCGCGTGCGTGGTGATCCATCGCCTGCCTGGCGTGCCCCCGGTCCCACTGGACCTGTCCGAGGCTGTGGTGCATGGCCGCCTGGCCGTAGAGGTCGCTTCCGGCCTCCGCCGTTTCCAGCACCGTCTGTGCGGTGGCCTGCCACGTCGCCCGCGGCAGATAGACCCAGAAGTAGCCGTACAGGGCGTCGGTCAGGTGCCAGGCGACGTGGCGGGGACCATGGCGGCAGGCATGGTTGACGACGGCGAGCAGGTTTGCACGCTCTGCCTCCAGCCACTGTTCGGCGTCGGCGGCGGACGGCGTGCCCGGCCGACCGTCCTGGGCGCGGAGGTCGGAGGGCAGCTCTGGGAAGAGCACGGTTCCCGAGATGGCGCGAACGGCGTTCAGGTACCAGATCAGGAGTCGTCGCAACGCGGCGTCGCGATCCGCCGCCGTCTCCTCCACCCGCGCCCGCTCCAGCGCGTACTCGCGAAGGAGATCATGGAAACGGTAGCGGCCCACCGTCACGGGTTCGATCAGGTGGGCTGCGGCCAGCACGCCGAGAAGGCGCCGGGTCTGCTGCAGTGGTGCGTCCAGGAGGACTGCCGCGCATGCCGCGGTGAGCTCCGGTCCGGGGAACAGGCCGAGCAGACGGAACAGGCGACGCGCGGCAGGAGCCAGCACTCGGTACGACCCGGAAAAGGCGCTCCGCAAGGGGGAGTTGTCGTCACCGTCCGGCTCCAGCGCCTCCAGCCGGTTCCCCTCGGCCAGTTCGGTGACCAGATCGGCCAGGCGCAGGCTCGGATCGCCCGCCGGCCGGGCGGCGGCCACGCGCAGCGCCAGCGGGAGGCCGTCGCACAGCCGGATCAGTTCGTCGGCGGCGAGCGGTTCGGCGGAAAGCCGGTCCGCGCCGAGGGCCTCACCCAGCAGCGCGCGTGCCTCGGCCGGCAGGAGGAGATCCAACGGCAGGGCGTGCGCCCCGTCACGCGCCACGAGGTCCCCGAGCCGGTTGCGGCTGGTGACGACGACACAGCAGGACGGGCTGCCCGGGAGCAGCGGACGTACCTGCTCCGCCGAAGCCGCGTTGTCCAGCAGGACAAGCAGCCGTCGGCCGGCCAGCAGGGTCCGGTAGACGCGCGCCTGGGACTCGTCGTTCGAAGGGATCTCCGATGCCGCGAGCCCCAGGCTGCGCAGCAGCAGCTCAAGAGCTTCGCCGGCCTTGAGCGGCTCTCGGTCCTGGTCGAAGCCGTGCAGGTTCACATACAGCTGACCGTCCGGGAAACGGTCCCGCACCTGGTGCGCCCAGTGCACCGCCAGAGCGGTCTTGCCGATGCCCGCGGCGCCGCCGATGGCGGAGATGACCACGGTGTTCGTCGATTGCGGGCTCTGCTCCGGCGTGAGCAACGCGTGCAGTCGGGCGAGTTCGTCGGCACGGCCGGTGAATCCCGCGACGTCGTGCGGCAGTTCGGCCGGGGTGGGCGGGCCGCTGTTGTGCGGCGGGTGAGCGGGTGGAGGAAGAGCGGCCGGACGCAGGAGGCGGGTGCCGTCCTGGCGCAGCACCGCTTCGTACACCCGGCGGAGCTCCTCACCGGGGTCGACGCCCAGTTCGTCACGCAGGTGTACGCGCATGTCCTCATAGGCGTTCAGCGCTTCGGTCTGACGTTCGCAGCCGTACAGAGCCCGCATACGCAAGGCCAGCAGAGACTCGTCGTACGGATCGGACGCGGACAACGCGGCGAGGTCGTCCAGGGCGTCGGTGAACCGGCCGAGCAGGACCAGCGACTCCAGCCTGGCCAGCCGGAGCGTTCGCCGGCGCTCCATCAGCCGTTCCCGCTCGGCCTGCGCGAACGGTCCCGGCAGCCCGGCCAGGGGCTCGCCCTGGAACAGCGCGAGCGCCATGGACAACTGGTCCGTCGTGGTGGCCAGGTCACCGGACGCTCTGGTGCGCAGCGCCTCGTCGGCCCGCTCGGCCAGGTCCGCCACATCGAGCCGGACGTCGTCGGTGACGAAGCGGTACCAGCCCTTGCCGCTGCGGATCACCGAGTCCGTATGCCGGGTGCCTTCGGCGTCGAGTGCCCTGCGCAGCGGGTTCACGTGACTGGCCAGCACCTTGTGGCCGGATGCGGGTGGCTCCGACCCCCACACCGAGTCGAGCAGTTGCTCATGGCTCACCACGGCACCCTGACGGAGCAGCACCGCGACCAGCACGGCCTGCCGCTTGACAGGCCCCAGATCCAAGGGCTTTCCGCCCCGCCAGGCCCGTAACGGCCCGAGCACCTCGATCCGCAGCCGCTGAGGAATTCCCCCGTCCACTGCGTGGCCTCCGCTCCCCTGCATCATCGGAATTTCATCAGCATTGCAGCACCCCCGGCCAGGGTGGCGGACACGACATTGCACAACCCGCACAACCGAAGGGGGCAGGGCCCAGTGGCTGAAGTGGAGCTGGTGGTCACCGCGTTGGCCGCAGGAGCGGCGGCCGGACTCACCGACACTCCGCGTGGAACCGTCCACGACCTCTGCACGGAGCTGAGAGAGGCGGTCCGCCGGCGGTTGGCCAGTGATGGCGGCGACGGCGTGCGCGCCGGCTATGGCGTACGGGTGCTGGACGCGTACGAGACGGACCCCGACGTGTGGCGGACGCGGCTGCTCCAGGTCCTGACATCCTGCGGGGCGGAGACGGACCAGGAGATCCTCGCGGCGGCCCGCGCCGTGCTCCGCGCGGAGCGCCGGACGGGGTACATCACCCTGGGCACCCGCAGGTCCGGGAGCGCGTCGGCCGGTAACCCCGTGGTGGCGCACATGGACAGGGCGAATGACCTGGACGTGGGGTCGTCTGCCGAGGCCGAGCGCGTGCTGGTCACGCCGGTGTGGGAGACCGACGGTCGCCTAGTCGCCTTGCCGGCTGCCCTCGTCGCCGGTGACACGCCATCGGCCACTGTCCCTCGACAGCCACCGGGCGGACCGGACAGACACCTGCCTTGAACGACAGGACCGTCGCGCGCTGGTGTTCGTGAACCACTTTTGCAAGACGGTGTTCACGGGCGGGATCGACCAGCGCCTTCCTGGCCCGCGAAGATCGTTCCCCGTGTGCTCGGTGATCGTTCCCCGAGGCGGGGGCGAGTTCATCCGAGGCCTGCGGCGCGCGCTCCGAGAGAACCGGTGCCGCGGGCGACAACGGCGACGGCTGCCGTACCGGAACCTCCCGCCCTCTCAGGAGTGCCGGTGATAGACCTTGTTGGCGATGCGCCAACTGTCGTCGACCCGGACCAGCAGGAAGACGTCGGTGAAGGTGTCCGCGCCGTGCCGGAGCGTCATGGTCGCGGTCGCGACGGTGCCGTGGACGTCGATGGCGTCGATGCGGCGGGAGCGGGCCGGTTCGTCCGGAGCCGGTCGGCCGTGGAAGAGCGCGCAGTACGCGTCCAGGGGCCACGAGACGAATGCGCCGTCCCGGATTCCCTCGATGTGAGCGGTGGGCAGGAACGCGTCGCGGAAGTGGGTGGGGTCGCCGGTGGCGTGTCCGCGGATGTAGGCGCGGAGCGGTTCGAGCACGGCGTCCGCCACGGCGGGGACCGTGGCGGCAACGGCGATGTCGGCCTCGGGGGCGGCAGACGTGTCGGCCAGGTCGGCTGCGCTGCGCAGAGGGGTGTCCGACGCGGCGGCCAGCAGAGCCATGTCCTTGGCCAGCGCGCCGATCGTGAATTCGGCCGTGGCCGTGGCCGACCGGCCGGCGAGGAAGGGGCGTTTGCGGGTCACGAGCCCGCCGAGCCGGCCGAGTTCGAGGACGTCGAGCACCTGGGCACGGGGCAGGCCGAGGGCGTCGGCCTGCCGCAGTGAGTCGCGCAGCGCGAGGACGGCGCCGGCGAGGCTGCTGTTGGCGATCAGCTTGAGCGCGGCGGCGGTGGAGGCGTCGTCGACGCGCCGCACGGTGCCCAGCGTCTCCAGAGCCGGTCGGGCTCGGTCGAGCGCGTCCTGGCCGGCGGCGGCAAGAATCTGCAGGGTGCCGGCGGCCGCAGCCGGCACGGAGCCGAGTACGGGCGCGTGGATGTAGGACGGGCCGAGCCGCCGGGCCAGCTCCGACGCTTCGGCGGGGGCGACGGTACTGGTGTTCAGCACGATCGTGTCCGTTCGCAGCGAGCCGCGGACGTCGTCGAGGACCTGCCGGCAGGCCGGGCCGTCGAACAACGCCAGGAGCACGAGGTCGGCCTTCGCCACAGCGTCGTTCGGATCGCCGGTCGTCCTGACGGCGCCCGATGTGCGCCCGGAGCGTGTCCAGCCGACGACGTCCCAGCCCTGGGCGGTGAGCCGTGTCGCGAGGGCGTGGCCCATGCGCCCCAGGCCGAGGACGGCGATCGTGTGCGGTGTGGTCATGCGCGCCACATTGGTGCACGGCGATGACTGCGACAAGCGCAGATTCAGCAGGGCAGTCCTGCGGCACTCGCATACCGGCTGGTCATACTGGCGCCATGGAACTGACCGTGTGGCAGACCTTCGTGACCGTGTGCCGACTCGGGTCGCTGTCGGCTGCGGCCGCCGAGCTCAGTCACACGCAGTCGGCCGTCTCCCGGCAGATGGCGGGGCTGGAGCGGCAGCTCGGAGTGCCTCTGCTGGAGCGCCATGCGCGCGGTGTGCGTCCGACACCCGCCGGCGAGGTGTTCCGGCGCCACGCCCTGGCCACGCTCAACGAGGCCGACCGCGCCGTTCGCGCCGCGCGAGACGTGCGTGACGGGACGTTCGACCGGCCGCTGGCGGTCGGTGCGACACCCTCCCTGGCCGCGGGGATCGTCCCCGAAGCCATCCGGAGCCTGCTGGACCGGGCCGGATCCCTCCGGTGGAGCCTGCTGCCCGGCCTGAGCGAACAACTGCACAACCGGGTGATCGCCGGCGATCTCGACATCGCTGTCGTCACCGACGCACCACCAGGGCTGCCCCAGGACCCGCGGATCGACCGACGGTTCCTCGGCATCGACCACATGGTCGTCGTCCTGCCCGTCGGCCATCCGCAGGCCGGACGCGGCCCGGTACACCTGCGGACGCTGGCCGACCAGACCTGGGCCGAGGACAACGACGGCTCGGCAGCACTCCTGCGCCGGCACGCCGCCCGCGCTGGAGTCAGCGCCCGCATCGACCTCACCGCGGCCGATCTGCCCGGCAAGCTGGCCCTGGTCGCCACCGGCCACGCCATCGCGCTGATACCCGGGGTGCTGACGCGCGCGCTGCGGACCGACGTCACCACCGTGGACCTCGTCGATCCCCCGACCCGCGGCATCTACACGATCACGCCACGTCGTGACCCCCATCCCTTTGCAGCGCCCCTGCACGACCGGCTCGCCACGGCCTTCGCCTCGGTCCGTCCGGCCCCAGCCGCTCACCAGCCGGCCGAGACGGGCGCCCACGCCGCCGCGCCGGCACTTCACGACGGCATCACGGTATCTCTCGCTCCTTTCCTACCTGCTCTTCGACGGCCCGATGACCGTCAACGAACTGGCCGCCCGGCTGCAGGTCGCACCGACGACGGTGAGCCTGCTGGTCGGTGACCTGAGCCGGAAGGGGATTCTGGAGCGGCGTGAGGACGAGGCCGACCGGCGTCGTCGGATCATCGGCATCGCGGCCGACCAGCAACACGCGATCACTGCCTGGCTCGCCCCGGGCGCATCCGCGTGGCGCAAGGCCCTGGCTCCCCTGACGCCGGATCAGCGGCAGCTGTTCATCGACACCCTGCTCGCGTACGAAGCCGCGGTCGGCGGCGACGAGCAAAGCTGAACCGAGCCCCATGGCGGGCCCCATGGCGGGCCCCATGGCGGGCCCTATGGCGGAGGCATCGCTCCCACGCGCAGCCGGTGTCAGCCACGGATGAGCCATGGCCGGTGCCGGAGCCACTGCTGCCGAAGCGGAAGAAGCCCGGGCGACCGCCTGCGTGGACCCGCCGGCAACGGATCGACGGCATACGGTTCCGGGCCCGTACCGGCATCCCGTGGCGGGACATGCCCGAGCGGTACGGCCCGTGGATGCGCGCGCACGATCTGTTCAGCCGCCAACACCGGGACGGCACCTGGCACCGCGTACTCAGCGCACTGCAGGGCTTGCGCCGGGCGCAGGGGCTCGGACGGGTGTGCGGACGGCAGCGTCCGCGCCGATGCGATCAGCCACCACCTGCCGGGAATGGGCGCACTGGGTGAAGTCTTCCTGATCGCAGCCGAGGGCGCATTCGATGAGTTCGAGTGAGGCCTGCGCAGCAGCGATACGGGAGCGAAGCGCCTCGGCCTCCTCGCGCAGGATGTTCCGCCGCATCACGGCATCGTCGGTGGCGACCAGCGAGCGGATCGTGTCGAGGGAGAGCCCTGCCTCCTTGGCCCGCAGGATGACGGCGACGCGTGGGACGTCGACGGTGCCGTACCGGCGACGGCCGGCCGCGTCGCGTGCGGGGGCGATGAGCCCCATCGTCTCCCAGTGACGCAGGACATGCGTGGCGAGACCGAAGCGTCCGGCGAGGGCGCCGATGCTCATCGGGCCGTGCTCACCGCCGGCAGGCGTCCTGTGCTCGCTTGACTTCATGCCGACATTAAGTCCCAACCTGTCGCTCATGGCCAGGAAGACCGAACAGACACGTCAGCCGACGGACGACCTCATCGCGCGACTCGACGCGGCCGATTGCCTGCCGGGTGCCGAGGAACTGCGGGCTCGGTCCTACGACCTGCTCGGCGCCCTGCCCGGAACGTCCGTGGTCGACGTGGGCTGCGGCACCGGACGGGCCGTGGCGGATCTGGTGGAACGGGGCGTGCGGGCTGTCGGCGTGGACCCGAGCGAGGACATGATCGCCGTGGCCCGCGGGCGGTGGCCCGAGGCGGACTTCCGGATCGCGGGGGCGTACGAGCTGCCGCTGGCGGACGCCTCGGTGGACGGCTACCGGGCCGACAAGGTGTTCCATGAACTGGCCGAGCCCGAGCGGGCGTTGGCACAGGCCCGCAGGGTTCTCACGCCAGGAGGGCGGATCGTGCTGGTCGGCCAGGACTGGGACACCGTCGTCATCGACTCCGACGATCCGGCCCTCACCCGCACCATCGTGCACGCCCGGGCCGACCTGACCGTCGGCCCGCGTGCCGCTCGCCGCTACCGCAACCTCCTGTTGGACACCGGCTTCCGCGACGTGACCGTCGAGGTGCGCACGGGCGTGTTCACCGAGCCGGCGCTGTTGCCCCTGATCATCGGATTGGCCGAAGGAGCCCGCTTCGGCGGCGCCGTCACGCGCGAGCAGACGGACAGCTGGATCGCCGAGCAGCGTGCGCGGGCCGAGACCGACCGCCTGTTCCTGGCACTGCCGATGTTCATGGCAGCGGCGACTGCACGGTGACGAGGCGTTGCGGATCGCGGCCCAGGCGGGGACTTTGCCACCGCCCGCGACACCGGAGGCTGTCGCCGCGGCGGAAGAGGTCATCGGATTCCCCCTGCCCCCTCTCCTGCGGCGCCTGTACGTCGAAGTCGCCAACGGCGGATTCGGTCCGGACGAAGGAGTCCTGGGAGTGAGCGGTGGGGCCGCGCAGGGCAACTTCGCGGACATCGCCGAGCTGTACCAGGACGGCCCGGATCCGTCCGGCCATATCCCGGAAGGCGTGGTGCTGATCCACGACTGGGGCTGCACCGTCTGGTCGCTGGTCGACTTCCGCGATCCTGCGGGTGCCATGTGGTGCAACCACGAAGGCGAGTGCCGGCCCCAGGGCGTGAACCTCGCGGAATGGCTGACCGGCACGCCGGCAGGAACCCTGACGGTGGAAACACTGATGGAAAGCCGACCCACTTCGTAGACCAGCTGCCCCGCTGCCCCAAACTGGTACTTCTCCATCGGAGTTGCCGGATCTGAACCCACAACCCACCTGTCCCGAAGCAACCTGGGCAAGTGCTCGACCTCGGGCCAGGGCGCTTCTCACCTGCTGCAGCCGTCCATGGGCGTTCGCGGGTGTCCGCAGCCGTGCACGGGCGTTGGCACGCAGTTGGACCCTCACCGGCTGTGAGGCGGTGTCGTAGGGCACGGCTAAGTTGCCCGCATGACGCACAGGGATCCGCTCGTGCCGGCACTCACAGGTCTGCTGGTCGATGTCGTGTGGTGGCTGGAGAGCTGTGGGGACGAGGAAGTGGATCCCGACTCCGCGGTGAAGATGATGGAGAGCGTGGGCTGGGGGCTTCTGCAACTGCCCTCAGAGCAACGCCGGCGACTCGTGCAGGTGCTTGCGGACCTGGCCGAAGCGGAGCCAGACCCCGCACGGCGGGAGTTCCTGGAGTCGTTTCCCTTCGCCATCGGAATGATCGAGGACAAAGAGGGCTGAGGTCGGGCCGGTCGGTGGGCGTGACCCTTCCGGCCGCTGCCAGGCCCCGGAGGGACGTTGCTGGACGCGGGCGATTGCCGGGGTTGCGGTACCTGGCTGCTGTACCGCAGCATCCCGGTGGGGGTGACCATGGAACGGCATGTGCTGGAGAAGCTGCTGTCCGGTGACGACGAGGCGTCCGCGGCTGCTCTGGCCGCCCTCCGCAGCGGCGCCACCTACAGCGTGTGGGATACGGCGCATCCCGCAGGGCAGCATGCCGGGGTCTTTGCACGCCGACTTCGGCGCATGCGGCTGCACGGAGTCGAACCTCTTGGGCTGGAACGAATGGTGCGGCTCCTCCGCGAGCATGGCCGGCCGGTGCGCGGAGGGCTGATCGATTCCGCCGATCAGAAATGGACCTTTCTGTTCTACTTCACCGAAGACGGCAGCGCGCTGGTGGGCTGCGCCCGCCTGCAGCGGTGGGTCGAGCAAGCACCGCTTTAAGGAGTTCGACCGCTCCTCGGTGCTGCCGGGGAACCACCCGGCCATGCCGGCCGTGCCGGACTGTGTAGGTGTGCTGACGTCCGCCACCGTTGATGTCGTTCGTGGATGCCAGAACGGCGCAACCGCGGGCGCTCGCCGGCACGATGGTCCCGTGGTTGATCTGGAGCGCATCAAGGCAGAGAGCGTTGCCTACTTCCGAGCACTCGATGAGAACGCCACCCTGCGGCGTCACTTCCGCCACGCCGACGAGGAGGGCGGCTTGTGGTACATCGAGGCCGTACCCGACCGCGGCGAGTTGATCGTCATCAAGCAAGCCGAGCTGACTTCGGCCGGCCGACTCCACCGGTACGGCTGGGACCACCTGGAGGACGAGCACGGCGGCTTGACAGACCAAGCGATCGACCCTGAAGAGGACCCGCTGGAGAGCATCCCGGCCGAAGAGTTCCAGCGGGTGTGGACTCGATGAGCGGGCTGGACGACCACTTTAGGAGCGAGGTGAGGCGATTGCTGTTCTGACCTGCGAAGCGCCTGTGTCGGTGGACGCGGGATCAGCCACCCGTCGGCCACTGTCGTTCCCTGTGGCTCCCCGCTGGATCTGGCACGCGTGTGGCATGAGCCGTGGCCGTGATCACGCGAGTTGCTGAGGAGGGGGCACAGCCGCGGCCGTGCCGTGATGATGGTCGGGTGAAAGAAGAGTCGCCCGTACCGTCGCCGGTCATCCTTGGCATAGACGATCTCCGGCCGCTGCCTTGGACCACGCGGATCGCGCGCAGCAGCGGCGAAGGTGTCAAGCTCCTGCAAGATCACCGCGACAGCTTCATCGATGAACTCTGGCTCGACCACGACCTCGGCGGCGACGACAGCATCTTGCCCGTGGTGACCCTCCTGGAAGAAGCGGCTTTCAACGGGCGGCCTTTCCGCATCGGCACGGTCTTCGTGCACAGCGCCAACCCCATTGGTGCCGAGACCGTCGTCCGGTCGCTCACACGCTGGAACTACCAGGTCCGGCGGGCGACGGTCTAGGAATCTGCTGTGAGGTCGGGCCTCATCCTTATCAGGTCGATCACAGATAGCCGTCGACGCCGGTCGACCAGTCCGGCGCCTCGGTCGAGGGTTCGCCGAGATCTGGTGCTGACCGCCGCTGTTCGCGCTTGTTGATGTCAGCCGCTGATGTCAGATGTCGTCCATGCTCACTGGGCCTACGACGCATTTCCCGCTCTCGTCCACCACGTAGATGACGTCACGGGTCCCCACTGCGCCCTCCGCCTTACCAGGCTCGGGGTCGATGAATGGGCAGACCGACTCCACTCCGCGGACGACGACCTTGTACGTCGTGGGCCACGCGCGCCCCTCGGTCCACCCCATGTAGGAACCGCCGCTCTCGAGGGGCTTTCGGTCAGGTTCCCCTTCGATCGCAATGCCGAGTTTCCCGCACCCTGGACAACCGAACACGTGGGCATCCCAGGCCGACTCGTTGACCACGTGCACCGGCAGTCCTTCATCGTCGGAACTGCCGCACCCCGTAACGGAGAGGGCAACGATGCCCAGCGCTACCAGCAGCGAAATGCGCGGGCGCTTCATGCTCCGGCAGGACGCAGTGTTGGGGCTGCCTGGTCTGGAAGGTTGCATGCCTGGACTCTCTCGTCATCATGATCCGGGCTGAATCATTGCAGGTCACAGCAGGGATGGACAACGGTCCAAGGCCGACGTGAACCCTCTCGATGCGAGCTATGGGCGGGGCGATCGTCGAGGTCACCTGAGAACGTCAGCCGGTCGCCCGCGGCCGACGGGGGTCAGTCGACGAAATACTGGTCGTGCCTGTCGAAGAACTCGGCGCGCTCCGCCTCCGTGGCGTTGCCCATCTCCGACATCTTCTCGAAGAACTCCTCACGCGGTGCGCCCGGCGTGAAGAGAAGCAGCATCTCGGCCAGGCTGTCGGAGTCGTTGCGGAAGGCGTGCAGCCCGCCCTGCGGAACGAGCAGGAAGTCGCCCTCCCGCGCGTCGACCCACTTCTCGCCATTGAAGAGGCGGACGGTTCCACCGAGGATGAAGAAGGACTCCGAGATGGTCCGGTGGAAGTGCGTCTTGGGGCCACCCGCCTTCGCCCCCAGCATGACCCGGTAGAGGCCGAACTCACCGTGCGTGATGTCGCTTGTCGCGAGGTAGCGGATGCGCATGTCGTCCCCGGGTTCGCCGGCATTCGTCGCGGTGTCGGCCGGCAGGAAGTGCGCGTTGATCTCGCCTCTGTCGCCGAAGTACACCTGCTTCGGGTACGACATGCAAACCATCCCCTTGGGCGCTCCGGAGGCCAGAGCTGGAGGTCGCGCGTACCTCTCCATCCTGTGCACAGCATCCGGGGTATGCCATTCGGGGGACGGCCGTCGGTCGCCGGGGCGTGGTCGCAAGTGATCCCCGGTTGTGCGGATGATCCAGAGCCTGCGCAGCCGACCGCCCCAGCCACGACTGGTTCCGACCTCATGCCGTCGGCCAATCCTTACCAGGGCGCGCGTCGGCGCAGCGCGGGCGGAGCGGAGCGCAGCCGGGGCTTGCAACCAGTAGAGAGAGTTGTAACTCACTCTGAGGCGAGGGGCTGTTGGGCCTCCGCCCGGACGCGGATGCCGGTCTCCGGCTCGTCCCGGAGTTGGTGGTGGGTGGTGCGGAACTCGTCCAGGAGCTCGAAGAACATCTCCATGACGGGCCTGCCAAGTCGCTCCGCTTCGCGCTCGATCTCCGGTGCCCAGCCGAGGGGGGAATGGCGGCCCAGGCGCTGCCACAGCCACTCGGAGAAGCGGCCCTGGGTGCCGGGGTTCCAGAAGTCGAAGGGCTCCGCGATGTCGTAGATGCCCAAAGCGATCCGGTAGCCGATGAGCATGGAGTTCAGGTGCTGCAAGGAGCTGCCGCGAATCCACATACCTGGTCGGAGTCGGACTTCCTCCAGGAAGTCGTACACATCGGTAAGTTCTCCGAGTTGCCTGGGCCCGCGTCTTGTCCCGTCCGTCTCCTCCATGCAGTCACCCTAATCAGGCGCGCCCGATGTTGAGGACCCTGCCTGGGGCTTGAAGACGTATGCACAGGGCGGGAGCTGGATGTCTTGTCGACGAGCCGGCGGAAGGAAGACCACCGGCCGGATCGTCCAGGTGATGTCCGAGGCATCCGGGTCGAGTGCCGGTGAGATGGCGCGGAGCGCGATGGCGACCCGTCTGTCTGCCTGGGGTGCGGAGCAGGCGTCGAAGGTTGCCCGGAGTGCCGGCCACTGCATCTCGTCGGTGAGGTCCTCGGTCCAGCATGGGCACCAGAAGCCCCGCCGTGGCTTGTCCATCAGCATGGGTGCTCTCCCCTCCGAGGCTGCACGAAGAGCTCCGCGGTGACGTGTAGCCGCCGTCGGCGCCCTGGACGACGACCCTGTGGACGAGGGCGCTGCCCATGCCCGGGCCCCGGCCGTGCTCCGCGTCCTGGTCCCGGTGCTCGGCCTTCGGAGCCCCGCCCACTCCTCCGTCGTCCGTGACCGACAGTGCGACCACCTGCGGCGCCACCGCCAAGGCCGGACGGAAGCTCCCGTGTTCCCCACCGCTGCTCGTGTGCAGAAGCGCGTTCGTGCTCAGCTCGCTCACGATCAGAGCCGCTCCGTCCGCCGGCGGCGATCCCCGCAGGATGTCTCTCGTCCAGCGGCGGGCCCTCCTGTCTCCGCTGGTCTGACGTCGACCTCGACAACCGCGTGCTCTACGTCCGCCCGCCACCAGGTCCAACGCTGCCGTGGCGTCCTCTACGACGACGATCCCAAGAGCCGCCGTCGCCGAGCCGTCCCGCTGCCCGCCCTCGGCATCGCACTCCTGCGCCGGCACCGCATGCGGCAGGCGGACCCCCGCACCAAGGCGGGGGAGAAGTGGCAGGACTCCGACTACGTCGTCCACCGTCCCGCGGGGATCCGTTGGGCTGCCTGCTCAAGCTTGCTGCCCGCTCTTGCTGCCCGATCGAGCCGCTGACCCGTCGGAGTTGAGATCCAGGTCACATTGACGGTCGACTCACCCCGCTTTCATAATGTACTTATGCATAACGAGGTTATGGATTCCGGTGGCTCCGGTGAAGAGCTCGTCGTCGCCTTTGAGCAGCTGGTGCGGTACGTGCGTCAGGTCAGCACTGCCGGGGGGCTGAGCTCGGCGGCCTCGTCCGTGTTGGGCCGCCTCGGTCGCGAGGGACCCCAGCGGCTGACCGAGCTGGCACGCGCCGAGGGCGTCTCCCAGCCCGGAATGACACAGCTGGTCACGCGTATGGAGCGCGACGGGCTGGTACGCCGCATCGCGAGCACCGACGATCGGCGAGGCGTGCTGGTCGAAGCGACCGACGCCGGAGCCGCCCTGGTCAGACAGCGGCGTGCCGAGCGTGCAGAGGCTCTGCGCGCGCTGATGGACCGGCTTGATCCGCAGGAGCAGTCCGCGGTGGTCATCGCCCTCCCGGCGCTCGCCCGATTGATCCAGGCCGAGGCGTCCAAGTGACCGCCGGCATCGATGAGGGACAACCTTCCAGGAGAAAATAGGCATGAGCGCAACGCATGGGACAACGGCGAGCCTGTTCAAGCAGCCACGTGCTGTTTGGGCCGTGGCGTTCGCCTGCGTCATCTCCTTCATGGGCATCGGCCTGGTCGACCCGATCCTGCCCTCGCTCGCGAAGAACCTGCATGCCACACCGAGTCAGGTGTCGCTGCTGTTCACCAGCTACCTGGTCGTGACCGCGGTCGCGATGCTCGTGGTGGGGTGGGTCTCCAGCCGGATCGGCGCCAAGCGCACGCTGGTCATAGGCCTGGTGCTGATCGTCGTGTTCTCCGCGCTCGCCGGCGCCTCCGGCTCGATAGGCGGCATCGTCGGCTTCCGCGCCGGCTGGGGCGTTGGCAACGCCCTGTTCATCGCCACCAGCCTCGCGGTCATCGTCGCCTCGGCCAGCGGCGGCTTCGGCGGAGCGATCATCCTGTACGAAGCCGCACTCGGTCTGGGCATCGCGGTCGGTCCACTGCTCGGCGGTGAACTGGGCACCATCAGCTGGCGCGGGCCGTTCTACGGCGTCGCCGTGCTCATGGCCGTCGCCCTGATCGCCACGATCGCGTTCGTCCCCGCACTGCCCAAACCCGAGCACCGCACCTCGCTGGCCGCCCCGCTCAAGGCATTGCGGCACCGCGGCCTGCTCACCATGGGCATCATGGCGCTGCTGTACAACTGGGGATTCTTCACCATGCTCGGCTACGCGCCGTACCCCATGGAGCTCGACGCCGAGCAGCTCGGCCTGGTCTTCACCGGCTGGGGCCTGCTGGTCGCCGCCTTCAGCGTGTTCGTCGCGCCCCGCCTGCAGGCTCGATTCGGCACCGCCCCGGTGCTCTACGCCAACCTGGTCGGGCTCGCCATCGTCATGACGGTCATCGCCGTCGGCGTCGACACCCCCGTCGCCGTGATCGTCGCGGTCATCGTCAGCGGCGCGTTCCTCGGCATCAACAACACCCTCACCACCCAGGCCGTCATGCTCGTCTCACCTGTCGAGCGATCGGTCGCGTCCTCGTCCTACGGCTTCGTCCGGTTCATCGGAGGCGGCCTGGCCCCGTTCGCCGCCGGCAAGCTCGCCGACGCCACCGACCTCAGCGTCCCGTTCTACCTCGGCGGCGTCGCCTTCGTCCTCGCGGCCTTCGTCCTCGCCTCGGGCCACAAGCTGATCAGCGCCGCGGAGAGGAACGAGGCCCACGGCGAGACGGTGCGCCCGACCCTCGAGCGCGTCGGGGCCACCCCGGAGCCCGGGTACCGACCGGTCATCGTGGCGGTCGGCGCCACCGAGAACGCCGCCCAGGTCGTCGACGCGGCCGCCGCCATCGCCCGCGACACCGGCAGCCCACTGGAGGTCGTCCACGTCCGTGAGACCGCCGTGATCGAGGAACAGGCCGTCGACACCGAGGACGCCGACCACGCACGCTCCGCAGTACTCGCCCACCTCGACCACCTCGCCGCACACAGCGTCACCGCCACCGGACAGGTACTCACCGCCATCGGCGACCACGCCACAGCCGGCAAGGTCCTCGCCCAGCACGCCGCCGACGTCGAAGCACACACGATCGCGATCGGCCGATCCCCGCGCGGACCGGTGGCACAGTTCACCGACGGCAGCTTCACCGCCGCACTCACCCACGCCGCGTCCTCCACCGTCGTCCTGGTCGAACCCGGTCGGACACCGCACCGGTTGACGGCATCGTCACTGGAGGAACTGCGTACCAGGAGCGCGTAGCGAAGACGGGCACGGCGCCGGCAGGAAGGAGACAAAGTGAGTGCGACGAACGCGGTTGCGTACACGCCGGAGACCTTCGACGCCGACTTGATCGGCGCATGGGACAAGCCGACGCGTCCCTACGTCTTCGAAAACCAGGGTGGCCGGTATCGGTTCGGCCTGCCGCAGAGCTGAGACGGGGCTACCGCGGAACCGCGGTACACCCTCGGGCGTTTCGCGTCCGCCGTCCGCTGTTTGCCGTCCGCCGAGAGGAGGTTGTCGTGCTGATCGCCGTGTCACTGGTCTGCGCCGTGCTTGCGGCCGCGAGCAACGCTCTGGGAAACGTGATGCAGCGTCGGGCCGCCCTGATCGTCCCGCAGTCCGACGGGTTCCGGATCGGCCTGATGTGGGACCTGCTTCGTACGCCCGTCTGGCTGCTCGGCATCGGAGGCGTCGTCCTCGCGGCGCTCTTCCAGGGCGCCGCACTGGCCACCGGCCCCCTGGCCGTCGTACAGCCGGTCTTCCTGCTGGAACTGCCGTTCACCCTGCTCGTCGCAGGTATCGCCTTCCGTCACCCGATGCCCCGGGCGACCTGGCTCTCTGTCGGCACGATCGTCGTCAGTCTCTGCCTGGGTCTGTTCGCGGCCGCGCCCAAAGGAGGCACCCTCCAAGCCCCCGCCTCGCGGTGGACAGCGGTGATGACCTGTTGCCTGGGAGCCATGGCGGTGCTGTGCACCCTCGCCGTCAGGCGCCGCGTGGGCCCAGGCCGCGCCGCCTGCATGGGTCTGGCCGCCGCCATCGGCTACGCCCTGACCGCCGCGTTGATGAAGTCCTCCACCGACACCCTCAGCCGTGAGGGTGTCGCCGCCTTCTTCACCTCCTGGCAGACCTACGCCTTCGCCGCGACGGGCGTGTGCTCTTTGTTCCTGCTGGAGAACGCCCTGCAGTCCGGACCGCTGATCGCCTCACAACCGGCACTGACCCTCGGAGACGCCCTCGTCAGCCTCACCCTGGGCATCACCCTCTACGGCGAAACCCTGCGCGGCGGCTGGTGGCTGGCCCTCCAACTCCCCTGCCTCGCGCTCGCGGCGGCGGGCGTGACCGGGCTGTCCCGTCACCACACCCTGTCCGGTGAGCCGCCCCGCACGTCGAACACGGCCACGCCGACGGACCACGAGACCGCAATGACGAGCGCCCCGGACCATGCGGCGGCTCAGGCCCGCGACGGCCATCATGCGCTCGGCGACATGGGCACGGTCACCACCGTCGTGCCCTCGCCCGCGTCCGCGGTCCGCGAGCGAAGGCCGGTCACACCACCTGGATGAATCAGGGTGCCCCTGCTCAGTACGGCAACCGATGCCCGGCCGGGCCGGCCGAGCGCGTGT
The DNA here is from genome assembly GCF_042716195.1 of Streptomyces sp. NPDC058683. Taxonomy (NCBI): domain Bacteria; kingdom Bacillati; phylum Actinomycetota; class Actinomycetes; order Kitasatosporales; family Streptomycetaceae; genus Streptomyces; species Streptomyces sp. NPDC058683. The sequence continues at coordinate 43,565 of NZ_JBHXSK010000059.1, forward strand.
CATGCGGCAGCCGGTGGACGGTGGGCCAGAGCCCGGCTGACGGAGCGGACGAGGGCTTGCGCGGACCGGTTACCGGTTGGTCGGCACCCCGCACCCCACCCCCCCCCGCAACCGCAACGCACTTGCAGTGAGTCGAAGGAGGAACCCATCGATGCCCATATCCATCTCCGGTCCCCTCATCAGCGCTCCGAGCGGGAGGCCGACGGCAGACGACCGCACCGGCCGGCACCGAGATCAGCGCACCGACGAAGACCAACTGCCCGATGCCGAATGCGTGACCGGCTTCGCATGCGCCCTGGAATTCCGCCGTCGCATGTACTTGGCCGCGTTGCGCATGACCCGTAATCCGGACGACGCCGAAGACCTGGTGCAGGAGACCTACATCAAGGCGTACGCGCACTTCGACCAGTTCCAGCAGGGCACCAACCTCAGAGCCTGGCTCGACCGCATCCTGATCAACACCTTCCTCAACAACAACCGCAAGGCACGGTCTGAGCCGCCACGCAGCCGCATCGACGAGATCGAGGACTGGCAGCAGGCCCACGCCGAGTCCCACATGCCGCGGGGACTGCTCTCGGCCGAGGCCGAGGTGCTGGACCGCCTGGGCGACCCACACGTCCGGGCAGCCCTACGCGCCCTTCCCACCGATCAACGGGTGACCATCTACCTCTGTGACGTCGAGGGCTTCACCTACCAAGAGACCGCCGACTTCACGGGCGTGCCCAAGAACACCGTCGGTTCCCGCATCCACCGGGCCCGGCACCACCTGCGGCAACTGCTACAGGACTACGCAGGCGAGCACGGACTCGACGAGAACTGCACCACGCCCCGGCATGGCCGGGCCGCCTGAGCCCCGGTGGGGCCCCCGAGTCGATGCCTGTACGCCGCCGCTCCGGGGAACACGAGCCGAGGACTCTCACCCGATGCGGCGGAACTGATGCGCAAGGGCAGGGCGACCGCGACTCGGCCGGGCGGCATGGCCGGACCGCCCGATGGCTCTCGGCGGGGCGGGACTTGCGGCGCGATGAGGAGGGCTCGCCCCCGTTCCGTCCGTGGACCTGTCGTCGTCGCAGTGTCGTTCCGCTGCCCGCACTCTGTGCCGCCCCGCTGCGCCGACACCGCAGACCAACCGCCTATCGCAACGATCACCAAGCTAAGAACCGTGCTCCTTGCCCCTGCGAGGCTTGCGTGGCGCCTTCCCCCAGGAACCGGCAGGCCGTTCTTGCCGGGCCCTTGCCACGAACTCCGCACGAGTCGGAACGGTTTGTGGCTGTGGGCGCAGGAGCGACTCCGCATCCCACGGCTCGACCTCCGTCCATCCGAACCGCAGGACGATCTCGTCGAAGACCGGTGCGAAGTCCGCACCGACCAGGTCCGGCATCTGGTGGTGAAGCCCTCGAACCCGGGCGACGAAGGCTGCGGGCAACGGCACGTGGTACGCCTCCAGATAGTGCGCAAAGTCCGCGCGCCATACCCACATGCCATCGGTGACGAGCGACGAACAGCCGGATGTGTGCCGGTGAACCTCACCCGTGAGGACATCGACCCCCGCCTCCATGAAGTACGTGAGGCGATGACCTACGTCCAAATACCCCACGATCTCTGCCTCATCCGGTTCGCCGGACGCTCGCACCTGGGCCTCCAGCGGTCCCGCGGCCAGCTCGCTCGAGTAACCGAAGTCATCGAAGAAGCCGAGCAGCCTCAGCACGCGCACCCTTCTCAGCCTCTCCTGAAGTCAGCAATCGAGGCGAGCATACGCAGGCCCGCGATCCGCCGGTCTGGCCAATGCGTGCGCCACAGCCGCCCGGCCGCGTGATCGCGACCGGGCGACTGCTTGACTACCTGCGCCACACATCAGAGATCCGCCGACCTGGGAGTTCCAGGGTCTTGGCCTTGCTCAACACTGTGGCCCCGGCAGGATGCGAACCTGCGACACCCGCTTCAGGAGCGAGGTTGGGCGACCACAGGTGTGACCTGCGGACTCCCTGTCTGGGCCAGAGTCCGGCAGGTCCACCCCGGCGGACCCCGGTTCCCCGTGAGTCCCCGTCCGTTCCGGCGCGAGAGTGGCACGGCCCAGGTGCCAACCTGCAAGCGGAGGGGCACCAGTTCGGCGGAACTGCCGTCGGTGACGCCTGATGTGTCGCGGTGCCCCCTGGGTCAGAACGGTGGGTCGTCGGACTCCTGCTGATCAGGGCTGGGGTGTCACCGCAGTCCACTGAGACTGAGGCGTCGTTCCCTGGGCCGGAGCGGGACATACGAGCGAGGTGCCGTTCGCCGCGCAATGCAGGGTGTAGACCGAGCCGCCCTGAGTGATGATCTTGTAGAACGCGTCACTGCCTTGAGCGTCGACCGAGACGCCACAGACCGGGGAATTCGTCGGAAATCCGGTGATCGTGCTGAGGTCGGTCCAGCCGGCCGCGTTGGCCGCGCCCGAGACGATGTTCGGGCTGTCCGGGTTGGTGTTGGTGTTGGGGCGCCTGCCGGCGAATGGCACCCCATTGACGAGTGCGGCGAGGAATTGCTCCATGCCGTTCGGCTTCGTCGAATCGACACCGGTGCCACATGCAGTCGCCGTTGCGGTCGCCGTGGTGGTCGCGGTCACCGTCGCGGTCGCCGTCACCGTCGCGGTCGCGGTTGCGGTCTTCGTTACGGTGACGGTGGGTTTCGGGTGGGTGGTGTCGCAGTCGTCGTCGCCTCCCCGTTGGCTGGGGTTGTGGTGGTCGCAGTGGGGATCGACGGCGTATGACACGCCGGTCTGGGACGCTACGCTGGCGGCCGCCACCGCGGGGGTCCCTACCGCGACCGTGACCGCCGTCGCGATCGCGGCGAGCCTGCGGACCCTGTTGGAGCCGCCGTGACCGGCTGGCCCGAGGGGCGAGGTCGTCCCGTGTTCAGGACTCATGTGGGTGCTCCTTGCTGGTAAGTCCCGGGCGATCCCCGAGGCCACATGCGGAGCTTGGCCTGGGTGCATCGGAGCACCGGTCTGATAGTGGGAAACACGCTTGTAGATCAATAAATCGGACTAGCTGACATCTTCCGAATGGGGTGTTTTCTGTGGATTGTCTGTGCATGCCGGACCTGGTCGGTGCTCCGGCATAAACGCCCGCCACTATGTCTCCACCTCCCGCACCGGCCGGCCGAGCCGCGCAACGTCTACCGCTCCTTCACCCGTGTCGCCCAGTCCGCCGGAGGCCACGAGCCACATGGACCGGTTGCTGAGGAAGAGGCGTCCCGGTCGTCAGTGACTGCCTTCGTTGATGTCAGACGTAGATGTCAGAGACCCCCCACCCACCAAAACTGGTACGTGGGGGCCCCTGAACTGGTGCCCCCGGCAGGATTTCGAACCTGCGACACCCGCTGCAGAAGTGGGGTCGAGTCCTTGCCGCGTAGTGCCCGGCGCTGCCGCGCGATGCTGTTTCCCCTGGTCAGAGCCGCACGGCGAGCCACTTGATTCCGGCTCATGCCGCCCTGTATCGGGTTGTCCGCAAGGGTGTGACCGCGGCCTGCTGCATTGGCCTCACCGACGTCACCGGGTCGGGGGGTTACGCCGCCGACTGGCAGGCCGGACATCCCGGATAAATGCGATCATCACGACAGGTGACATGGCAACTCTGATCCGTCACCACACCTGGCAGGAGTAGCAATCGATGAACCTCACTCTGAAGCGCCTGCTCGGCGCTACCGCGGCGGCGGCCACGGTCGCGGCGGCCCTGCTCGGTACCGGTGCCGGTACCGCCGACGCCGCCGACAGCGCTCACTGCGACCGAGCCGAACAGGACATCTGGAGCGGCGATCCCAGCCGCAACGTGACCGGCCACCGCTGCAGCATCCCGACCCACAAGCACCGCTGGTACACCATCGAGATCGACACCCTCGTACAGACGCGCTACAAGGGGGCCACTCCGGACGGAGGGGTCGCCCGGACCGAGACCCTGCACGGCAGAACCATCAGGTGCCTGGGTTACACCTCCAGCAACGGCACGGTGAACTGGTTCGGATGCCCACCCGCCTGACCCGCCCGCCGATGGCTCCGGTGCCGACGCTCCGCCCCTCGGCCTGGTCGGACCTTCCGGGACACCGTGGTGCGCACTCGCCGGCAGGCACTTCGACGACTGGACTGCGTACGCGAGTGGGAATCTGCAGGTCGCGGGCAAGCAGTGCTGGCTCGGTCCGGCCCGCTCGGGGCTGACGGTGACCTTCTGGGCCGACACGTCGGTGATCCATCTGCTGATCGCAGGAACGCGGATCAGGACCGTGCGTTCGCATCTGTCAGTCTCTGAACTTGTGGTGCTAGCGGCTTGCGGCTTGGGGCGGACGTGCGTCCGGACGACCTCCACTGCCAGCCGGTGATGCGGCCGCGTTCGAGGTGAACCGGATGGTGAACAACAGCGGGCCGGTGGGGTTGGGCGGGCATCAGGTGCTGGCGGCGGAGATCCTGGGCGGTCGCCAGGTGGGTGTTCGGATCGATGACGAGATGCTGTCGTTCTTTGATCCGTCCTCGCGGGAGCTGCTGCGGGTGCGGCCCAGCTCAGCCCCGACGAGGTCCGGCATCCGCGCGGTCTGCGGCCCGCGGGTCCGCCGCCACGGGCGAGAGTGGAGCCAGTCCGCGTGCAGCGGCGGATCAGCGCGACGGGCACGGTCATGATCTGCCGACAGGTCATCTCGCTCGGGCGGCCGTTGCCCGCGCGGCGGATCGCCAGCAGTCGGCCGTCATCGCGGACCACTACTCCGACTACGGACACGGAGTGCAGACGGCCGCCGGAGTCGCGTCCCGCGTGGTGACGGAGATGCTGGGCCACTCCCAGATCAGCATCACCATGGGGACGTCTACACCCACGTCGTCCAGGACACCCAGCGCGAAGCCATGAGCCACATGGACCGGCTGTTCAGGAACAGGAAGAGGCGCCCCGGTCGCCAGTGATCAGCGGTGACCACCCCCGTTGATGTCAAAAGTGGATGTAAAAGGCCCCGGACCATGATCGGTCCGGGGCCTTTTGCCTGGTGCCCCCGGCAGGATTCGAACCTGCGACACCCGCTTTAGGAGAGCGGTGCTCTATCCCCTGAGCTACGAAGGCGTAGGTGGATCGTGGCCGTGTGGGCCACAGGCGTCAGCGTACCGGATTCGGTTGGTGGGGTGTGGGGGTGTCAGGAGCGTGGGACGCGGGCGAAGCGGGAGGCGGTGTGCAGGTCGGTCTGGAGGTGGGTCGCTGTGGCGCGGAGTTCCGGGAGGAGCTCTGTCACGCATTCCTCCAGGGTGCGGCGGGCCGCGTGGGTGGCCACGTTCAGGGCGGCGACCGGCCGGCCCGTGCGGTCGCGTACCGGTACCGCGATCGAGCGCAGGCCCGACTCCAGCTCCTCGTCCGCCAGGGCGTATCCGCGCGGGTCGTCGGGGGCGAGGAGGGCCCGGCCGAGGGAGGTGCGGGCCGCCGGCAGGCGGGTGCCGACGGTGATGTCCACGGTCAGGACGCGGCTCGCGGTCGCCACCGCGATGTACTGGATCTCCGGCGGGTCGGTCCCCGGGACCAGTACGGCCACGGCCGTCGGCTCGTGCAGGCGGTCCGTGAGGGCCCGGAGGCGGGGGGCGGCCAGGCGGGCGAGGGTGGTGCGCGACAGCGGCGGGTAGCCGAGGGCCAGCACCCGGGGGGTGAGGGCGAACGTGCGGCCCGCCGCGGTCACCAGGCCCAGGTGCTCGTACGTGATCAGTGCCCGTCGGGCCGTCGCCCGGGCCAGGCCCGTCGCCTTCGCCACGTCCGTCAGCGTCAGGGCCGAGCGGCCCTCGCCGAACGCCGTGAGGACCGTCAGCCCGCGGGCCAGTGACTCCACGAAGTCGCGGCCCAGCTCGTGCTTGGACGCCGTGGTCCAGCCGGCCAGGCCGGAGGGCGGCGGGCCCGGCCGCGGCGGCGGGGCCTCGCGCAGTTCCGTCTCCATCGCCGTCACCGCCCTGCGCAGGCGGGGGAGCAGGGTGGCACGCAGGTCCGCCGCCGTGTGACGGCTCGTGTGGCTGACGACGCTGGCCACGCAGGCGACCCTGCCGGTGGCCGGGGCGCGGACGGGGACGGACACCGCGACCAGGCCCGGTTCGATCAGCTGGTCGTCCAGGGCCCAGCCGTCCCCGCGGGCCCGTTCCGCCCTCGCCTCGAAGCCGTCCCCGGCACCGGGGCCGCGGGGTGGTACGGCCGGGAAACCCGCGTCGGTCGGGTCCGCCGCGCGCCGGGCCCGCCAGGCCGACCACTCCGGCTCCGTCCAGTCCGCCGCGAACAGCGGGCCGGGGGCGGTGCGTTCGGCCGGCAGCAGGTCGCCGATGCGGAAGCTGACGGACATCGCGCGGCGGCGGGTGGCCTGGTGGATGAAACGGATGCCGTCCCGGTCGGCGACCGCGAGCGAGACCGACTCGTCGAGTTCGTCGGCGAGCGCGTCGGCGTACGGGTCGAGGAGGGCGGGTAGGCGGAGGGCGGCCAGGTAGGCGTTGCCGAGTTCCATCACGCGCGGGGTGAGCACCGCGTCCCGGCCGGCCTGGCGGACGTATCCCATGCGGGCGAGGGTCGCGGTGATCCGGTCGACCGTGGAACGGGCCAGGCCGGTACGGCGTTCCAGTGCGCTCGCGCTCAGGGTCCCGCCCGCCTCGGTCAGCGCCTCCAGCACCGCCACGCCCCGGATCAGCGGCGCGACCGCCTCGGCGGGCGGCTCGTGCGGTGCGGTGGAGGAGGGCAGGGGGGCGGCGGCGGTCATCGACTCTCCGGTACGGCCATCAGCACAGGCCTCGATCGGGCACGCCTACCGTAAACCGTGGGCGCCCGAGCCGATCAGCGCCGGGTCCGGCAGCTCCGCGCCTGAGCCTAAGAGCGCCGGGGCCACGACCCCCCGCCGGGTCCGGCAGCCCCACGCCGCGGCCACGCCTCCGCGCCGGGTCCGGCAGCCCCGCGCCGCGGCCACGCCTCCGCGCCGGGTCCGACAGCTCCGTACCGCAGCCACGACTCCGCGCCGCACCCACGACTCCCTCGCCGGGTCCGGCAGCCCCGCCCCTCCTACCCCTACCCCCGCGCAACCCGCACCCGGTAGTCCCCCGCCGCATCCACCCCCAGCACCCGCACCTCGATCCCGTGCTTCGGGTCCTTGAAGGTCTCGCCCGGGCCGAACGGGGCGTCGGAGAGTTCCGCCTGGACGTTGGGGCTGCGGGTGCAGCCGCCGGTGTCGCCGTGGGCGTCGTACACCTTGATCGGTCCGCGGCCGGTGTCGACGTTCGCGTCGACCTTGTAGATGAGGACGCCCGGGCGGCAGATCTCCTGGTCGTTGCCGCCTTGGGTGCGGACCTCCAGGGCGTAGCCGGTGCGGGCGTCGACGGGGACGAAGACCAGTTTGTGGCCGCTGGCGCGGGAGAGCGGGGTCAGCGTCCGGTCGGTGGTGCCGTGGGCCGCCGTGCAGCTGACCTGGTCGGCGTCGAGCCAGCCCAGCTTCCACTTGTGCCAGGCGAGGAGGTCGTTGTCGGCGCCCCAGTCCTCGCTCATGATGTCCCAGTGCCCGACCGCGCCCCCGCCCTCCTGGGTGTAGAGGTCGGGCAGTCCGAAGACGTGGCCGTTCTCGTGGGGGAGGACCCGGTAGCCGGTCTGCGGGTAGGAGCCGGAGCCGTCGTCCTGGCGGGAGTAGACGAAGGAGGCGTTGGCGACCGGGACGCCGTCGGCGACCGGGGCGTCGGAGTTGCCGGCGAAGGTCACCGACAGCACGGTGTCCAGGGCGGAGGGGCCGGCGTTCGGGGTGATCAGCACGTTCAGGAGGTCGTACGACCGGAAGTCCACGTCCGGGTCGGCGGCGGCCACGATGTCCTGGACCAGCTGCCGGTAGCCGGGGTCGAAGGGGGCGCCGCGCTCTATGCCGTACGCCGCGAACGGCTTGGGCATCCGCAGCCAGTGGTCGACAGGGGCGGCCGGCTGGTAGTCGAGCTTGCCGTAGGAGGCGGAGCGGAACCAGTCCTGGGTCTGCGGGAAGAACTCGCGGTAGCGGTCGAGCGCGCTGCCCTGGCCGGGCGCATCGGAGAAGTCGACCATCAGGGTCAGGGCGTGCACGGTGCCGGTGGAGCGGGAGTAGCCGCCCGGGGTCGGGATGCCCTCGGTCATCTGGACCTCGTGGCCGCCGCTGATCAGGCAGGGGCCGTAGACCGAGGAGCGGGCCAGCGCGATCGGGCCGGCGCCGGCCGGCGTGGGCGCCGCCGTGAGGTGCCCGGTGCCCGCCGAGGTGCCGACCGCGAGGATCAGCACGGTCACGGCGGCGAGGGAGACCGCACGGCGGGGCCCTATCCGGCGGTTCGCGGGTATCGGGCGGCGGGGCTGCGGCTGCATGCATGGACCTTCCGCTCCACGGCAGCCGCCGGTTTCCGGCTGCACCCTTTCGATCACCCTGTGTCGACGGGGCGTCGGGCGCGCGCTGGAGAGGCCGATCGTGGGATTCCCTGCGGCAGAAGGTGTGACTCAGGTCACAGGAAGTTTGGAGAAGGTGTGGAAATAACCGGGGACCCGCTCCCCGTTTAGACCTGTGTCCGCGCGAAACGGGGAGCGGATCCCCGGATCGTGGAAGCCCAGAGCATCACCCCGACCACCAGACCAGGAGTGCGCCGTGCAGACCGCGACCGCCATCCCCACCGTGCGCAAGGCGCCCCGGCCCCGCGCCGACGCTCTGCGCAACCGGGAGCGGATCGTCACCGCCGCCCGCGAGATGTTCACCGAGTACGGCCCCGACGTGCCGCTCGACGAGATCGCCCGCCGGGCCGGCGTCGGCAACGCCACGGTGTACCGCAACTTCCCCGACCGTGACGCACTCGTCCGTGAGGTCGTCTGCTCCGTGATGGACCGGACGTCGGAAGCGGCCGAGCTCGCGCTCGCGGAGAGCGGGGACGCCTTCGAGGCGCTGGAGCGGTTCGTGCACGCCTCCGCCGACGAGCGGGTCAGCGCGCTGTGCCCGATGGTCTCCAGCACCTTCGACAAGAACCACCCCGACCTGAAAGCGGCGCGCGAGCGGTGCGAGCAGCTCATCGTGCAGCTCATGGACCGCGCCAAGGCGGCCGGACAGCTCCGTGCGGACGTGGACGTCGGCGACGTGATGATCGCCGTGGCTCAGCTCAGCCGGCCCCCGTTCGGCACCGACTGCCTGGTCGGTGACCGCTTCGTCCACCGTCATCTGCAGCTGTTCCTGGACGGACTGCGGGCCCCGGCCTGGTCCGCCCTGCCGGGCACGGCCGCGACCATGGAGGACCTCCGCCAGGCCTGAACGACCGAGAGCGACCGCACCGTCCCACAGGGGCCGATCAGTTCCGGACCGGGCAACGGTCCTTTGTTTGCCGCGCCCCTTGATGCGCACCGAGCACCGTCTGCGCTTCACCGATCTCTTTTTCCGTCACGAACGCCGACCGTCCGTCACGAACCGCAACCGCCGACCTTCCGTCACGAAGCACCGACTTTCCATCACGAAGCATCGACTTTCCGTCACGCATTCACGAAGTCACGAAGTGGGTACCCCCATGTCTGAAACAGCCGCCAAGGCTCCCGGCGCACCGGCATCGTCCGGTGATGCCAACCGCTGGAAAGCGCTCGTCTTCATCGCGCTCGCCCAGCTGATGGTCGTCCTCGACGCCACCATCGTGAACATCGCACTGCCCTCCGCCCAGACCGACCTGGGCATCTCCGACGGCAACCGGCAGTGGGTCGTCACGGCCTACGCCCTCGCCTTCGGCGGTCTGCTGCTCTTCGGCGGCCGGATCGCCGACCTGTGGGGCCGTAAGCGGGCCTTCGTCATAGGCCTGACCGGCTTCGCCGCCGCCTCCGCGCTCGGCGGCGCGGCGACCACCGGCGCGATGATGTTCGGCGCCCGCGCCCTCCAGGGTGTCTTCGGTGCCATGCTCGCCCCGGCCGCGCTCTCCCTGCTCGCCGTGATGTTCACGGACGCCAAGGAGCGTGCCAAGGCGTTCGGCATCTACGGTGCGATCGCCGGTGGCGGTGGCGCCGTCGGCTTCATCCTCGGCGGTGTGCTCACCGAGTACCTGGACTGGCGCTGGACGTTCTTCGTGAACATCCCGTTCGCCATCGTCGCCGCGCTCGGCGCGTACTTCGTCATCCGCGAGCCGGAGGGCGGCCGTAACCGCAACCCGCTCGACATCCCCGGCGTGCTCCTGTCCACCCTGGGCCTGGTCTCCCTGGTCTACGGCTTCACCCGCGCCGAGTCCGACGGCTGGGGCGACGCCACCACGATCGGCCTGTTCGTCGCCTCCGTGGTGCTGCTGGTCGCGTTCGTCGTCACCGAGACCCGGGTCAAGGCTCCGCTGCTGCCGCTGCGCGTGGTCCTCGACCGCAACCGCGGCGGTATCTACCTCTCCCTCGGTATCGCGATCATCGCGATGTTCGGCACGTTCCTCTTCCTGACCTACTACCTCCAGGTCATCAAGGGCTTCTCGCCGATCAAGACCGGCTTCGCGTTCCTGCCGATGATCGCGGGCATGATGGTCGGCTCCACCCAGATCGGTACCCGTCTGATGACCCGGGTCCCGGCCCGGGCGCTGATGGGCCCCGGCTTCCTGGTCGCCGCGGTCGGCATGCTGGTGATGACCCAGATGGAGATCGGCTCGTCGTACGCCTCGACGATCCTGCCGGCGATGCTGCTGCTCGGTCTCGGCATGGGTACGGCGTTCATGCCGGCCATGTCCCTGGCCACGTTCGGCGTCGAGCCCCGGGACGCCGGTGTCGCCTCCGCGATGGTCAACACCTCGCAGCAGGTGGGCGGCGCGATCGGCACCGCCCTGCTGAACACGATCGCCGCGTCCGCGACGACGTCGTACATCAAGGACCACATTGCCACCGCGACCTCCAAGCCGCAGCAGCAGCTGGTCCAGATGGAGGGCGCGGTGCACGGCTACGCCAACGCGATCTGGGTCGCCGTCGGCATGCTGGTGCTGGCCGCGGTGGTCGTGGTGGCCTTCGTCAACGCCGGCAAGCCGGACACCACGACGGTGGCCTCGGGTGACGGCGCGGAGGACGAGGTGGCGGTCCCGGTGGTCGCCCACTGAGCCTCTGAGCGAACCACTGAGCGACCACTGACCGGCCACCGGTCGACCGGGTACCCGCACGCGGACCTGTCCTGAGCCTGCTGAGCTTCCTCAGCGGAGCCAGGGCAGGTCCGCGCCCGCTTCGTTGGGCTGCAGGCCCTCGGCGACGATCTGCATGATCTCGCCGAGGGCCTGCTGCTGTTCGGGGGTCAGCCGCTCGAACAGTGCCTGCCGTACGGCGGCCACATGGCCCGGCGCGGTGCGCCGCAGCACCTCGGCGCCCTGGTCGGTCAGGACGGCGAACTGGCCCCGCTTGTCGGAGGGGCAGTCCTCCCGGCGTACCCAGCCGTTCTTCTCCAGGCGCGCGACGGCGTGCGAGAGCCGGGACCGGGTGATCTTCGCCCCCATGGCCAGTTCGGTCATCCGCAGCCGCCGCCCGGGCGCCTCGGCGAGCCCGACGAGCAGGCCGTAGTAGATGTGCGGCATCCCCGCGTCCCGCTGGAGCTGACGGTCCAGGTGGTCCTCCAGCAGGGTCGTGGCGTGCAGATACGAGCGCCAGACGCGCTGTTCGTCGTCGCTGAGCCAGCGGTGCCGTTCGGCGGTCGCGGATGTGGATGCCGTATTCATGTATCCCACTGTACGAGCCTCTCCTTGAAGGTTAAACAAGTGGGGCGTAGGGTGTTCCACGGAAAGCTTGAGAGTTAAAACATAGGGACATAGGGAACATGGGGCCCTGGGGGTTCCCGTCCGTGGAGGGAGCCGCCGTCATGACCGCCGCCGCACAGGAGCGATCCGCCGCTGCCGGGGAGCGCATGCCCGCCCTCTATCTGAGCCACGGCGCGCCGCCGCTCGCCGACGACCCGGTCTGGCCCGGCGAACTGGCCGCCTGGAGCGCCGGCCTGCCCCGCCCCAAGGCGATCCTGATGGTCTCGGCGCACTGGGAGGAGGCCCCCCTCGCCCTCGGTGCCGTACAGACCGTCCCCCTCGTCTACGACTTCTGGGGCTTCCCCGAGCACTACTACCAGGTGCGGTACGCGGCCCCCGGCGCACCCGCGCTCGCCGAGTCCGTACGCAAGCTGCTGCGCGCCCCCGGCACCCCCGTGCAGGACATCCCGGACCGCGGACTCGACCACGGCGCCTACGTGCCCCTGGTGGAGATGTTCCCGGCCGCGGACATCCCTGTCCTCCAGATTTCCATGCCCACCCTCGACCCGGTCCGCCTGATGGAGATCGGCCGCCGGCTCGCCCCGCTGCGCGACGAGGGCGTGCTGATCGTCGGCTCCGGCTTCTTCACCCACAACCTGGCCGCCCTGCGCCACACCGGGGCCGGCGTGCCCTCCTGGTCCTCGGAGTTCGACGACTGGGGACACCGGGCGCTGGAGGAGCGTGACTGGGACGCCCTCCTCGACTTCCTCGACAAGGCCCCGGCCGGCCGTTACGCCCACCCGCGCACCGAGCACTTCGCCCCGCTCTTCGTCACCATGGGCGCGGCGGAGGCCGGCGGCGAGCTGGACGCGCAGAAGTCGGTGATCGACGGGTTCTGGATGGGGATGGCGAAGCGGTCGGTGCAGTTCGGCTGACCCGGCCGCTGCTGCCAGCTGCTCGTGCCGGTGGCTAGAGCGGGCGCTCGTACCAGGCCACGTCCCAGTAGCGGCCGAACTTGCGGCCCACCTCGCGGTACGTGCCGACGTACCGGAACCCGAAGCGCTCGTGCAGCCGGGTGGACGCCTCGTTCGGCTGCGCGACGCCCGCGTAGGCGCGGTGCAGGTCCTCGCCCGCGAGCGCCTCGAAGAGGGCGTCGTACAGGAGCGTGCCGATGCCGCGGCCGCCGGCGTCCGGGGCGACGTAGACGGTGGTCTCCACCGAGGTGCCGTAGGCGGGTTTCGCGCGGTAAGGGCTGGATGTGGCGTACCCGAGAATCTCCTGTGAGTCCGCCGACGTGGCAACCATCAGCCGGTACGGGCCGTCTTCCGGGTGGGAGAGCAGCCACGCACGACGCTCTTCCGGCGTGAAGGCCACCGTGTCAAAGGTGATGGACGTCTCACGTACGTAGTGGTTGTAGAGGTTCGTGAGGGCTTCGAGGTCCCCCTCGACTCCGGGCCTGACCTGCACCTCTGTACGTTGCGACGACATCGTGCCCCCTCGGTCGGTCGCACAGGGTACTGCATGATCAGAAAAATCGGGGGGAGGCATGGGAATTCTGTCCGGATTCCAGTCGTTGTTTCCTTCGGATGCCGGGCACCCGACCAGGACGCCGGGAGTTCCAGGAGTGGACTTCCGCGGCGCCGCGAGCCGAGCGCCGAGCATCCACCGGAAGACCGAGAAGAACCGGATAGGACCACCCCGCCCGCCCACCATCGCAAGGGAGCACCGCATGGCAACCCGTGCCGTCGCCCGTCGTCAGTCCGCCACCGGCGAGACGGCCGACTCGGCAAGCAGTGTTCGCCGCGTCCATGGCGGCGAGATCGCCGACCGCGATCTGGTCGGCATGTATCTCGACGAGATCGCGCGCACACCGCTCCTCGACGCCGCCAAGGAAGTCGAGCTGTCCCAGACCATTGAGGCGGGGGTGTTCGCGCGGCAGGTCCTCGACGGCGAGGAGGAGTCCGGGTCGGACGCCACCCGCGAGGAGCTGGAGGCGCTCGACGCCGCCGGCGAGCGGGCCAAGGACGTCTTCATCCGCTCCAACCTCCGCCTGGTCGTGGCCGTCGCCCGACGCTACCCGCGCAGCGGCCTGCCCCTCCTCGACCTGATCCAGGAGGGCAACGCCGGTCTGGTGCGCGCCGTCGAGAAGTTCGACTACCGCAAGGGCTTCAAGTTCTCGACGTACGCCACCTGGTGGATCCGTCAGGCGATCACCCGTTCCATCGCCGACCAGTCCCGGACCATCCGGCTCCCCGTCCACCTGGTGGAGGAGCTGGGCCGGATCCGGCGCGTGCAGCGCGAGTTCAACCGCGAGCACGGCCGCGACCCGGAGCCCGCCGAGATCGCCGCCGAGCTCGGCTCCAACCCGGAGCGAGTCATCGACGTCCTCGACTGGGCCCGTGACCCGGTCTCCCTCAACATGGCGGTGGACGACCAGGGCGAGACCCAGTTCGGCGACCTCCTCGAGGACACGTCGGCGGTCAGCCCCGAGCAGTCCGTCCTGACCCTGCTGCGCAGCGAGGAACTGGACGACCTGATCGGCCGCCTGGACCAGCGCACGGCCTCCATCATCAAGATGCGGTACGGCATCGAGGACGGCCGCGAGCGCACGCTGACCGAGGTCGGCAAGGAGCACGGCCTGACCCGCGAGCGCATCCGCCAGATCGAGAAGCACGCGCTGCTGGAGCTGAAGAAGCTGGCCCGCAGCACGGGGTTCGAGCCGGCGGCGTAAGGGAGTGCGAGGCGAGGGGGCTCGTGCGCGTGGGGCTCCCGCGTCCGCAGGGGTGCGCGCGGTTCGCGAGGATGCGCGGGTCCGTGGGGGCTCCCGGGTGTGTGCGGGCTCGTGAGCCTGGGGGCGTGCGTGGAACCGTTCACGCCGGGCGCGTGCGCCGGGTGGCGAAAGACGGCGCAAACATGGCGCGGTACCGCCGCTTCAAGGCTCCGCGTGTAGGGAACAACCATTCCGGGCCGGGGAGTTGAGGGCCCCGGCCGGGGCGGGGTCGGCTCAGGAGAGCGCGCCGACCTCTGACGACGACGTATGACCACCCCTCAGTGAGCCATGTCCCGACGCGCCATCCCCCCGGCGCCGGGACTTCCGCAGAGCCGGGCTTCGGCGCCTAACCCCCCCCGGGTGCCGGAGCCCGGCTCCATTGCTCGGCAATTGCTCGGCGATGGTCCGGCGACGGCCCGGCGGCTGTTCCGCGGTTGCCCGATACGGCTCGGCGGCTGTTCCGCGGTTGCTCGATATGACTCGGCGCGGTCGACCCGCCCGCCATGGCCGGGCGGCGCGGGCGGCTCGAACCGCCCACCCTGCTCGGCGCGTTTGCCGGGTCCTGTCTCTCCCCGGCATGCTGGAACGGCGGCCCACCCCGTACCTGAACCACGGGGTGAACCGCCGGATGGCAGATTCTGCCATAGCGGCATAGCCTGCCGAGGTGAGCACCCCCAGCACCACCGGCAACACCCCTCGGCAGGATCCTCCCGGTGTCTCCCTGACCGAGCGGCGCAAGGCGGAGACCCGCATGGAGATCGCCAGGGCCGCCGCGGGCCTCTTCGTACGGCAGGGCCTGCGGGCCACCCGCGCCGAGGACATCGCACACGCCGCCGGCATCGCCCCCCGCACGTTCTACCGCTACTTCGCCACGAAGGAGGAGGCGGTCGCCCCGCTCTACGCGGCGGGCGCCCAGCGCTGGGCGGAGGCCGTACGGTCGGCCCCGGCGGCCCTCTCGGTCCCCGAGGCACTCGAACACGCCGTCCACCACACCCTGACCCCCGGCGCGGGCGTCTCCGCGGCGTCCTGGGAATGGGTGCGCACCCTGATCCACCTCGCCGACACCAGTCCGGCCCTGCGCAAGGTGTGGGCGGAGGTCTGCCAGTCCTCGGAAGACCTCCTGGCGACGATCCTGGCGGAGCGCACCGCACCCGACAACGTTGCCCTCACTCCACGCCTCCGTTTCACCGCGGCGGTGGCCAGCGCGGCGGTCCGGGTGGCGGTGGAGTCCTGGGCGGCGGGCACGGCGTCCCCGTCGGGCGCGGCGGGACCGGCGGCGCTGGCGCTGCGGAACCTGGGGGATCTGCGCGGGTTCGCCTGGGCGGAGCAGGCTTAGCCGGTACGGCTGTTCGAGCCGACTCCCCGGCGCCGGCGCCGAGGGCCGGGGAGGCGCCCCTCCGCCCGCCCCCTCACGCGCCCCCGCTCCTCCCCTCACGCGCCCCCGCCGGCCCGAACCAACCGCCGCCCCAACTCCCTTGCACACTCCACGAGTTCCCGAGGCTCCCGCACCACGAACTCACCTCCCGCCATCACCAACCGCACCGCCAGCCACTCCACCGGATCCCCGCTCGTCCCCCGCACCACACACCACCCACCCCCTTCGTCCACCGGCGCCCCCAACCACCCCGGCACCCGGGCCCCCACCTCCTCCACCGTCCCGGCGAACGCGATCACGAACTCGTACGTCTCCTGCTGCCGTTGGATCGACCGGCGCAGAAACTCCGCCGCGCTCCCCGTCGGCATCTCCCGCGGAGCGAACCGCGCCCCGGTCGCGAACGGCTCGCTCACCCGGTCGACCCGGAACGTCCGCCAGTCGTCGCGATCGAGGTCGTACGCCACGAGGTACCACCGCCGTCCCGTCGACACCAGCCGGTACGGCTCGGCCTGCCGCCGCGTCTCGCTTCCGTCCGCCGCCCGGTAGGCGAACCGCAACCGCTCCTGTCCCGCCACCGCCGACGCCATCACGGTCAGCGTCTCCGGCGCGATACTCGCCCCGTCCCCGCTGGTCAGCGGCATGGTCGCGGCCTGAAGCGTGGCCACCCGGTGCCGTAGCCGGGCCGGCAGCACCTGCTCCAGCTTCGCCAGCGCCCGTACGGACGCCTCGTCCACCCCCTCCAGGGCATGTCCCGCCCCGGCGCGCAGCCCGACCGCGATGGCCACCGCCTCCTCGTCGTCGAGGAGCAGCGGTGGCATCGCCTTCCCGGCGACCAGCCGGTACCCGCCGTCGGCGCCCTTGCTGGCCTCCACGGGATACCCCAGTTCCCGCAGCCGGTCGATGTCCCGCCGCACGGTGCGCCGGGACACCCGGAGCCGTTCGGCGAGTTCACCGCCGGGCCACTCGCGGGGCGTCTGGAGAAGAGAGAGGAGGTGCAGAAGCCGAGCCGGAGTGTCCGTCGTCATGCACCAGAGGATGCCGTACGACTAGGACAGGATCTGGCCTATTCGCGTCCTACGTTGACGACATGACTTCCGTTGACGACAACGCCGCAAAGGGGCGCGGGGAACTGCGCACTCCACTACAGCGAACCCGCACGCAACCCACCACAGCGACCCCCACGGCGCTCGAGACGTCGGGCGCACCCGGCGCACCGCACCGCTGGCTCGCCCTGGCCATCGTCATGACCGCCGCCTTCATGGACCTGGTCGACGTCACGATCGTCAACATCGCCATCCCGTCCATCCAGCGGACCGCCCACGCCTCCTTCAGCCAGATCCAGTGGATAACCGCCGGCTATGCCCTCGCCTTCGCGGCCGGCCTGATCACCGGCGGCCGCCTCGGCGACATTCACGGACGTAAAAGGATCTTCCTCATCGGCGTCGGCGGTTTCACCCTCGCCTCGGCCCTGTGCGGCTTCGCCGCCAACCCGGAGATGCTGGTCGCCGCCCGCATCCTGCAAGGCGGCATGGCCGCGATGATGGTCCCGCAGGTCCTGTCGATCGTGCACGCCACCTTCCCGGCACACGAACGCGGCAAGGTCTTCGGCCTGTTCGGCGCGATCGTCGGCCTGGGCGCGGTCTCCGGCCCGCTGCTCGGCGCCCTCCTGACGGAGTGGAACATCCTCGGCCTCGAATGGCGTCCGATCTTCCTCATCAACCTCCCGGTCGGCGTCGCGGCCCTTCTCCTCGGGCGCCGTTACATCAGCGAATCCAAGGCCCCGCACGCCCTGAAGCTCGACCTCGTCGGTGTCGCCCTGGTGACCCTCGGACTGCTGATGCTGCTCTACCCGCTGACCCGCGGCCGCGAGCTGGGCTGGCCGCTGTGGGGGTACGCGTCGATGGCGGGGGCGTTCGTCGTCTTCGGTGCGCTGGTGGCGTACGAACGCCGCAAGGCCGCCCGCGACGGTTCCCCGCTCATCGAACTGTCCTTGTTCCGGGTGAAGAGCTTCGCCGCAGGCATCGCCGTGCAGACCGTCTTCGGTGTCGCGCTCGGCATCTTCTTCCTGGTCTGGACGCTCTACATGCAGGTCGGCCTCGGCTGGACCCCGCTGCACGCGGGCCTGACCGGGGTGCCGTTCTCGATCGCCGTCTCCGTCGCGGCCGGCCTGTCCGTGCAGAAACTGGTCCCGCGCTTCGGCCGCAAGGTGCTCCAGGCGGGCGCCCTGCTGATGGGCCTCGGCGTCCTGCTCTACATCTGGGAGTCCGATCGCTACGGCCTCGCCATCGCCTCCTGGCAGATGGTCCTGCCGCTGGTCGTGATGGGTGTGGGCATGGGCCTGATCGTCGCCCCGCTGACCGACGCGGTGCTGTCGGAGGTGCCGCGCGAGCACGCCGGTTCCGCCTCCGGACTGATCAACACCGTGCAGCAGATGGGCAACGCGCTCGGCCTCGGCCTGGTTTCGGTCGTCTTCTTCGGCGTCGTCGACGACCGCCTGACCTCCGCCCGGGTCGGTCCGGCCTTCGTGAACGCGTTCCAGCACGCGCTGTTCTGGGTGGCCGCCGTCATGGCCGTGATGTTCCTGCTGATGTCCGCCCTGCCGAAGCGCCCGGCGCAGCACGTGGAGGGCGGCGGCGCGGACCTGGAGGGCGGTGGCGCGGACCTGGAGGGCGGTGGCGCGCAGGAGCCCCTCCCGGCGCGAACGAAGGAGGAGGGCGCGCTCGTCCACTGAGCGCGCCCCCCGCCGAAGGGCCTGGCGCCTCCCGGTGCCGGGCCCTTCGGCATGCGCGAGGGCCTGATGCCTCCGGGGCTTGTGATGCCTCCCGCGCTCCCCGCCTGCCCCTCGGAACAGCCCGGAGGTCCGATCACGCCCGATCCATGCCCGAACCTGTTTACTTTCTGGAAATCCGGGCGTAGCCTCCAGCGAAACCACAAGTTCGGGCACGAGTCAGACGCAGTCGGACATGAGCCGGACATCAGTCGGACGTATCTTGGAGCGGAGGCGCAGGGCATGTACGCACCGGAGCGGCAGCAGGAGATCCTCCGGCTCGCCCGTGACGGCGGCCGGGTGGACGTCGTGTCGCTCGCCGAGGAGTTCCAGGTCACCGCGGAAACGATCCGCCGCGACCTGAAAGCCCTGGACCGCGCCGGTCTGGTCCGCCGGGTGCACGGCGGTGCCATCCCGGCCGGCCGCCTCGACTTCGAGCCGGACCTCGCCGAACGCGAGTCCACCTCGGCCGACGAGAAGGACCGCATCGCCAAGGCCGCCGTCTCGGAACTGCCGACCGAGGGCACCCTGATCCTCGACGCCGGCACGACGGTCGCCCGCCTGGCCGGGGCCATCCCGCTGGAGGCGTCCCTCACCGTCGTCACGCACAGCCTGCCGATCGCGGCCCGCCTCGCCGACCACCCGGGCATCCAGCTCCATCTGGTCGGGGGGCGCGTACGGCACCGCACGCGCGCCGCCGTGGACGCCTGGGCGCTCCGCGCGTACAGCGAGATCCGCGCGGACGTCCTCTTCGTCGCAGCCAACGGCTTCTCCGCCGACCACGGCCTCACCACCCCCGACCTCGCCGAGGCCGCGGTCAAGCGGGCGGCCGTCGCCGCGGCCCGCCGGGTGGTCCTGCTCGCCGACTCCGCCAAGCACGGCCAGGAGCACTTCGCCCGCTTCGGCGACCTGAGCGACGTGGACCTGCTGATCACCGACAGCGGGCTGAGCCCCGAGGACGCCGCCGCCATCGAGCGCGGCGGCACGGAAGTAGTACGAGCATGAGCACCACGAACAGCGCGAGCGCGACGAGCGGCACGAGCGCGACGAACAGCACGAGCGGTACGGCCATGATCCTCACCGTCACCCCCAACCCCTCCCTCGACCGCACCTACGAGGTCCCCTCCCTGGAGCGCGGCGAGGTCATCCGCGCCACCGGTGAACGCATGGACCCTGGCGGCAAGGGCGTGAACGTCTCACGCGCCGTGGCGGCCGCCGGCCGGCGCACGGTCGCCGTGCTGCCCCTGGGGGGTGCGCCCGGCGCGCTCGTGTCCGACCTGCTCGACGCGCAGGGCATCGAGGTCGCGCCGGTCCCGGTCGCCGGAGCCACCCGCTCGAACATCGCCCTCGCGGAGTCCGACGGGGTGCTCACCAAGATCAACGCGCCGGGTCCGGAACTCTCGCGGGCGGAGCAGGAACTGCTCCTGGAGACGGTGCGCGAGCAGTCCCGTGACGCGGACTGGATCGCGTGCTGCGGGAGCCTGCCCCGGGGGCTCGCGCCGTCCTGGTACGCCGATGTGGTCGCCCAGGCACACGCCGGGGGCGCGCGCATCGCGCTGGACACCTCGGGTCGTGCGCTGCTGGAAGCGCTGCGCGAGCGCCCGGACGTGGTGAAGCCGAACGCCGAGGAACTCGCGGAGGCCGTCGGGCGCCCCCTGGCGACGGTCGGCGACGCGCTGAAGGCGGCCGAGGAGTTGCGCGGCATGGGCGCACGCGCCGTCCTCGCGAGCCTGGGCGCCGACGGCCAGCTCCTCGTGGAGGACGCGGGCGCCTGGTTCGCGAGCGCCCGCGTGGACACCGTCCGCAGCAACGTCGGCGCCGGTGACTCCTCCCTCGCCGGATTCCTCATCGCCGGCGGCAGCGGCCCCAAGGCTCTCGCCTCCGCCGTCGCCCACGGCGCCGCCGCCGTCCAGCTGCCCGGCAGCGTCATGCCTACCCCTGCCGACCTGGACCCCACGGCGGTGACCGTCACCGACCGCGTCCCCGTCGACCGCGAACTGACGGAGCCGGTGTCATGAACGCTCATAAGACCCCGCACGCGGCCGTGTCTCCCACCGGCGCCGCCCGCTCACAACCCGCCCAGGAGCGGCGAGGTTCCTCCTTACTCGCCGCGCCGACGGGTCGACGGGGCACCCTGAGCCGCCCTGCCGTCCCCGGGAGGCGGGGCTTCCCCTGCCCCGTCTCCCACCCCGCCCCCCACGGCACCCCCGTCCCCACCCTCGCCCACCCCACATCCCGGGCGACACGCGTGCATAGGAGCCCGCGATGAGCGACATGATCACCGCGGACCTGGTCGATCTCGACCTGTCCGCCGACACCAAAGAAGCGGCGGCGCGCGCCCTCGCCGAGCGCATGGTGGCCCTGGGCCGGGTGACCGACCTGGAGGGCTTCCTCGCCGACGTGGCCGCCCGCGAGGCCCAGATGCCGACCGGTCTCGACGGCGGCATCGGCATCCCGCACTGCCGCAGCGCCCACGTCACCGAGCCGACGCTCGCCTTCGGGCGCAGCGCCGCCGGCATCGACTTCGGCGCGCCGGACGGCCCCGCCGACCTCGTCTTCCTGATCGCGGCCCCCGCCGGCGCCGACGACGCCCACCTCACGATCCTCTCCTCGCTGGCCCGCCAGCTGATGAACAGCGAGTTCACGGACGCGCTGCGGTCGGCGGGCGACGCGGAGACGGCTGCGGCGCTGATCCGCGGGGACGAGACCCCCGCGAAGGGCGCGGACGGCGCTGCGAGCGCCGCTGAGGGCGCCGTGAGCGCCTCCCAGAACACCGCTGCGACGCCGGCGGCGGCCTCCGCCGGCGTCGCAGCGGCAGACACGGCGCAGGCGACCACTCCGGGCTCCGGCGCGGACACGACTGCCGAGCGCCCCTTCCGTATCGTCGCCGTCACCTCCTGCCCCACCGGCATCGCCCACACCTACATGGCGGCCGAGTCCCTGGAGAACGCGGGCCGCGAGGCGGGCGTCGAACTCGTCGTCGAGACGCAGGGCTCGGCCGGTTTCACCCGGCTCGACCCCGGGGTCATCGCGGCGGCGGACGGCGTGATCTTCGCGCACGACGTGCCCGTCCGCGACAAGGACCGCTTCGCCGGCAAGCCGACCGTCGACGTCGGCGTGAAGGCGGGCATCAACCGCCCCGCCGAACTGATCGGCGAGGTCCGCGAGAGGGCGGCCCGCGGCGAGGCGACCTCCGGTTCCGCGCCGGCCACGCCGGTCGAACGCGCCGGGGACGCCGGCGAGGGCTATGGCACCAAGCTGCGCAAGTGGCTGATGTCCGGCGTGAGCTACATGGTCCCGTTCGTCGCGGCCGGCGGTCTGCTGATCGCCATCGGCTTCGCGATCGGCGGATACAAGATCAACAAGGCGCCGTCGGTCATGGACCACTTCATGTGGACACAGGCCGACAGCTGGGGCGCGCTGTTCTTCCAGATCGGCGGCGTGGCCTTCGCTTTCCTCGTGCCGGTCCTGGCGGGCTACATCGCCTACGGCATGGCCGACCGGCCGGGCCTGGTCCCCGGCTTCGTCGGCGGCTCGATCTCCCTCACCATCAACGCCGGCTTCCTCGGCGGCCTGGCGGCCGGTCTGATCGCCGGTGCGGTGGTGATGGGCATCCAGAAGGTCAACATCCCGGCAGCACTGCGCGGCATCATGCCGGTGGTGGTGATCCCGCTGATCTCCTCGGCGATCGTCGGCTTCCTGATGTTCGTCGTCATCGGCAAACCCATCGCGTCCGCCCAGAAGGGCATGACGGACTGGCTGAACGGCCTCACCGGCACCAACGCCGTCCTGCTCGGCGCCCTGCTCGGCCTGATGATGTGCTTCGACCTCGGTGGCCCGGTCAACAAGGTCGCGTACACCTTCGCCACCGCCGGTATCGCGGTCTCCAACCCCAGTGACTCCGCGATGAAGATCATGGCCGCGGTCATGGCGGCCGGCATGGTCCCGCCGCTGGCGATGGCCCTGGCCACCACCGTGCGCGGCAAGCTCTTCACCGAGACCGAGCGCGAGAACGGCAAGGCCGCCTGGGTCCTGGGCGCCTCCTTCATCTCCGAGGGCGCGATCCCGTTCGCGGCCGCCGACCCGCTGCGCGTCATCCCGTCCTCGATGGTCGGCGGCGCGGTCACCGGCGCCCTGTCGATGACCTTCGGCGCCACCCTGCGTGCCCCCCACGGCGGCATCTTCGTGGTCCCGCTGATCGGCAACCCGTTCCTCTACCTGATCGCCATCGCCGCCGGTGTCTGTGTCACCACGGCCCTGGTCGTCATCCTGAAGGGCCTGCGCAAGCCGGCCGCGCAGACTCCGGCGGGCGGCTCCGCGGCCGGCCCGGCCGCCACCACGAAGGAGACCAAGCAGCCCGTCGCGGCCTGATCACCCGCACCCTCTTGTCCCTTTGATTCGCTGTGAGTTGTTCACGGCACCTGCGAGATACGTCACGGTCCGGGACCAAAGTCCCGGACCGTGGTGTGTACTGGGACGCATGCCTGAGCACGTCGCGCCCCTCCAGCTGATCGGAGTGGCCGCCCTCGCCCTGGCGACCGTCGCCTGGGTGGTCGTCCTGATGCGCGTGCTGCGCCACACCCGCCGGGGGGCCAACGCCTGGCACACGGCCCGTGTCCTCCCCGGCCACCCGCACCCGCTCCAGGCCGGCCCGCCACGGGAGGCCGTGGAACTCACCCCCGCCGAACAGGACGCATTCGCCGGCCTGGTACGCCGACTCGGCCGCCGCTGAGGCGCGGTGGGGCGGGGCGCGCTCGGCTCAGGCCCGCCGCGCCGCCCGCCGCTCCATGGCCTCCCGGGCCGCGTCCTCCGACGGGTACACCTCGCACATGTGCCGGCCGTCCGGCGTCGACGTGTGCTCGACCTCCCACAGGGACAGCTCCCGGCCGTCGCTCAGCAGGAACGCGTGCTCGTAGAGCGAGAAGCTCAAGCCGGTCCGACCTGCCCGCCCGGGCCGTCCGAACGCCTGGGTGATCTGGTGCGCGAACGCCGTCGCCAGCACCTGAGCCGTCTGCGTGTCCGGCCGGTCGGTGTTCTCCGCACGGCGCAGAAGCCGGCGCGCGTGGTCCGCCGAGTCGTCCGGCACGTACACGTGCCGGGGTTCGGGGACCGCCGCCAGCGTCATCAGCACCGGCAGCTCGAAGTCCGGGGTGTCCGGCGGCAACGGCAGCCGCGCCGTCGCGGCCCGCAGCTCCTCCTCGTCGACGTACACCTCGGCCTGCGGGTCGCTGCCCGGCGCGGTGTTGTGCACGAGCTCCCACAGAGTGACCGCCGATCCGTCGGCGAGCAGCCAGGTGTGCCGGTACGTCTCCCGGTGCAGCCCCGCGCTGTGGTGCGCGGAGTGCAGCGAACTGTCGTGCGCCAGCGCGCAGTCCAGCTGCCTTATCGCCTCGTCGGGCAGTTCGAAGGAGTTCAGGGCACGGCCGAGGAGCCGCGCGAGATGCTCCTCCGGAGACTCGGGCGACTCGGCTGGTTCGTACGCTGCCGTCTCGTACGGAACGCTCAAGGTTTCTCCCGGCGTTGCTGCATGTCACCTTGTGGGTGCATACCGTAGCCCCTCGGTCGGACATCATGTCCGGGAACCGAGAAAACGTATGCCGGGAAAACACGCGGGCCGCGCGAAAAGTTCCCGCGCGGCCCGGCGATCTGTCAAAACCAGCCGGTCAGACCGTGCTTCCCGCGGTCCACTCGCTCCACGACAGGTTCCACCCGTTGAGCCCGTTGTCCGGCTGCACGGTCTTGTCGGGCGAGTTCTTCACGATCACGACGTCCCCGATGAGGGAGTTGTCGTAGAACCACTTGGCCGTCGTGTCACCCTGCGCGCCCTGCACGTCCGCGAGCCCCACACAGCCGTGGCTGGTGCCCTCGCGGCCGAACGGCGGGTTGCCCTTGTTGTACCAGTAGTTGCCGTGGATGAACGTCCCCGACTGCGTCAGCCGCATCGCGTGCGGCACGTCCGGGATGTCGTACTCCCCGCCCAGGCCGACCGTCTGGCTGTTCATCCGGGTCTGGGTGAACTTCTCGGAGATCACCATCTGCCCGTTGTACGTCGTGTGCTCCGGGCTGCCCGTCGACACCGGCACCGACTTGAGCGTCCTGCCGTCCCGGACCACCGTCATGGTCTGCGTGTTCGCGTCGACCGTGGAGACCTGCGAACGCCCGACGGTGAAGGTCACCGTCTTCTTCTGCACCCCGTAGACACCGTTCGCGCCCTCGACGCCGTCCAGGTCGATCTTCATCGTGACCTTGGAGCCGGCCTTCCAGTAGTCCTGCGGCCGGAAGTCGAGCCGCTGTGACCCGAACCAGTGCCCCACCACCTGCTGGCCGCTGCTGGACGTCACCGTGATGTGCGACTGCACGGCCTTCTTGTCGCTGATGACCTTGTCGAAGTTGAACGACACCGGCATCCCCACACCGACCGTCGTCCCGTTGTCCGGCGTGTACGTGCCGATGTAGCTGTTCGCCGAATTGACGGTGGTGAAGATGGAGTTGGCCGCCGCCGTGAGCCCCTTGGGATCCTTGGCGGTCGCCGATATCTCGTACTTCGTGCCGCGCTCCAGCTGTTCCTTCGGCTTCCAGGTGCTGCCGTCCGCCGAGAGGGTGCCGTCCACGGCCTGCCCCGACCCCGCCACGGTCATCTTCACGACGGTCAGCTTGCCGTCGCTGACCTGCACGCCGGTCGTGTTGATGGACGCGCCGGTCGAACCGTCCTTCGCCGAGATCAGGATCTTCGCGGCCGACGTCTTGGCGGCGCTGTCCTGCCCGCCGCCCTTGCTGTCGTCGCTGTCGGCGTTGGCGTTGCCGCCACAGGCGGTCAGGGTGAGGGCGCCGACCATCAGGGCGGCACAGGCCCCCAGTGCGCGCCGCGCTGCAATGTCCGGCGTTGTCACGGGCTGCTCCAGGTTCTTGTGATGTGCGTGATCCGCTCCAGTGCGTGGAGAGAGAGGGCGTCGGCGCGGGTTCGGGTTCCCCCGAACGGCCCTGAACGCCATCACGTGACAGAACCGGGACAATCAGCGGGGGCGCGTGAGAGTCAGGGCGCGCCCCTCGCCGCCGTCATCGCGGCCCGTACAACTCCCCGTACGACGGCCACACTCCGCCCGGCCCGGCCACGGACTGGGCGGCCCGCACGGCGCGCACGACGGCGCGCGTCACCAGGTCCGCGCCGGCCGCGAGGATCTCGTTGAGCGCAAGCGGGCTCGCGTCGAGCGGGCGCGCGCCCGTCGCCAGCGCGAACACCGTGTCCCCGTCGTGCAGCAGGTGCACCGGCCGCACGGCGCGCGCGATCCCATCGTGCGCGGTCCCGGCCAGCTTCTGCGCCTGCGCCTTCGAGAGGTCGGCATCGGTCGCCACCACCGCGAGTGTGGTGTTGAGCGGCGGGATCCCGTTCTCGGCGGCGGCCTCGGCGAGCCGCCGGCGCGCGGCCGCGTGCACCCGCTCCTCGGGGTACGCCACGCGCCCCTGGAACAACTCCCCGTACAGCACGCCTGTTTCGGGATCCATCACCGCTCCGGCGGCGTTGGCCACCACCAGCGCGGCCACCGTGATCCCTGACTCCAGCACCGCGCTCGCGCTGCCCACCCCGCCCTTCAGCGCCCCGGCCACGGCGCCCGTACCGGCCCCCACGCACCCCTCCCGCACCGGTGCCCCGGGTGCGCTCGCCGCGGCTTCCTCGACCGCCGCGCGCCCCGTGGCCGCGTCCGGCCGGGCCCGGAAGTCCCCGCCCCGCCCCAGGTCGAAGACGCAGGCAGCGGGCACCACCGGCACGACGTGCGCCGGATCCGCCCCCACCCGCACCCCGCGCCCCCGCTCCTCCAGCCAGGCCATCACCCCGGACGCCGCGTCGAGCCCGTAGGCGCTGCCGCCCGTGAGCACGATCGCCTCCACCCGCTGCACCAGGTTGCGCGGGTCGAGCGCGTCCGTCTCCTTGGTACCCGGACCGCCGCCGCGCACGTCCACCGCCGCGACCGCGCCGCCCTCGGGAGCGAGCACCACCGTGGTGCCGGTGAGCCAGCCGTCGCCCCTGCGGGACGCGTGTCCCACCCGCAGCCCGGCCACGTCCGTCAATGCGTCAACTGTCATGACGGCCAGTCTGGCCCAGCCGGCCGTCGTCGCGGAGCGTCAGGAGACGGCCGCGGCGGCGTCCGCCGGGCGCTCGCGTCCGGCCGTGCGCGCCGTCAGAGTCGTCCCGGTCGCCACCGCCAGCGCCGACACCAGACCCGCCGCAGGCACCGCCCAGTCGCCCAGGAAGGTGCAGCAGATCACCAGCAGCGACGTCATCGGCAGCACCAGCTGCTGGGCGATGCCGATCTTGAAGTACCGCGAGTGCAGCACCCACACGGTCAGCAGGTACAGCGCCGTCGGCAGGGTCACGGCCGCCGAGGCGGCCAGCGTCGAGATGTGCGCGGTGCCGACCGCCTGCTCGACGGCCACCTCCAGGCCCGCGCCGATCGAGGCCGCCGCCGCGAAGATCAGGTAGTGGCCGTAACCCCACAGGAAAGATTCCCTGTTGGAGCGCAGATGACCGTGGATCGGCACCACGAAGTAGATCCACCACGCGGAGAAGACGATCAGCAGACCGCCCGCCGCGATCGGCAACAGCTCTGCCAGCGCGTCATGCTCGGCCAGGGCCGACTTCACGGCGACGGTCGCCGCCGCGATCGTCTCCCCGAGCACGATGATCGTGAACAGCCCGTAGCGTTCGGCGATGTGGTGCGGATGCCACGAGGTGGCATAAGCCTTCTCCGCGTACAGCGGCACACACATCTCGACGACCGCCATCACCAGGAACACCCAGGCGCGCGCGTCCCCCGGCAGCAGCACCAGGCCCGTCCAGCCGACCTGGCACAACAGCACGCCGCCCGCGTACCGGAGGGCCATCGTTCGCTCCGCGCCCTCGGCCGATCGTGCGGCTCTCAGCCACTGCGCGGCCATCGCCAGCCGCATGATCACGTAGCCCAGCCAGACCGCCATGTAGTCGTGGTCCGCGAAGGACCGCGAGACGCCGGCCGCCAGCACCAGCACGCCGGCGATCTGGATCAGGGTGACGACCCGGTAGAGCGCGTCGTCGTTGTCGTACGCCGAGGAGAACCAGGTGAAGTTCATCCAGGCCCACCAGATGGCGAAGAACAGCATCGCGTAGTTCAGGATGCCCTCGCCGGGATGGCCCTCCGCGACGGCGTGCACCAGCTCCCCACCCGC
This sequence comes from Streptomyces sp. NPDC058683, assembly GCF_042716195.1. Lineage (NCBI taxonomy): Bacteria > Bacillati > Actinomycetota > Actinomycetes > Kitasatosporales > Streptomycetaceae > Streptomyces > Streptomyces sp. NPDC058683. The sequence continues at coordinate 71,349 of NZ_JBHXSK010000059.1, forward strand.
CTGTGCGATGGCCACCACGAAACACAGGTCGAAGAAGAGCTCGAGCGGCGAGGCGACGCGGTGGGCTTCGTCGCGCCCGCGCGCGGTGAGTCGGCGCAGCGGCCGGAGGGGCTGGGGCGCGCCCTGGGAAGCGGGCGCCGGAGTGGAACTCGACGTCATGCGTCCAGCACATCAGAAAAGGGCAGCGAAAGCTTGTGCAGGAGTTCACGAGCGGAGGGCGGTGAGAACGGCGGGAGGGGCGCAGGCGGAGTCCTGACCGGACTGCCGGACGGACGGTGTGCACACGGGCATGGGCGACGCCCGGGCGCGCGACGCAGGCGACCGCCGGGACGGCCTCCGGGGACGGCTCGGAGACCATCGTGGTGTCTGCGGGCTGCTCCTTGCTCTCGAACAGCTGACTGAGCTGCTCCTCGAGGAACGCGCGGAACCCGGTGAGCAGATCCGGCCCCGTGAAGGGGTCGGCGCCATCGTCCTCTCGCGTCGACACGGCATCCGCGGCCTCGTGTGCGGCCTGGTGCCGGTCGGACCGGGTGGCAGGCCTGGGGTCGACGGACGCCTCGGCCGGGCCGGGACCGTACGGGGCCGGCCCGGGACCGTACCCTTGAGGCATGAGCACTGCCGTCCCCGAGCCCGAGCCGCGCGACCCGAAGGCCGCGCTGATCTTCGATGACCCGCTGGACCGGCAGTCGTCGGACGACACGGACAGTGGCTGGGGCGAACGCTCCGAGGGGGACTCCACGGCGGACCTCAAGCGCTTCCTCGACGAGAAGCCGCCCCACCACCTCTGAACCGTCCGCGCCGTCGCCCGGACCCACCGCCGAGCGGCCCGCGCCGTCGCCCGGACCGCGCCCGGCGGCGTCGCTAGTGTGATGCGCCAGAAATCCTGAGGGTTAGTTCTGCTCTGTTTTCTGGCCGGTGGTTCCGACCTTGGTGAGGTAGTGGGCGAGGGAGTTGAG
>NZ_JBHXSK010000060.1:0-66514 GCF_042716195.1 Streptomyces sp. NPDC058683
ACCCTGTGCGCACAGGGTGGCCGGGCCGTCCGCACTCTTGACGCACTCACGACTCGATGGCAGCTTTTTATCGATACAAACGACGCCGCGAACGTCGTTCGTAATATCGGACATCGGCTTTCCCGGACAGGAGTACCCGCGTGCCCACCGCCAACGCGATCATCAACCTCGACATCGCAGGCCCGACCATCAGCCGCCACCTCTACGGGCACTTCGCCGAGCACCTCGGCCGCTGCGTCTACGGGGGCTTCTGGGTCGGCGAGGACTCCCCCGTCCCCAACGAGGGCGGCATCCGCCTCGACGTCGTGGCAGCACTGCGCGCCCTGGACATCCCCAACCTCCGCTGGCCCGGCGGCTGTTTCGCCGACGAGTACCACTGGCGGGACGGCATCGGCCCGCGCGAGCAGCGGCCCCGGATGGTCAACACGCACTGGGGCAACGTCGAGGAGAACAACCACTTCGGCACCCATGAGTTCATGGCCCTGTGCGAACTCCTCGGCGCCGAGCCCTACATCAGCGGCAACGTCGGCTCGGGCACCGTCCGCGAGATGAGCGAGTGGGTGGAGTACCTCACCCGGGACGGCGACAGCCCGATGGTGCGGCTGCGCAAGGAGAACGGGCGCGAGGAGCCCTGGCGGGTGAAGTACTGGGGCATCGGCAACGAGACGTGGGGCTGCGGCGGCAACATGCGCGCCGAGTACTCCGCCGACCTGGCCCGCCAGTACGCCACCTACTGCCGCGACCACGGCGACAACAAGCTCTACCGCATCGCCTCGGGCGCCTCCGACGCCGACTACAAGTGGACCGAGACCCTGATGCAGCAGATCAGCTGCTTCGGCTGCGAGGCCACCCCGAAGAACTTCTTCCAGGGCCTGTCCGTGCACTACTACACGCTCTCCGGCCCCTGGGAGGCCAAGGGCAGCGCCACCGAGTTCACCGCCGACGACTACTACCGCACGATGCTGTCCGCCCGCCGCATCGACCGCATCCTCACCGGCCACTCCACGGTGATGGACGTCTACGACCCGGGCCGCACGGTCGGCCTGGTCCTCGACGAGTGGGGCACCTGGTGGGACGTGGAGCCCGGCACCAACCCCGGGTTCCTCTTCCAGCAGAACACCCTGCGGGACGCGCTGGTGGCGAGCACCCACTTCGACATCTTCCACCGGCACGCCGCCCGCCTGCACATGGCCAACATCGCCCAGACCGTCAACGTGCTCCAGGCGATGCTGCTCACCGACGGCGACGCCCTGGTCCTGACCCCGACCTACCACGTCTTCGAGATGAACAAGGGCCACCAGGACGCGACGTCGCTTCCGGTGCACCTGAGCGGCGAGGGCACCCGGCGCCGGGTCGGGGACGCCGAACTCGACACCCTCTCCGCCTCCGCCAGCGTCAAGGACGGCACGGTCCTGATCTCGCTGAGCAACCTCGACGCCGAGGAACCCGCCGACGTCACCCTCGACCTGCGCGGCGGCACCCTGGGCGAGCCGACCGCCCGCGTCCTCACGGCCGACAAGCTCCAGGCCCACAACTCACCAGAGGCCTCGACGGCCGTAGCTCCGCGGGCGTTCGAGGACCTCACGGCGGTCGCGCACGGCCTTCGGGTCTCCCTCCCGCCGCACTCGTTCGTCACCGTCCAGGCCCCGCTGAACCAGCGCTGACCCCCAGGAGTGCGCACATGACCCGATCCCCACGCCCGCTGCCCCCGCGCCACCTGCGGCCGCCGGCGGGCTGGAACAGCTGGGACTGCTACGGCACCACCGTCACCGAGGAGGAGGTCCTCGCCAACGCGGAGTTCATGCGCGAGCACCTGTTGCCGCACGGCTGGGACACCGTGGTCGTGGACATCCAGTGGTACGAGCCCACCGCCCGGGCGCACGGCTACAACCCGGACGCCCCGCTCGTCCTGGACGCCCACGGCCGTCAGCTCCCCGCACCGAACAGGTTCCCCTCCGCCGCGGACGGGGCCGGGTTCGGGCCGCTGGCCGGGCGAGTGCACGGCATGGGCCTGCGGTTCGGGCTGCACATCATGCGGGGCATCCCCCGGCGGGCGGTCGAGGCGGAACTCCCGGTGCTCGGGACGGAGTTCACGGCCGCCGACGTCGCCGACACCGACTCCGTGTGCCCCTGGAACTCCGACAACTACGGCCTCGACCACGACCATCCCGGCGCCCAGGCCTACTACGACAGCCAGGTGGCCCAATTCGCCGCGTGGGGCGTCGACTTCGTCAAGGCCGATGACATGCTCTTCCCCTACCACGAGCGGGAGATCGCCGCCTACGCCCGGGCCGTCGAGCGCAGCGGGCGGCCGATCGAGCTGAGTCTCTCCCCCGGCACGGACATGTCCCTCGCGCGCCTCGACCACCTGCGGGAGCACGCCACCATGTGGCGGGTCTGCGACGACCTGTGGGACCGCTGGGAGGACGTCGAGGCACAGTTCGCGCGGATGGCCCGCTGGGCTCCCTGGCAGGGCCGACAGGGCTGGGCCGACGCCGACATGCTGCCGCTGGGCCACATCGGCATCCGAGCGGAACGCGGCGCGGACCGCCAGTCGGCTCTCACCCACGCCGAGCAGACCAGTCTGCTCACCCTCTGGCTGATCTCCCGCTCACCGCTGATGATGGGCGGCGACCTGCCCACCAGCCGGCCCGAGACCATCGCACTGCTCACCAACGACGAGGCGCTCGACGTCCTGTGGCACAGCACCGGCAACCGGGAGGTGCTGCGGGAGCGGGACCTGGTGCTGTGGACCGCCCTGGACACCGACGGGCACACCCGGTATGCGGCGGTGTTCTCGCTGGCGGACGAGGAGCGCCGCTTCGAGGTGCCGCTGGGGTCGATCGGGGCCGGGCCCCGCGACCGGGTCCGGGAGGTCTGGACCCGCACCGACACCGCCCACGACGGCCGACGGCTGACCGTCGAACTGCCCGCCCATGGCGCGGCCCTCTATCGTCTTGCCGAGGACAGCAGGCGGGAGTGAGCGTGGCGACGATCCAGGACGTGGCGAAGGCGGCCGGAGTGTCGGCGATGACCGTCTCCAACGTGATCAACGGCCACCCCAACGTCCGCCCGGCCACCCGCGACCGCGTCCTGGAGGCGATGACCCGGCTCGACTACCGGGTCAACGTCGCCGCCCGCAATCTGCGCAAGGGCCGTACCGGGACGATCTGCCTGGCGGTCCCCGAGATCAACCGCCCGTACTACGGCCGGCTGGCCGCCTCGATCATCACGGCGGCCGACCGGCACGGCCTCGGGGTGAGCATCGAGCAGACCGGCGCCCGCCGGGAGAACGAGCTGGCGGCCCTCGCCCTGTCCCGCAACCGCCTCTACGACGGCCTCATCCTCAGCACCGTCGGGATGGGACCGGCCGATGCCGGGGCGCTGGAGGTCGACCATCCGGTGGTGATCCTGGGCGAGCGGCTCTTCGGCGGGCCCGTCGACCATGTCGCCATGCCGAACGAGGCGGCCTCGGAGGCGGCGACCCGCCATCTCGTCGAGCGGGGCTGCCGGCGGATCGCCCTCGTGTGCGGACGCCTGGGCACCGAGGCCGATGTGTCGAGCCTGCGGCACGCCGGATATCTGCGGGCGCTGGCGGCCGCGGGGCTGCCGGCCGACCCGGAACTGGTGGTGACCACCGAGTCGCTCACCATGGAGGAGGCCGCCCGCGGCATCCGGGAGAAGGTGGCCGGCGGCCTCGATTTCGACGGGGTGTTCTGTGTGACGGACACGGTGGCCATGGGCGTGCTGCGCGCGCTCGCCGACGCCGGACTCCGGGTGCCGGAGCGGGTCAAGGTGATCGGCTTCGACAACGTCGACGAGAGCGCCTACCTCGTCCCTTCCATGTCCACCGTCGACCCGGACCACGACCTGATGGCCGAACGCGCGGTCGCCCTGCTGGCGGCACGCATCGACCCGGCCGGGCCCGGGCCGGAGCGGGAGGAGTTCATCGGCCCCTTCCGCCTGGTGGTACGGGAGTCGACGGGCGGCTGACCCACTCAGCCGCCCGCGGACGGTCCCCGCGCTGCGCTCATTCGCGCTCCGCGCGCCGCCGTATCTTCATCACGAGGGTGCGGGAGCGGACCGTCGCCCGGGCCCCCGGCCGGTGGCGAGCGCCAGCCGTACCCGCCGGAGCACGGTCGCGACGGCGGTGATCAGCTCGGTCACCGCGAACCGGTCGCCGATGCACCTGTGCTCGCCCGCACCGAACGGCAGCAACGCGCCCTGCGGAAGCGCCTGTTCGGCATTCAGCCAGCGGTCCGGGTCGAAGGCCGGAGGGTCGGGGAAGAAGCCCGGGTCGCGGTGCAGGGCGTGCTGGCAGTAGGCGAGTTCGGTGCCGGGCGGCAGGGTCCAGTCGCCCAGCCGGGTCTCGGTCATGGTCCGGCGGGTGACCGCCAGCCGGTGTGGTGCAGGCGCAGCGCTTCTCATGTCCCTTCACGGCGATCATGACCTCGTTCATGGCTGCCCATCCCTGACCATGGCCCGATCCGCACTGCCCGACACGCGATCATGCGTTCGGAATCAGACGAGGTGGCCGAACACGACCAGATTCTCCATGTAGTCCTTCACGTTGTGGTCGTAGTCGCCGGCGCAGGTGATCAGGCGTACCTCTGGACGGGAGGTGTCCGCGTAGACGCGTTCGCTGGGGAAGTCGTCCTTGGCGAAGGTGTCGGCGCTGTCGACCACGAAGTCCGCCTGCGTGTCGTCGGCCCGGAGCACCGTGAAGTGGTCGCCGGGCTCCAGTTCGTCCAGCCGGACGAAGACGGCCGCCGAGGTCTTGGTGTCGACGTGCCCGGCGATGATCGCGGTACCCGCCTCGCCGGGCGCCGGGCCCTCCGCGTACCAGCCGACGAGGTTGGTGTCGGCGGCGGGCGGCGGCTGGAGCTGGCCCGAAGGGGCGAGGGTAAGGGTGGTGAAGGGGGCGTCGACAGCGATCTTCGGGATGAGCAGGCGGGTCGGCGCGGACCGGGGCAACGCCTCGCCGGCCCGGCGCGCATCGCCCGAGGGGGCGGCGTCCGCGCTCTCGGCCGGCGTGTCGCCCGAGGCGTCGGAGGCCTTGCCGTGGCCGCCGAGCAGCGCCACGGCCAGGAGGAGGACGGCCACGCCCCACACGGGCAGCCGTCCGGCGCGCCGGGTGCCGTCCGGGTTCTCGGGATCCGGGGCGTCGGGGTTCGGGTTCTCGGGGTTCGGGGAGGAGGGGCCGGCTGCCATCGCAGGTCACCTTTCTCGGGCACGGCAGCGGGAGGGGCGGCACTGGGCCGCGGCCGCGCCCATGACGGTCGGCGGCCGCGGCTCCCGTGTGCGTAAGCCCGTCAGGACACGGACCCGGTGACCTTCCTGCGCCGCAGCGCGTAGGCACCGGCGGCCGTCACACCGAGGACGGCCAGTCCGCCGGCCGTCACCCCGGGCGTCGCGAGGCCGCCGCCACCGGTGTGCATACCGCCGTGCGGCTTCTCACTGTCCTCGTCGTCGCCCCACGAGCCACCCTCGTCCCGGCCCTCGCCGCTCCCCCTGTCACCCTTGTCTCCGCTGTCCCCCTTGTCGCCACTATCGCCCTTGTCTCCGCTATCCCCCTTGTCGCCACTGTCCCCCTTCTCTCCGCTGTCCCCCTTGTCGCCCTTGCCGCCCTGACCTTCGTCCTTGTCCTTGTAGGTCTCGGGATCGAACTTGCTGTCACTGCCGCTGTCCGAGTCCCATACGTCGCTCAGCTTCGCCGCGGCGAGTACACCGCCGCCCGTGTACATCCCGCCACGCGGCCCTTCGTGGCTGGTGTCGTCGTTGTGCTCCTTGCTGTAGGAAGAGTCGTCACGGCCTCCGTTGTCCCAGTCCCCCGCGACCGCGGCCTGAGCGCCGGGTGCCGCGAAGGCGAGGGCTGCGGTGGCGGCCGTCGTCGCGAGGATCATGCGGGCAGAACGCATCTCGATGTCCTTCCGCCGTGGCCGGGCAGCGGATACTCCATCGGCTGAAACGACCCGGCCCCGACATGAACCACCGTCAGCCAGCCCCACGCCCGGCACCATCCAGGCCGCCCATCCGTGGTGACGACACGCCCAACACCCCCCGGCTGGGTCAATCCCGCCCGGCGGCACACGTCCATTCGGGGGTGCCCGGGCCCGTCGTCGGCGTGTCGGCCGCGGCGGGCCCGCCGCGGCGTCAGTAGCCGACGTAGAAGGTGGCGTCGGCCTGCTCCGTGCTCGTGGAGACGGGGTCGATTCGCAGCACGTAGTCGGAGTGGCGGATGTAGCGCGTCGGGTAGTTGTACGACCGGAACGACGACCAGGAGGAGTCGGCGAGTCCGGCCGTCCGGTAGAACGTGGCGTCCTGGGCGAACGACGTCGTGCCGCCGTTCTCGTCGAGCTGCAGCTGGTAGTTGTAGTGGCGCAGGTAGCGGGTCGGGTAGTTGACCGACTGGAAGGACACGCCGCTGCTGTCGGCGAGGCCCGGAACCAGCTTCCACATGCCGTCGGTGTACGGGTCGAAGGCGTACGCGTCGATCCGGCCGACGAAGTTGCTGTGCCGGACGTACCGGGACGGGTAGTTGTAGGACTTCAGCCGGTTCCAGGCGGGGGTGCCCCACTTGGCGACGAGGTTGTTGTACTCGGTCGAGGTGATGGGCTGGATGCCGCAGTGCTTGGAGTTGAGCGGCTGGGTGTAGGTCTTCTGGTCGAGGGCCGTCCAGGTGCCGGCGGACAGGGCGCTGGTCCCCCAGGCGTAGAAGACGCCGTTGGGGTCCCAGGTGTCGCCCCAGAGGTACCAGGTCGAGCTCGACGTCAGCGACTTGACGAGGGTCGGGGCCTCGGTGCCGTTGTGCGAGACGGCCGTGGAGAACTCGGTGAAGCTGCCCGGGTCGAGCGACGCGGAGCGGGCGCCGACCAGCGTCGAGTTCTTCTTGAAGTACAGGTAGTTGACGCCGTTCACACCGACCGCCAGGTCGCCGTCGATGACGTCGTAGCCCGGGTCGAAGAAGACCTGGGGGTCGCCGGCGGTCACGAAGTCACCGGTGTAGTTGATCATGATGACGTTGTGGCCGCTGTCGTTGACGGCGGAGTAGATGACGCCGTACGTGCCGCGTCCCGCGTCCCAGAAGGCCTCGGGCGCCCAGGCATGGGTGTCCATGTCGTGCAGCTTCATCCGCCGGTACCCGGTGAAGCTGCGCAGGTCGGTGGAGTCCCAGACGTGGATGTACTGGCTGACGTAGGTCCAGTCGGTGCCGTACAGGTCGGTGGCGAGTACGACGAAGGTGCCGTCCTGCTTGCGCAGGATGAACGGGTCGCGCAGGCCGAGGGAGCCCGCGGTGGGGGTGGCAACGGGAGCGTTCTGGTTGAGCGGGGTCCACTGGAGGCCGTCGGTGCTGACAGCCAGGTGCAGGCCGTAGTTGGCGGCCAGCATGTCCGGGGACTCGGTGAAGTAGCACATCACATAGGCCGAGTTGGTGGCGGCCCGGGCGGTTCCGGCGCCGAGGGCGAGGGCGCCGGTGGCGGCGAGGGGGACGGTCGCGGCCGCGCCGAGGAAGTGACGGCGGGACAGGGGGGTGCCGTTCATGTGCGCTCCAGACGAAGAGGGGACTGTCCGATACTTCGAACGCGGTTCGGAGAGGCGATCAGAAACTAGAGGGACGCGTGAGGCGCGTCAATCCTTGCGTAACAAGGGAGTTACTCGGATTTCGCTCGCTTCACCGGGAGCGTGCGGGTCGCGGGACGCACTCCGGGAGCCGTCCCTGTGAGAGTCATGTGACCTGGCTGTTTCCCAGGGCGCAGGACGGCCGGTGCACGGCCGTGTACCCGTTGCCCGCCCCACAGGCATCGTTCGACACGGACACCTCCCCCGTCCGGACCGGTCGGGTCGTACGGTCGCCCGGCCGCGTCCAGCCTCGATCCGAAAGTCCGTCCGACTCCGAAAGTCCGTCCGACTCCGAAAGTCCGTCCGACTCCGAAAGTCCGTCCGACAAGGACCAGGATCCCGTATGCCCGGCCGCCTCCCCCGACGTGTGCTCGCTCTCCTGCTCGGCGCCCTGACCGGCGTGACCACCGTCGCGGCCCCCGCCCGCGCCGGTGGCGGCGGTGATGTGACGGAGTTTCCGATCACCACCACCGCCGACAGCCTCCCCGCCGGGATCGCCGCCGGCCCGGACGGCACGGTGTGGTTCACCGAGCTGCTGGGCAACGCGATCGGCCGGATCGCGCCGGCCTGAGAGAGGACCGGCCCAAGAGAAGCCCGGCCCGAGAAGAGGCCGGCTCGAGTGGCGCTACCAGGTCACCGGCAGCCGCTCCGGGATGCGCTTCATGAAGCCGGTCCGCCACACCAGTTGGGCCGGCGGCACGGCGAGGGCGAGGTCCGGCAGCCGGTCGAGCAGGACCTCCAGGGCGATCCGGGCGTGCGCCCGGCCCAGCGCGGTCGCCGGGCACTAGTGCGCTCCGCCGCCGAAGGAGAGATGGTCGGCGGTGTTGTCGCGGTGCACGTCGAAGCGGTGCGGGTCGGGGAACTTCTCCGGGTCCAGGTTGGCGCCCTCGACGAGGACCAGGACGAGGTCGCCCTCGCGGATGTCGGTGTCGCCGAGCCGGACGTCCGCCAGGGCGAGCCGGGGCAGTGCGTCGGCGATGGAGAGGTTCACCCGCAGCAGTTCCTCGATCCCGGGGCCGATCAGGTCCGGGCGGTCGCCGAGGAGGTCGCGTGCCGTGGGATGGGTGAGCAGGTACACCAGGGCCATGGTGAGGAAGCCGGAGGTGGAGACCGTTCCGGCGCCGAACATGGTGACGCCGACGGTGGCCAGCATCTCGTCGCTCGGACGGTCGTCGTCGGGGCCGTCCCGGAGTGCGGCGAGCTCGCCCATCAGGCCATGGGTGGCCGGGTCGTCGAGCAGGGCGGTCATCCGGGCGATGTCCCGGTTCCAGTTGATCCGGGCGCCGGTGACCGGGCACGCCGAGTTCATGAACGCGATGTCGAGGCTGCGCAGGAACGCCGGGGCCTCGGTCGGCGGGATGCCGAGGATGTGGCAGTGCATCCCCGCCGAGTAGGGCTCGCAGAACGCGCCCCGCAGATCGGCCGTCGGCCCGTCCCCGACGAGCAGGTCGACCAGCCGGTGCGCCTCCGCACGCAGCCACTCGGCAAGACCCGGCGCAGCCCGGCGCCGGTGATGTTGCCCATGTTGTTCACGACCTCGGGCGGGATGGTGAGCGCGTACTGGCGGGGCACGCCCGGCGCCGAGGTGTCCTTGAGGGAGAACCGGTCGTCGCGCAGCACCTGGTGGCACAGCCGGTACGACGACACCAGCCAGGCCTCGTCGCCGGCGATCGTGCGCACCCGCCGTACCGGGGTCGTGGCGCGCAGTTCCCCGACCTCGTCCGGCACCCGGGTGCCGTCCCAGGAGAACGGGAAGGTCGGTGACTCCATGGCGGTGGTCATGCCGCGGCTCCTTCGACGGCGGGGGTGACGATCGCGTGCCCCTGGTTGCGGGAGGCGCGCAGTCCGGCGCCCCGGGCGTACAACAGCTCGGCCATCGGGAGCAGTTGGTGGTAGCAGTTGAGGGAGGACGGCACCTGGAGGATGGCGGGCGTGTCGAGGAAGAGCGGGGCCTCCGCGCACACGTACTCCAGGCACACGGCGCGCTGCCGGTCGCTCGCCTCCTCTCCTCTGGCCGACAGGAAGCGGCTGACCAGGGAGTCGCAGACGGCGCCGAAGTCGCCGTCCTCGACCAGCCGTTCCTTCAGCCGGCGGTGGATCTCCCGGTAGGAGGCGTTGGTACGGAAGTGGGACATCGGCTGCCAGCGCAGCCGGGTGCCCTCCGGATCGGCCTCGGTGACGGCGTCGCGGACCTTGGCCCGCACCCCGCGCAGGTTCTTCACCGCCTTGCGGCGGGCCCCGTCGGGCGGACAGCCGGATGCCTCGTACATCTCGGCGACGTACAGATCGGTGTAGACGAAGTCGACTCTGTCGAAGTGGTCCAGTCCCCAGTGGGCGAGGTCATGCAGGCGCCGGGCGGAGAAGTAGCTGTTGCCCGGCGACACGCCGATCACGGCGTGCGCACCCTCGTCGTGGATGACTTGGCAGTGGGAGGTTTAGGGCTGAACCTCGAAGACGTCGGCCATCAGCACGGATGCTGTGGTCAAGGGGGTTACCCTCCGCCGCGCGCTAGTCCCGGCGGGGCCCGGTGCCCCTGGTGTGGCGACGCGGCGGCCCTCACGCCAGCGGTACCTGATCGACACGGGTAGTTACCACCTGGGTTTGGCCGGAACCTGTCGTAGCAATGGTGGAAGTCCCGTGGAAATGGGGGTGCTTTCAGGCCGGACAGGTGGGATCCTCCTCTACTGTCCGATGAATACCCCAGGGGGAGGTATCACCGCAGTGATCCGTATGCGCACTTCTTTCGGTGTCCTGGCTGCCGCCGGCATCGTCACCGCCGCCCAACTGGGCCTCGCCACCGGCGCGTCCGCGCAGGCCGGGGCGGCGCGAAGCACCGGCTGCCCGGTCGACATCGTGTATCCGAGTCGCTTCTACGTGAACTCGGGCGGCTGGGTCACCGACGGCGGCCTGTACTTCGCGGTGAAGAACACCAGCGCGAGCAAGAGCTTCAAGAAGGTCACGTTCACCGTGACGGACGTGAAGAACATCCGGTTCGGCAGCGCCACGGCCAAGGGCGGCAAGGTCAGCCACAAGACGTCGAAGACGGTGTCGGTGTACACGACGACGCTGAAGAAGAAGACCAGTCTGGGCGTGAAGGTGCAGACGCATCTGCTGAACACCCACACCTACAAGGTGAAGTTCGCCCTGCACGGCACAGGGTGGAACTGCGCCGTGGACCAGGGCACCTGGGGCTCCTGACCCGGGACGGTCCGTACCCTGATGGCCGTGGTCGACTGCGGCGAAGGGCCGGGCGCGGCGGCCGCCCGGCTCACCGGGCGGCCGGTCTCGGCTGTGCGGGCACGGTCGGGCAGCCTGGCGGAGGTGACGCTCGCGGGCGGGCGCGCCGTCATGGTCAAGCGCGGCGACGACCCCGGCGCGGTAGCGGCCGAGGCGGCCGGGCTGCGCTGGCTGGTCGCCGCCCGAGCGGTCGCGGTACCTGAGGTGCTGGGGCACGACGAGCGGTGGCTGGTGACCGAACTCGTCCCCACCGGACGCCCGCGCGCCGAGGCGGCGACGCGTTTCGGCCAGGCGCTCGCCGCTCTGCACGCCGCCGGGGCCCCGGCCTTCGGGACGGCGCCGCCGGACGGCCCGGGCGAGGCCTGGATCGGCCGCGCCCCGATGCGCAACGAGCCGGGCACCGACTGGCCGCAGTGGTACGCCGAGCACCGCCTGCTGCCGTATCTGCGCACGGCGGTCGACCGGGGGACCCTGCGGCCCGGCGAGGCCGCGGTGGTCGAGCGGGTCTGCGAGCGGCTCCCGGAGCTGGCGGGGCCGCCCGAGCCGCCCGCCCGGCTGCACGGAGATCTGTGGAACGGCAATGTCCTGTGGGGCGCCGACGGCCCGGTCCGGCTGATCGACCCGGCCGCGCACGGCGGGCACCGCGAGACCGACCTCGCGATGCTCCGCCTCTTCGGCTGCCCGTACCTTGACCTGATTCTGGAGGGGTACCAGGAGGTGGCCCCCCTGGCTGCCGGCTGGGCGGAGCGCGTGGCGGTGCATCAGTTGTTTCCGCTGCTGGTGCATACCGTGCTCTTCGGACGGGGCTACGCCGAACGGACCCTGGAGACATCCCGGACCATCGCGGGCATCTGACGCCGTCACATGCCGGACGGGCATGTGAAATCGGCCACGGGCGGGAACGATTCGCCGCTGATTTCCGGATGGTTCCTTAACAAGCCCTTAATTAGGGCTGAGATTACGCAGAGTAAGGAAACCAACCACGCGTTCGAATCGTATAAGTGCATGGAAGAACGAAACAGGGAGAGACCATGCAACCGTTCGCGCTCAACTACGCACGCCCCGCAGTGCAGTTGGACGTCACCACTCCGTACGCGTATGACTCCGGACTGCAGTTGAACGTTCTCCTCGATGGCCGGATCGCAGCCACCGATCACGCAATGCTCAGAGCCCTGGGGACCACGACCTCCACGGCGGGCTCCAAGACGCACTTCGACGACTGAGCGCGGACCCCGACGATGACTGTGCTCATCCTGACCAGTGACGAGGACGTGACGGCGGACATGGTGGTCCTCCGGCTGCACGAGACCGGAGTGCCCGTCGTTCGCCTCGATCCTGCCGATCTGACCAGCGGTGTGGCCCTGTCGGGCGAGTATGTGCAGGGCGCCAGTCGCGGACACCTGTCCGTGAACGGGCGCCTGGTGAGCATGAACGGCCTCCGCTCCATATGGGTGCGCAGGCCGGGAGTGGCGGCCGCCCGGGCCACCCAGCCGTCCACCTGGCTGACCGAGGAGTCCGAACAGGCGTTGTACGGCATGCTGCGCGGGACCGACGCGCGCTGGATGAACCATCCGGACGCGGCCCGCCGGGCCCGCCACAAGCCGTGGCAGCTGCGGCTGGCGCAGCGCAGCGGGCTCGCCGTGCCCGCGACGCTGATCACCACGTTCCCGCAGGCGGCCCGGGAGTTCGCGGAGCGCTTCCCGGACCTGGTGGTCAAGCCGGTGTCGGGCGCGCATCCGCAGGAGCCGCCGCGGGCGGTGCCGACCAGCCGGGTGGCACCGGACACCGACTTCGCGGCGGTGGCGTTCGGGCCGACGCTGTTGCAGCGACGGGTGGCCAAGCGGGCCGACATCCGGCTGACGGTGGTCGGCGAGCGGCTGCTGGCCGCCCGCAAGCCGGTGAGCCCGGACGCGCATCCCGACGACGTGGACGTCCGGTTCGCCCCGTCCGTCTCTCCCTGGCTGGCGGCGGAGGTGCCGCCGCGAGTCGCCGAGACCGTTCACACGTATATGAAGGACGCCGAGCTGGCCTATGGTGCTTTCGACTTCGCGGAGGACGCCGACGGCATCTGGTGGTTCCTGGAGTGCAACCAGTCGGGCCAGTTCGGTTTCGTCGAGATGGACACCGGTCTGCCGATCGCCGAGACCATCGCCGGCTGGCTGGCGCACGGCACGGAGCAGTACCGGCCGTACGTCAACGGCGGGCGGAGCATGACGCCTTGACGGTCTGGGCGGCGAGGTGGAACCGGGCACGGAGAAAGGAACGGGAGATGCGCATCGGACTGCTGGGGACGGGCCCCTGGGCACGGGCGGCCTACGCCCCCGCGCTGGCGGGGCACGGATCGCTGGACTTCACCGGGGTGTGGGGCCGCCGCCCGGAGGCCGCGGCGGAGCTGGCCGGGGAGTACGGGGTCCGGGCGTACGACGACGTGGACGCGCTGTTCGCCGATGTCGACGCGGTGGCCGTGGCGCTGCCGCCTGCCGTCCAGGCGAAACTGGCGGTGCGGGCCGCGGCGGCGGGCCGGCATCTGCTGCTGGACAAGCCCCTCGCGCTCGACGTCGCCGAGGGGCGGGCGGTGGTGGAGGCGGCCGAGCGGGCCCATGTCGCCTCGGTGGTCTTCTTCACCACCCGCTTCCAGAGCGAACCGGAGGCGTGGATCGGCGAGCAGGCCGGCACGGCGGGCTGGTTCACGGCGCGGGCGCAGTGGCTGGGGTCGGTGTTCACCGACGAGAGCCCGTTCGCCGCCTCGCCGTGGCGGCGGGAGAAGGGCGCGCTGTGGGACGTGGGCCCGCACGCCCTGTCCGTGCTGCTGCCGGTGCTGGGCGGCGCAAAGCGGGTGGCGGCCGCCGTGCACGGCCCCGCGGACACCGTCCATCTGGTTCTCGACCATGCCGGCGGTGCGTCGAGCACGGTGGCCCTGAGCCTCACGGCTCCCCCGGCGGCGGCCGGGGCCGATGTGGAGCTGCGGGGCGAGGCGGGGGTGACGCTGCTGCCGAGGAGTGCGGAAGGAGCCGTGCCCGCTCTGTCCCGGGCCGCCGACGCCCTGGTCACCGCCGCCCGCACGGGCCGCCCGCACCCCTGTGACGCCGCGTTCGCCCTGCGGGTCACCGAGATCCTCACGGAGGCGGAGACCCTGCTGGGCAAGGACGTCGGCTAGCGATCTTCCAAGGGGCCGGCATGTCACCGCGCGGCGGCCGTCGTCCGGTTCCCGGGTCGGCCCTGACCGGCCACGCCCGGGAAACGGGGAGGGAGCGCGGGATGAGTGAGGCGGACATCACACTCGTCTCCTTCCGTCCGGTCCTCTTCCGTGCGGCCGCACGGAAGAGGGCCCGATCCGGGCCCGCGCACGGAATCCGCCGCCACGGCATTTCAAGATCCGCACGGGCCCGGTGTCCGGGCACGGGCGTAGCTTAGGGATGTGACTTCGGTGCGCGGCTGGTCGTCGCGTGACTACCGGGACGGGCGTGGCTGGCTGCAGGGTGCACCGCCGCCGCGCTGGGTACGGGTGCTGCCCGTGCTGCTGCTCGCGGTCGTGACCGCGGCGACACTGATCAGCCCCGACGGACACGACTTCGGTTTCCTGCTCGGGGCCATCCCGCCGCTCGCCGTGCTGTCGTACGGTCCGCTGGCGACGGCCGTGCTCAGCTGCCTGGTCGTGGTCCTGCTGAACGTGCCCGCCACCCATCTGAACCATCCCGGCGACACCGACCTGCTCACGGTCACCTTCGTCGCGCTACTGAGCGTGTTCGTGTCCTACGTGCGCAGTCACCGGGACGCGCAGCTGGTCACCGAGCGGGCGGTGGGCGAGGCGGTGCAGCGGGCCGTGCTGCCGCCACTGCCGGAGCGGGTCGGGGCGGTGGGGTGTGCCGGGCTGTACCGGGCCGCACAGCACGGCACGCTGGTCGGCGGGGACTTCTTCGACGTGCGGGAGGGGCCCTTCGGCGTGCGGGCGGTGATGGGGGACGTACGCGGGCACGGGCTGGCCGCCGTCTCCACGGTGGTGTCGCTGCTCGGCGTGTTCCGGGAGGCGGTCCTCGACCAACCGGACCTGGAGTCGGTGGCGGCGCGGATGGACCGCCGCCTCGCGGTGGACTCGGCCGACGTGCCGCACGCGGAGCTGTTCGCGACGGCCCTGCTGATGGAGTTCTCCGCCGATCTGCGGTTGGTGCGGCTGGTGGCCTGCGGTCATCCGGCGCCGGTGCTGCTGCGCGACGGCCGCGCCCAGGAACTGGCCGTCGCGCCGGGGGCACCGGTGGGGCTCGGTCTGGTGGGGGTGGAACCGCCGAAGGAGGTCACGGTCGAGCTGGGGCCCGGCGACCGGCTGTTCATCGCCTCGGACGGGGTCTGGGAGGCGCGCGACCCGGCCGGGAACTTCTATCCGCTCCCGGAGCGGCTGGCCGGGTTCGCCGGTGCGGAGGCGGCCGAGCTCACCGAACTGGTGTGGGCCGACCTGTCCCGGAGCTGTGAGGTGCGGGACGACGCCACCATGCTCGTCCTGGCGCCCGGCATCACCTGAGGTCCCGGCCCGCGTCCCGGCTCAGCCCACGTCCCACAGGAAGCGGTGGGTGTGGATGCCGAAGTACGGGAACGAGCGGACCTCGCGCACGCCCTCGATCGGCCGGACGACGTCGTTGACGAAGTCGAGCAGGTCCTTCGGGCCTGGGGTGACCACCTCCGCGAACAGATCGAAGCCGCCCGAGGTGAACACCGAGTAGACCACTTCGGGGTGTCCGGCGAGGGCGTCGGCGACGGCGCGGGGGTCGCCGTCCACGCCGATGCCGAGCAGCGCCATCGCCTGGCCGCCCATGGCCATCGGGTCGGTGACGCCGACGACCTGCACGGCCCGGGAGTCCAGCAGGCGCTGGAGCCGCTGCCGGGCCGCGGAGGCGGACAGGCCGACTCTGGGTCCGAGGTCGGCGTAGGCGATCCGGCCGTCGTTCTGCAGTTCGCGCAGGATGGCCCGGTCGATGTCGTCCATGTGCATCTGGGCTCCCCTCCTCAGCCGACGAGTTCGAGCAGGGCGGCGCCGAACACCGCGGTGTGGGTGTCGACGTCCTGCTCGGTGGTGTCGGGGCACATCAGGGCCATGTTGTGGAACGGGGTGAGGAGGATGCCCCGGTTGGCGAGGTAGAGGTGCAGGAAGTCCTCCAGCTCGGGGTCGGCGGCGGCCGCGGACTCGGTCCCGGTGCGCGGGGCCGGGGCGGCGAAGCGGTACTCGGTGCGGGCCCCGAGTCGGCTGACCGACCAGGGCAGGGCGTGCGCCTCCACGGCCTGCCGGACGCCGGTCTCGAAGCGCTCGGAGAGCCGTGCCATGCGGGCGAACGCCTCGTCGGTGAGGACGTGCTCCAGGGTGGCCCGGGTGGCCGCGACCGAGAGCGCGTTGCCGGCGAGGGTGCCGCCGACCCCGCCCATGTCGACCAGGTCCAGGTCGGCACGGGCCAGCAGGCGCTCGGCGAGGTCGGCGGAGAGTCCGTAGGCGCCGGCCGGGATGCCGCCGCCGATGGCCTTGCCGATGGTCAGCAGGTCCGGCTCCAGGTCCCAGGCGGCGGTGCAGCCGCCGGGACCGGCGGAGAAGGTGTGCGTCTCGTCGTTGATCAGCAGCGTGCCGTACTGCCTGGTCAGGGCGCGCACGCCGGCCAGGTAGCCGGGTTCCGGCAGGACGATGCCGATGTTGGTGAGCGCGGGTTCCATGAGGACGGCGGCCACGTCGCCGTGGGCGAGTTCGCGCTCCAGCCGCGCCAGGTCGTTGAACTCGGCGACCCGGCTGGTCAGGGTGACGTCACAGGGCGCGCCGACGTTTCCGGGGCGGGGTGCGCCCTTGCCGTCGGGGCCCACGACGATGAGGGACTCGTCGACGCTGCCGTGGTAGCTGTAGCTGTTCACCAGGATCTTCGGGCGGCCGGTGACGGCCCGGGCGAGCCGGATCGCCCACCGGTTGGCGTCCGTCGCGGTGAGCGAGAAGCTCCAGCGGGCGAGCCCGAAGCGGCGGGTCAGCTCCGCGCCCACCCACTCCGCGTCCTCCGTCGGCAGCATCGCGGTGGCCCCGCCCAGCTCGGCGAACCTGCGGTGCACCGCCTCCGTCACGACGGCCGGCGAGTGACCGGCCATCGCGCCGGTGTCGCCGAGGCAGAAGTCGATGTACGTGTGCCCGTCGATGTCGCTGACCCGGGCGCCGCGCGCGGTCGCCAGGTAGCGGGGGAAGGCGCCGGCGGTCTTGTTCATCCAGGTCATCGGGACCCGGCCGAAGAGATGGCCGGCGTCCGCATATGCCGCTCGGGAGCGGGGATTGCGCCGCTCGGCCTCGGCGCTCTCCCGGGCCAGCAGGGCGTGCAGTCGGGTGCGGTCCATGGAATACCCCTGGTCGGGAGCAGCGGCGACGGAATACCGGGAGCGTACGACCGATACCAGCGCCTCTTCAAGGCCTGACGCTCGAATCAATTTCTACGACGATGGATTCGTGTGCCGCCGTGCCCGAGAGTCGTCCCTCGCACCGCCCAGCAAGCGCACTGACGCTCACTGTTCGAACATTCGCCCCAAAACGCCAGGGTTCGCCACCCCTTCCGCCACATAGAAATATCTACCAGCATGCATATGCCGGGTTGGCGTGCGAACGCGTCGAGTGCCCGGTGTCGGTCGTTCCCTGCGCCCGAAACAGGCGAGCGGTGATCCCCCGGAGCAGTGCATGACGAACGCGATGTGGATGCAGGGTGTGGAATGGCTGGCGGCTGCCTCGGGGGACCCCCGGGCTTGCAAGCGGGAGTGGGACCACGGGGAGGGCGTCGCCCTGCTGGAGGCGGGCCGCTACTGGGATGTGCTGAGCGTCCCGGACCGGCTCGGTCTGCTCACGCTGGACCTGCTGTGGCGGCCGTCGCTGCCGGTGCCCGGGCCGACCCTGGCGGACAGCGCGGCGGGCCGGGTCGGTTTCTTCCTGCCGCCCGATCCGTCCGGCGGCTGGATCGGCTCCGGTCTGCGCTATGCGACCAAGGGCTCCTGGGTCGCCGTACCGCCGCCGTACCGGCCGGCGCGGTACCTGGAGTGGCTGGTGCCGCCGGACGGCAGTGGTGCGCTGCATCCGCCGGGCACGCTGGAGCTGGCCCTGCGGGAGGCCAACGGGGCTTTGGCGGTGCTGGCCCCGATGTGCGGGGAGTAGCGAGGTCAGCGGCGGGGCGGCGGGACGAACACGACGGCGCGCCGGTCCTCGGGTTCGGCCGGCACGGTACGGCCCTGGTCCCGCCACTCCTGCCGGAGCTGGGCGTAGATCGGCTCGCTGGAGCGGAGGGCGCGCGGCTCCCGGGCCGGGCGCCAGGGCGTGGGTGAGGATCCGTCCATGCCGGAGCAACGCCCGCAAACGCGCCGGTGGTACGCGCCGTCCGACGCGCTCACCGGGTCGGGTGAGCACAGCCCCCCGATCGGACCCGGCCACCTGTCCTACAAGCATTCCGGGGTCCCCCGGTCGACGGGCACCGCCGGACGCGCACTCGTATCCTGTGAAGCCAGGGTTCTGACGTCCGACCCCACCGCACGTCCTTCTCACGTGCTTGGAGTCAGCCCATGTCGCACACGTCCGCCATGCTGCGCAGCGGGGCCGTGATCGCCGTCGCGCTGGGGACGCTGACGGTGCCGCCGGCCGGCGGGGCGGCCGCCTCCGCACCGCCCGCGTTCGCCGCGTCCTCGCCCGCCCCGTCGCCGTCCGGCACCCAGGACGTCCGGGACATGACCCCGGCCGTGGCCGGCCGACTCGACGCGGCCGTGCGGAAGGTCATGCGCGAGGCCGACGTGCCCGGGGTGACCGTCGGGGTCTGGACACCCGGCCGGCCCGACTACGTTCGCTCGTTCGGGGTCGCGAACAAGGACACCGGGCAGAAGATGTCGTCCGACCTGTACATGCGGATCGGCAGCGAGACCAAGATGTTCACCGTGACGGCCGTGCTGCAACTGGTCGACCAGGGCAAGGTGGGCCTGGACGACCCCATCGGCGAGTACCTCGACGGGGTGCCGAACGGCGACCGGATCACCCTGCGGGACCTGGCCGGGATGCGCAGCGGGCTGTTCAACTACTCCGAGGACAAGGGCTTCTTCAAAGCGCTGACCTCGGATCCGCAACGCCCCTTCACCCCGCAGGAGTTGCTCGCCTACTCCTTCAGGCACCCGGTGATGTTCCAGCCCGGACAGAAGTTCTCCTACTCCAACACCAACCTGATCCTGCTCGGCCTGCTCGTCGAGAAGGAGAGCGGACAGCGGCTCGGCGACTATCTGCAGGAGCACGTCATCGCTCCGGCGGGCATGAAACACACGGTGTTCCCGGCCGGGAACGAGTTCCCCGGCCCGCACGCACAGGGCTACACCGACCAGACGGCGACCGGAAAGGTCGAGGAGACCGCCGGCTGGAACCCCTCCTGGGCCTGGGCGGCCGGCGCGATGATCTCCGATCTGGACGACCTGCACACCTGGGCGCGCACGGCGGCCACCGGGGTCTTCCCCGACGGCACGGCCATGGTCGGCCCGGCCGTCCAGAAGCAGCGGCTGACGACCCCGCCGACGGGGATCCCGGGCGCCGGGTACGGCCTCGGCATCTTCGACGTCCAGGGCTGGATCGGGCACAACGGCTCGCTGCCGGGCTACGAGGCCCTGACCGTCTACCTGCCGTCGGCGCGAACGACCGTGGTCGTCCTGCTGAACACCGACATCACCTACCGGGGAAACACCGAGCCCAGCACCCTGTTCGGCCGGGCGATCACCCGCGTCATCTCGCCCGCCCACGTCTTCGACCTGCCGACGCCGGCCGCCGCCACGCGCTGACGGCACGAACCGCACATGGCTCCAACTCGCCTTCTGCGTACGGCATTTCCGACAGTTGACACAGAAGCGAACACTCACCGAGCAGATTCGAAGTGATGTAACGATTCACCGTGCGGGGCCGGTCGATGACGGTGTGTACTGTGCTGCGAGCGCCACATGGGAGGGCCCTGGGCTCCCCGTGCCCACTGCTGCCCTACTCCCCCTGGAAACCGATTCCATGATCGAATTGCCGGAACTGGTGGCCGGTGGTCTCGCCGCCGGAACGCTTTCCGCGCTCGCCCTCGGCGGCAGCCTGCTGCGGGCCCGGCGCCAGAAGGCGGCACTGCGGGCCGAGGTGCAGGAGCTGCGTGCCCAACTGGCGGGCGCCGAGGGCACGTTCATCTCCGAGGTCGAGCATCTGGCCGCCCGCCGGATGCCTGCGGCCGCCGCACAGCTCACGCATCCGCACCTCAAGGTGCCGGGTCCGGCCGGGCAGAACACGCCCGGGACCCCCACGGGGATCGCGCTGGAGTACGTACTCACGGCGCTGCGGGAGGAGTTGACCGCACAGCGCACCCGGATCGACGCGGCCGCGCAGGCCGGTCTGCGGGGCGCCACCCGGGAGATCCAGGCCGCCCTGTACCGCCTGCAGGACGCCCTGCGGGGGCTCCAGCAGCGCTACGACGACCCGGAGTTGGCGCAGACGCTGTTCGCGCTGGACCACGAGAACGAGCAGTCGCTGCGGCGGGCGCAGGTGGCCGCGGTGGTCTGCGGGGCCTGGGTGGGGCTGGCCCGCGAGGAGTCCCACGTGGTGGACGCCGTGACCGGCGGCCAGGCCCGGCTCGCCGGCTACCACCGGGTCATGGTCCACAACCATCTCGAGCCGGGCACCGCCCTGGTGTCCCACGCGGTCGAGCCGGTCGCCATCATCGTCGCCGAACTCCTCGACAACGCGCTGCGCCACTCGGCGCCGGACACCGACGTCGTGGTCAATCTGGAGCACGTCCACCACGGGGTGTGCGTCACCGTCGACGACGCCGGTCTCGACATGACGCAGGACGAACGGGCCCGCGGCCAGCGGCTGGTGGCGGGCAGCGACCCGATCCTGCTGACCGACCTCGGCGATCCGCCGCGCATGGGTCTGGCCGCGGTCGGTCAGCTCACCCGGCAGTTCGACCTGAGCGTCGACGTCTCCTCCCCCTCTCCCTACGGCGGGGTGCGCGCCGTACTGCGGGTCGACAGCCATCTGCTCGGCCGGATCGACCCGGATGTACGGCCGCCCTCGGCCAGCGCGCCGCGCTCGACGCGCGAGCGTACGGTGGTGCGCCGGGACCCGGCGCGTGAACCGGCCGCGCAGGAGACGCCGTCGGCCGAGTCCCCGGCCGCACCGGCACCGGCCCCCGCCGCACCGGCACCGGCCCCCGCCGCACCGGCACCGGCCCCCGCCGTACCGGCACCGGCGCCCGCCGCGGCCGAGCACGAACGCGCCCCCGGCCACCAGGAGCCGGGCGACCTGGGCGGTCTGCCGCAGCGACGGCGTCGTACCCGACCCGACACCCCCCGCGTACCGCAGCAGCAGCCGGCCGCCCGGCGCCCCGAGGAGGCGGCCGCCGCGCTCGCGGCCCTGCAGTACGGCACCGCGGCGGCGCGGACCCCCAAGCGGGCCGGCGCGCCCGATCCCCAACGGACCGACGACGAAGGAGGAGCGGCCAGATGACCAGCCGCGATGCGGGCGAGACGGCATGGGTGCTGGATCCGATCCTGCAGGTACCGCATGTACTGGCCGCCGTCCTGCTCACCCGGGACGGCCTCGCGACGGGGTACACCGACGCCCTGTCCCAGGCGACCGCCGAGCGGGTGGCCGCGATCACCAGTACCGTGCAGGGCGCCTGCCGGGCCGCGGCCGCCGCGTTCGCGGACCGGGACCGGGCCGAGGTACGGCAGGTGGTCATCGAGTCGAACCATGGGTACGTGCTGATCGTGCCGACCGACCACGGCACCTGCGTGGCGGCCTACGGCGACCCCGAGGTACGGCTCGACCTGCTGGCGCACCGGGTGCACTCGCAGGTGGCCCGGCTGGGCGAGAAGGCGATGGCGGCGGCGCCCAGAGGCTCCGACGGCGGCGCACCGGCATGACCGGCCGCCGTGGCGGCCGTCCCCTGGTCCCCGCGTATCTGTCGACCGGCGGGGTGGCCCGGCCCAGCCGTCCGCATCTGGAACGGCTGACCGTGCTCACCCGCGACGGCACCCCCCTGCCCCCCGGACTGCCCGCGGCCGAACAGGCCCTGCTGGAGCTGCTGTCCGGTGGCGCGCTGACGCTGGTGGAGGCGGCCGCGCTGCTGCGGCTGCCGGTCTCCGCCGTCCGGGTGCTGGCCGCCGACCTCGTCGACCAGGACCTGGTCCAGGCCCGCGCGCCGATCCCGCCCGCCGAACGGTTCGACCCCGACCTGCTGAAGAGAGTGGCCGATGGCCTCCGCGCCCTCAAGCACCAGTGAGCTGCCCCGCACGGGCGGCACCCATCTCCCCGACAGCGCCCGCGACCTGGTGAAGATCCTGGTCACCGGGCCGTTCGGGGTGGGCAAGACGACCCTGATCGACGCGGTGTCGGAGATCCGCCCGCTGCACACCGAGGAGCACCTCACCGAGGCCTCCGCACATGTCGACGAGCTCGACGGGGTGCGGGAGAAGGAGACGACGACCGTCGCGATCGACTTCGGACGGATCAGCCTGGCCGGCGGCATCGTGCTCTATCTGTTCGGGACGCCGGGGCAGCAGCGGTTCCGGACGCTGTGGGACGACATCTCCTACGGGGCGCTCGGCGCCCTGGTCCTGGTGGACAGCCGGCGGATAGACGCTTCCTTCGACGTGCTGGGCCTGGTGGAGGAGGCGGGGCTGCCGTACGCGGTCGCCTTCAACGCGTTTCCCGACGCGCCGAGTCACCACACGAGCGAACAGTTGCGGGCCGCCCTGGACCTGGAGCCGGGCACCCCGATGGTGACCTGTGACGCCCGGGACCCGCGCTCCTCGATCGACGCGCTGCTCGCCCTCGTACAGCATCTGATCGACGACCGGCCGGCGGAGGCCCGATGACCGTGCAGCAGTCCTTCACCGTCTCCGGACCGGTGCGCCTGTGGGAGGACGGCTTCGCCCGGAACCCGCACGGCTACTACGCGGCGCTGCGCGCCCAGGGCCCGGTCGGCTGGGCGGAACTGGCGCCGGGCACGCCCGCGTACGTGATCACCGAACGGCACGCCGCCCTCGACGTGCTGCGGGACGTGGAGACCTTCTCGCACGACCCGCGGGGCTGGGAGGAAACCGTCCCCGAGGACTCCCCGCTGCTCGGCATGATGCGCTGGCGGCCCAACGCGCTGTTCTCCGATGCCGACGCCCACATCCGCTACCGCACCAGCCTCATCGACGTGTTCGACCTGATCGAGCCGCATGATCTGCGCGCGCTGGTGCACCGGGCGGTACGGGTGCTGGTGGACCGTTTCGGGCCGCGCGGCGAGGCGGATCTCGTCGCCGACTTCACCCGGCCGCTGATGGCGCTGGTGTTCAACAACCTGTTCGGGCTGCCGGACAGCCAGGGCGACCGGCTCAACGAGGGCCTCCTGAAGATGATGGAGGGCGGCGCGCAGGCGGCCGAGGGCGAGGCGGAGTTCGCCGACTACGTGCTGCGGCTGGTCGCCGCCAAGGTCGCCGAGCGCGGCGAGGACCTGCCGAGCATGCTCCTGGACCATCCGGCCGGGCTGACCCCGGAGGAGGTCACCTGGCAGGTCTTCCTCACCCTCGGCGCCGGGTACGAGCCGACCACGAACCTGGTGTCCAACGCGCTGTCCCGGATCCTCGGCAACTCCCTCTACTACTCCACGCTGACCAGCGGCGCCCGCCCGGTCATGGACGCGGTGATCGAGGTGCTGCACCACGAGACCCCGCTGGCCAACTACGGGATCTACTACGCCCGCCGGCCCGTCTCCTTCCACGGGGCGTGGGTCAGGCCGGCGATCCCGGTGGTCGTCTCCTTCGGTGCCGTGGGGCTGTTCGCCGAGCGGGAGGTCGCCACCGGGCGGCGGGCCGGGGACGCCTCGCACCTGTCGTGGGGCGCGGGCCCGCACGCCTGCCCGGTGCGGCACCACGCGCTGCTCATCGCGACCGAGGCGATCGAGCGGCTCACGCTGTGGCTGCCCGACCTCGACCCGGTCCTGCCCCGCGAGCGGCTCAACTGGCGGCCCGGCCCGTTCCACCGCTCGCTGACGTCCCTGCCCGTCCGGTTCAGCCCCCGCTCCCCCGACCAGCCTGGAGAGTCGTCGTGACCGTCACCGACCGTATCGCTCTGGACCCGTTCGGCTCCGACATCGCGGCGGAGAGCGCTCGGTTACGCGCCCTCGGCCCCGTCGTTCCGGTGGAACTGCCCGGCGGCATACCCGCCTGGGCGCCCACCGGCTACGACGTCCTCAAGGAACTCATCCTCGACCCCCGGGTCAGCAAGGACCCGCGCCAGCACTGGCGGTTGTGGCCGGAGATCGGCGAACACCCCTCCTGGGGCTGGATCGTCAGCTGGATCGGCGTGGTCAACATGCTCTCCGCCTACGGCCCCGACCACACACGGCTGCGCAAGCTGGTGGCGCCGAGCTTCACGCACCGGCGCACCGAGGCGATGCTGCCGCGGGTCGCGGCCATCGCCGGGGAGCTGCTCGACACGGTGGCGGCCGCGGGTGCCGACGGCTCGGTGGTGGATCTCCGTGCCGGACTGGCGCATCCGCTGCCCATGCGGATGATCTGCGAACTGTTCGGGGTGCCCGAGGAGATGCGGGCGGACACCGGTGATCTGATCGCGGCCATCATGGACACCTCCGACCCGACCCCGGAGCACGCCGTGTTCGTGCAGGAGCGGATCGGCACGGTCCTCGGCGGGCTGATCGCGTACAAGGCCACGCATCCGGGCGACGACATGACCACGGAGCTGATCCGGGTCCGCGACGAGGACGGTGACCGGCTCAGCGACGAGGAACTGCTGTACACACTGCTGCTGGTGATCGGCGCCGGGTTCGAGACCACGGTCAACCTGATCGGCAACGCGACGGTGGCGCTGCTGACGCATCCGGTGCAGCTGGCGGCGGTACGCGCCGGGACGGTCGGCTGGGACGCGGTGATCGACGAGACGCTGCGGGTGCATCCGTCGATCGCCTCGCTGCCGCTGCGGTTCGCGGTGACCGACCTGAAGGTCGGGGACGTCACCGTCCCGGCCGGGGACGCGATCATCACGACATACGCGGCGGCGGGCCTGGACCCGGAGCGCTACGGGCCGGACGCGGACGTGTTCGACGCGGCGCGCGGGGCCGACGACCATCTCTCGTTCGGGCTCGGGGTGCACCGCTGCATCGGGGCGCCGCTGGCCCGGGCGGAGGCGCTAGCCGCGTTGCCCGCCCTGTTCGACCGCTTCCCGGGACTGCGGCTGGCGGTCGGGGCGGAGGAGCTGCGGCAGGTGCCGTCGTTCATCGCCTTCGGCTGGCAGGAGATCCCGGTACGGCTGGGAGTGTGAGCCCGGCGGTCGCGGGGACCTGAGTCCCAGGGGTCGCGGGGGCGGCGACCGGTCCCCCGTTCCGGTCGTGCCCCCGCGGAACGTGAACTTACGTGCGAATCCGGCCGTTGGGTATCGCAGCGATGCCCGATCGGGCATCTGAAGGACTCACCCGTGCACAGATGAGTCCGGTTGGCCCGGATTCGCCCGGAGCAGGGCGGGTGCGGTGAGGTCCCCGAGGGCGAGGTGGGCCAGGACGACCTCGTACAGGTCGGTGCCGACGGCCAGCAGCTGACGCTCCAGGACGGGTTCGGCGCCCCGGACGTGTTCGCGGACGGTCTGGGCGTGCACTCCCAGGTCCTGGGCGGCGCGTTCGGCGTTGCCGCCGGCGGCGATCCAGGCCCGCAGGGTACCGCGCATGTCGCGGCCGTCCCGGGTCAGCCGGTCCAGCAGGTCGTGCGCCCAGGCACGCAGCCCGGGCCCCGCCAGCAGGTCCCCGAGGCGCGCGCCGGACGCCTGCGGTGCCGTACCGCCGAGGTCCTCCGTCCGGGCCGCCTGGGTGTTCAGGGCCAGATGGGCGGTGGCGCGCACGGCGAGGTCGGAGAAATCGGCGCCCAGGAGGGCCTCGACGCGGTCCATGCGGGCGCGGACGGTGTTGCGGCTGACGCCGAGGACCTTGGCCGCGCTGACGGCGGTGAACTCCAGGCCGAGGCGGGTGGTGGCGAGGAGTTCCGCGCGGGTGTGGTGGGGCAGGGTGTCCAGCGGCCGGAGCACGGTCGTGGACCAGGCGTGCAGCGCGGCCGGGTCCATCAGCCGTTCCGGGTGGGTGCGTTCGGCGTAGACGGCGGCCTGGTCGGAGCGGAAGTGCGCGACGGCGAGGGCGCTGATGGCCTGGCCGTAGGCGGTGGCGGTGCGGGCGAGGCTCTGCCGGACGCTGCCGCCGAGGAAGGTGCCGGGGCGGCCGTCGACCAGCGAGCGCAGCCACTGACCCGCCCTGGGCGCGGGGCTGACGACGATGACATGGCCGTCGACGGCGGGGCAGCGCACGACCAGGGCCTGGCCGCGGGTGATGTCGAGGCAGTCCTCGGCGAGTCCGTCGCGTTCCGCCGGGCGCCCCTCGACGACGTACACGCAGGCGCTGTCGGTGTCGAGGAGGCCGGGCCACAGACCGGCGGCGACCCGCCGGGCGGAGACGGTGTCCTCCACCATCAGCAGTTGCAGGATGGCCAGGCGCAGATCGGCGGTGGCCCGCCGGAGCCGGCGTGCGGCGGCCGTCGACTCGCGCTCGCGCAGCAGGAGTTCGACGACGCCGGCGGTGTGGGTGACGATCTCGGCGGCGCGCCGGTCGAAGGGGGTGGCGCGGGCCACGGCGAGCAGGGAGGTGACCGCCGGGCGCGGGTCGGGGGCGTGGACGGAGACCAGCCGGAGGTGCCGGTCGCCGTCCTGGACGGCGGCGGCGGAGATCCGGCCGGTGGCCACTCCGGCGACGAGGCCGTCGTCGAGGGACAGGTGCTCCCCGGCGAGCAGGGTGCCGTCGGCGTCCTGGAGGCAGACCGTCGCCTGCACCGCGCGGGCGAGCCAGGCGACCACGCGGCGGGGGTCGCGGGCGCCGGGGCGCAGATGGTCGAGGAGCTGCACGGCCCAGGCGTCGCCGTGGGGTGTCGGGGGGTGCGAGCCCTCGCCTTCCCGGCCTGCCATCTCGCCCTGCTCCTCGTCCCTGGTGTCCGCCTCGGTCTACGGACGTTACCCGATGAACCTGGGCGGATCCCGACCGCCGGGTACAACCCCGCCGGCGGCCCTCGGGGGAAGGGCCGCCGGCGGAGATCGCCTCTCCCGGGGCCGGGGGGAGGGCCCTCGGGCGGCTGATCTGCGGGTGCCCGGAAATCCGGGGGGTATGCACACGAATTCCGAGGACGTGGGCCGGGACGGACCGGCGCCCTCCGTCGGGCCCCGGGAGAGGCCGCACTCGGCGCCGGGAAGCGCCTGACCCGGCCGGAGCCGGGCATCGCGCCGCCCCGGGGCCGGACCCGTCCCGCCGGGTCCGCGAAAGCCCGGGAGCGTACCCGTCCGGGTCCGCGAACGCCCGGGGCCACACCCGTCCCGCCGGGTCCGCGCGGCCGTTCGGGCCCGTACGGCATAAGCTCGTCGAATGGCGAAGTACTTCGACGTGCACCCCGACAACCCGCAGCCGCGCAGCATCTCCCAGATCGCCGACGCGGTGCGCTCGGGGTCACTCATCGCATACCCGACCGACTCCTGCTACGCGCTGGGCTGCCAGCTCGGCAGCCGCGACGGCATCGACCGGATCCGCGGCATCCGGCACCTGGACGACCGGCACCACTTCACCCTGATGTGCCGCGACTTCGCCCAGCTCGGCCAGTTCGTGCGCGTCGACAACGACGTGTTCCGGGCCGTCAAGGCGTCGACCCCCGGCAGCTACACCTTCATCCTCCCGGCGACCCGGGAGGTGCCGCGCAAGCTGCTGCACCCGAAGAAGAAGACCGTCGGGGTGCGCATCCCCGACCATGTGGTCACCCAGGCGCTGCTGGCGGAGCTGGGCGAGCCGCTGCTGTCCAGCACCCTGCTGCTGCCGGACGAGAAGGAGCCACTGACCCAGGGCTGGGAGATCAAGGACCGGCTCGACCACCAGGTGGATGCGGTGGTCGACTCCGGGGACTGCGGCACCGAGCCGACCACGGTCATCGACTTCTCCGACGGCGAGGCGGAGATCGTCCGCCGGGGCGCGGGAGACACCTCGCGCTTCGAGTGACATCGGGGTCCCCGCGCGACGGTCCTCTCACCTCCGCGTGCCACCATGATCGTGACATGCCGCGCCGGGCCTCCCCCGACCCGACGCCGACTCCACAGAGAGGCACTGCGCCATGACCGCCGTACAGGGAACCGACGTGGACATCACCACCGAGGACGGCGTCGCCGACGCCTACCTGGCCCACCCCGCCGACGGACTCCCGCACCCCGGCGTGCTCTTCTACCAGGACGCCTACGGCATCCGCCCGCACCTGAAGTCGATGGCGGACCGGCTCGCCGGCGCGGGCTACACGGTTCTGGTCCCCAACGTCTTCTACCGCACCGGCCGCACGCCGGTCATCGACCTCCCCGAGTTCATCGACCCCTCGGCGGACCCGACGATCTGGCAGCGGATCATGCCGATCATGATGTCGCTGACGCCCGAGTTCATCGACCGGGACTCGGCCGCCTACCTGGACTGGTTCGCCGAGAGCCCGCTGGTGGCCGACGGGCCGGTCGCGATCACCGGCTACTGCATGGGCGCCCGGCTGGCCGTGCGGACCGCCGCCGCGTTCCCGGACCGGGTCGCGGCCGTGGGCGGCTTCCACGGCGGCCGCCTGGTCACCGAGGAGGCGGACAGCCCGCACCTGCTGGCCGCCGGGATCACGGCGGAGGTGTACTTCGGCTTCGCCGACCAGGACCAGTCGATGACCGCGGAGCAGATCCGCACCTTCGAGGAGGCGCTCTCCGCCGCCGGGGTCCGCAACACCTGCGAGATCTACCGGGGCGCCGAGCACGGCTACACCCAGGCCGACACCCCGTCGTACTCCGCCGAGGCCGCCGAGCGCCACTGGGACGCGCTGCTCGGTCTGCTGAAGCGCACCTTCTGATCCCACCGCGTCCCGGGAATCGGGGGCCCGTCGACCGACGGGCCCCCGATTCCGTCCCCACTCATTGACATGCACTCGCCCCACCGCCAGTGTGTGAGCGCGCTCAGACTGGTACGGACCAATGTCCGTACGACCCCGACCCCACACGGAGGTGGAGAGTGCGCACAGGACTCGCACGCCGGACGCTGCCCCTGGCGGCCGCTGCGGCGCTGATCGGCGGGTTGCTCACCCTGGGCACCCCGCACCCGGCCGACGCGGCGGTGCCGGACACGATCCCGCTCAAGATCACCAACAACTCCGGCCGCGGCGACCAGGTATACGTCTACGACCTCGGCACCCAGCTCTCCACCGGCCGGCAGGGCTGGGCCGACGCGAACGGCACCTTCCACGCCTGGCCGGCCGGCGGCACCCCGCCGACCCCCGCGCCGGACGCCTCGATCACGGGCCCGGCGGCGGGACAGTCGACGACGATCCGGATCCCGAAGTTCTCCGGCCGGATCTACTTCTCCTACGGCCAGAAACTCGACTTCAGACTGACCACCGGCGGTCTGGTGCAGCCCGCCGTGCAGAACCCGAGCGACCCCAACCGCAACATCCTCTTCAACTGGTCCGAGTACACGCTCAACGACTCGGGTCTGTGGATCAACAGCACCCAGGTGGACATGTTCTCGGTGCCCTACGCGGTCGGTGTACAGCGCTCCGACGGCAGCACGGCCAGCACCGGGCACCTCAAGTCGGGCGGCTACAACGGGTTCTTCAGCGCCCTGCGCGGGCAGCCCGGCGGCTGGGCGAACCTGATCCAGACCCGGTCCGACGGCACGGTCCTCCGGGCGCTCTCCCCGCTGTACGGCGTGGAGACCGGGGCGCTTGCGTCGACCGTCATGGACGACTACGTCAACCGGGTCTGGTCGAAGTACGCGACCTCGACCCTGACCGTCACGCCGTTCGCCGACCAGCCGAACACCAAGTACTACGGCCGGGTCTCGGGGAACGTCATGAACTTCACCAACTCCGCCGGGGCGGTGGTGACGAGCTTCCAGAAGCCGGACGCGAACAGCATCTTCGGCTGCCACAACCTGCTCGACGCACCCAACGACCAGGTACGCGGACCGATTTCGCGCACACTCTGCGCGGGCTTCAACCGGTCGACGCTGCTGACCAGTGCGAACCAGCCGGACAACAACCCGGCCGACTTCTACCTGGACACGGTCACCAACCACTACGCGCGCAAGATCCACGCGCAGATGGCCGACGGCAAGGCGTACGCCTTCGCCTTCGACGACGTCGGCAACCAGGAGTCGCTGGTCAACGACGGCAGTCCGCAGCAGGCGTACCTCACGCTGGACCCGCTGAGCTGACACGGCCGAGCGTCCCGCACCCGGAGTCCGGGTGCGGGACGCTCACCTTTCCCGTACGTCAGCCGGTCGTCACGGCGGTGTCGTCGACGACGAAGCTGGTCTGGAGCGAGGAGTCCTCGACGCCGGTGAACTTCAGGGTCACGGTGCTGCCCGCGAAGGACCCGAGGCTGAAGGACTTCTGCACATACCCGGAAGCCGCGTTGAGGTTGGAGTACGTGGCCAGGGTGGTGGAACCGGCGGCGACCGTCAGCTTGTCGTACTGGGTGCTGGTGGTGGTCTCGGCGGTGTCGATGTGCAGGTAGAACGTGAACGTGGTGCTGGTGCAGCCGCTCGGGATCGTCACCGACTGGGAGAGCGTGTCGGTGTGGGTCGAGCCGTAGCCGTCCAGCCAGGCCTTGTACGAGCCCGCGTGTGCCGCTTGGTCGGTGTCGTTGGTGATGACCCCGCTGGTGGCGGTCCAGGTGGTGTTGCCGGACTCGAAGCCCGCGTTGCCGAGGAGCTGGGTGGCGGTGCAACTGCCGCCGCCTCCGCTGGAACTGACCGTCCAGGTGAAGGAGGCGGTGCCGGTGGCGCCCGTGGAGTCGGTCACCGTGACGGTCGTGCTGTAGGTGCCCGCCGTCGTCGGGGTGCCGGTGATGGCGCCGGTGGAGCTGCTGATCGACAGGCCGGTCGGCAGTCCGCTCGCCGCGTAGGTCAGCGAGCCGCTGTTGGTGCTGCTCGCCGAGACCTGGAGGCTGACCGCGGTGCCCACGGTCGAGGACTGGCTGCCCGGGTTGGTGACCGTCACCCCCGAGGTCGGCGGGGTGACGTGGCTGCCGACGTTGATGCCCGCGAAGGCGTTGGCCACACCCGCGTACTGGGTGGAGCTCGCGCCGTACAGAGCCGTCGCCGCGTTGAGCGCGGCGGTCCGGGCGGCCGCGTAGTTGGTGCTGGACGTCATGTACGTCGTCAGCGCCTTGTACCAGATCTGCAGGGCCGCGGCCCGGCCGATGCCGGCGACGGCGACGCCGTCGGAGGTCGGGCTGTTGTAGGTGACGCCGTTGATGGTCTTGGTGCCGCTGCCCTCGGAGAGCAGGTAGAACATGTGGTTCGCGGGGCCCGAGGAATAGTGCACGTCGAGGTTGCCGACGCCGGAGTACCAGCTGTCCGCGGAGCCGCCGTCCTTGTCGGGCTCGTCCATGTAGCGCAGCGGGGTGCCGTCGCCGTTGATGTCGATCTTCTCGCCGATGAGGTAGTCACCGACGTCGGAGGAGTTGTTGGCGTAGAACTCCACGCCGGTGCCGAAGATGTCCGAGGTCGCCTCGTTCAACCCGCCGGACTCACCGGTGTAGTTGAGGCCCGCGGTGTTGGAGGTGACGCCGTGGCTCATCTCGTGGCCGGCCACGTCGAGCGAGGTGAGGGCGTGGGTGCTGCTCGTGCCGTCGCCGTAGGTCATGCAGAAGCAGGAGTCGTCCCAGAAGGCGTTGACGTACGCCGTGCTGTAGTGGACGCGGGAATACGCGGCGACACCGTCGTTCTTGATGCCGCTGCGCCCGAAGGTGTTCTTGTAGAAGTCCCAGGTCGTCTGGGCGCCGTAGGCCGCGTCGGCGCCGGCGGTCTGGGTGTTGGAGCCGGATCCGGTGCCCCAGACGTCGTCGGTGTCGGTCATCAGGGTGCCGGTGCCCGACGTGCCGTTGTTGAGGCTGTACGTCTTGTGGCCGCCGCGCGTGGTGTCGTACAGCTGGTACGTCGAACCCGACAGGGTCGTGTTCAGCGTCACCGTGCCGCTGTACTGGGTGTTGCCGGTGCCGGACTTGACCGCCTGGTAGCGGTACAGCTCCTTGCCGGTGGTGGCGTCCGTGATGACATGCAGCTGGCTGGGGGTGCCGTCGTCCTGGAAGCCGCCGACCACGGTCTCCCAGGCGAGCTTCGGGGTGCCGTTGCCGGCCCAGATCACCTTGCGGGCGCTGTCGGTGGCGGGCTTCTTGGCGTCGAGGGCCTTGGCGGTCCTGAGCGCCTTGGTCGCGGCGGCGGTCTTGGTGAAGGTCGCGGTGGTGGAGGCGACCTTGACGGTGCGCTTGCTGTTGAAGGTGGTGCTGACCGTGCCGGCCGCGAGGGAGGCGGGCGGGGTGTGCACGACCAGGTCGCCGCCGAGGACCGGCAGGCCGGCGTAGGTGCGCTCGTAGCGGGTGTGCAGGGTGCCGTCGTTGTCCTTGACGACGTCCTTGACGACGAGCTTCTCCTTGGCGCCGAGGCCGATGGTGCGGGCGGTCGCGGCGGTCTGCTGCCGGGCGCTCTTGATCAGCGCGGTGTGCTGGGCGGGGCTGAGCTTGGCCTCCAGGCCGCCGGCGCGAAGGGGGCTGGGGTGGGGGGCGGCGGGCTTGGCGTTCGCCGGGACCGACTGGATGCCGACGGCGAGGAACGCCACGGTGGAGACCAGGGCGGCTCCTACCGTGGCGCGTCTGTGGGGAAGACGTCTCACTCGTACTCCTCCTGCTGCGGCCGCCGGGTCGCGGCCGGTGACAGACCGGGCAGACGGGGGTGTGCTGTCCGGGACGAGCTGAGCTGTGCGGGGACCGGGATCGGGGGACCGGGATACGGGGTCCGTGATCCGTGGACACGCCATGGAGAAAGCGTGTGCTGAGCGAGGATTCCAGTCTTGACCCGCTCATGTCAGCCACGCCGAGGTAATCAAGGGTTTTCCCTATGCCGGGTGAGGCGGTCGGGGCCGAGCGGGGCTCACAGGGACGGCGTGCGCACCATGAACACGTCCACCGGATCCTCGGTCTCGACGGTGAACCCGTGCCGCTCGTACAGGCGTTGGGCCGCACTGCCGCGCAGGACGTTCAGCCGGACGCGGACGCCGTCACGGTCGCACCGCTCCAGCAGCTCGCGCAGCACGCCCGAACCGATGCCGGCGCCCTGGACGTGCGGGGCCAGATAGAAGTGTTCCAGCCAGTGGGCGTCGGCAGCCGGCCGCAGCGCGACACAGCCGGCGAAGGCGCCGCCCGCCTCGATCACCCAGGTGTGGGCGGCGTCGAACCCGTCCCGCAGTCGCTGCCGGACGCGCCGCGGGTCGTACCGCCCGAGCCGCTCCAGATCGTCCCGCAGCACGACGGCGCGCAACTCGGCCACCGCCTCGACGTCCACCGGCGACGCCGGCCGCATCTCCCAGTCCCCCACGACGGACCAGGCTACCCAGCGGTCCGGTGCTGCTCCTCGGCACCCTGCACGCACGGAGCACACTCCAGGGTGTGACGGCGAAACATCGCGCACCCCGCCCGAGTCGCGACGGGTTTGACGATTCATCCTGTTTATCCTGATTCACCTCCCACCCCACGGAAAGGGCTCACCCATGCGGGTCTTCATCGTCGGCACAGGCAACATGGCGGGCGGCATCGCCACCCGGGCGCTGGCGGGCGGGCACATGGTCCGGCTGGTCGGCACCGATCCGGCGAAGGCCGCCAACCTCGCCGACGCCCTGGGCGAGCGGACGGCCGGCGCCGATGTGGCACCCGCCGTGCCGGACGCCGTCGGCTCGGCCGACGTGGTGGTGCTGGCCGTGCCGTTCGACGCGGCCAAGCAGGTGGTGGCCGAGTACGGGGACCACCTCGTCGGGAAGACGGTCGTCGACATCTCCAACCCGGTGGACTTCGCCACCTTCGACTCGCTCACCGTGCCCGCGGACAGCTCCGGCGCCCAGCAGATCGCCGAGGCCGCCGCGCCGGGCGCCCGGGTGGTGAAGGCCTTCAACACCACGTTCGCGGGCGCGCTGGTCGCGGGCGAGGTCGGCGGGCTGCCGCTGGACGTGTTCATCGCGGGTGACGACGCGGCGGCCCGCGACCAGGTGGCCGAACTGGTCTCCTCCGGCGGGCTCAACCCGGTGGTCGTCGGCGGACTGCGCCACGCCCGCGAACTGGAGGGCATCCAGTTGCTGCACATGGCCCTGCAGACGCGCCCCGAGGGGCACGGCTGGATGAGCGCGATCAAGATCGTCACACCCTGAGCCGGGGCCGCACCCCGGGTCGCGGCTGTGCGCGGACCGAGAACGGCCCGTGGAGATCCCGTGCCGGCCCGTGATGCCCGAGCGGCAGCTGAAGTCCCGGTGAACGCCGGGGCGCACGCCCCCGGCGCGTAGTACCTTCCCCACAACAGCCGTGACTCTGGGGGGAGTTACATTTATGCACGGCACGACAAGCGGGTTCCACTACGGCGCGGTCACTCCGGTGGCGGCCTATCTGATGGCCTGTCTGGGCGGAGCCCTGGGGCTGCGCTGCATCGTCCGGTCGCTCTACCACAACGGGCAGTCGTGGAAGCCCGGCTGGCTCGCGCTGGGGGCGGCCTCGATCGGCTGCGGCATCTGGACGATGCACTTCATCGCGATGATCGGCTTCCATGTCCAGGAGACCACGATCCGCTACGACGTGCCCCTGACCCTGCTCAGTCTGGCGGTGGCGATCCTGGTGGTCGGCATCGGTGTCTTCGCGGTCGGCTACCGGGGCGCGACCACCGGAACGCTGGCGACGGCGGGCGTCATCACGGGTCTCGGCGTGGCGGCCATGCACTACCTCGGCATGGCCGCGCTCCGCCTTGACGGAACGATTCACTACGCCCCGGTCACGGTCGCCCTCTCGGTACTGATCGCGATCGCGGCGGCGACGGCCGCCCTGTGGGCCGCGGTGTCGGTCCGGGGCTTCATGGCGAGCCTGGGCGCCAGCCTGGTGATGGGCCTGGCGGTGTTCGGCATGCACTTCACTGCCATGGCGGCCGTGAGCGTCGAGGTGCACCCGGCGTCCGCCACCTCCTGGTCGAGCGCGTCTCCGACCTCACTGCTGCTGCCCATGCTGCTGGGCCCGGCCGTCTTCCTGCTGCTGGCCGGGGTGGTGGTGATGTTCGACCCGCTGCTGGTCCTCGGCGAGGGCGACTGGAACCGGCAGGCGGCGGCCGGGAAGGACAGGCCGGTGACCCCGCCCCGGGCGGCCCGGTCACGGCCACCGGGACCGGGCGGCGGACGCACGCCCGGCAGGCGGCACGGCCGTCCCGCCCGCCCGGCACCGGGCGGCGGCGCGGCCCAGCCGGGCACGGCGGCACGCACCGCACAGGCCGCACAGGCCGCACAGGCCGCACAGGCCGCACAGGCCGCACAGGCCGCACAGGCCGCACAGGCCGCACAGGACCGGTATGGCACCCCGAGCCGCC
Source organism: Streptomyces sp. NPDC058683 (assembly GCF_042716195.1). Classification (NCBI taxonomy): domain Bacteria; kingdom Bacillati; phylum Actinomycetota; class Actinomycetes; order Kitasatosporales; family Streptomycetaceae; genus Streptomyces; species Streptomyces sp. NPDC058683. The sequence continues at coordinate 35,331 of NZ_JBHXSK010000060.1, forward strand.
CGGCGCCAGGCGGCACCGGCCGGTACGGCACCCCCGCCCGTCCCGAGGACCCGTACAGCGCCCCCTCGAACCCCTACGAATGGTGACGGCCCCACAGGACACCAACCCCTCCGCCGCACCCTCTCGTTGATCGTTGCTACGGTGCCCGCGTGTCTGACTCCTCACGCGAAACAGCAGAAGGCGCCGGCTGGGGCGAGGCCGAGCGCGGTGCCTATCGCCGGCTGATGCCGGGCCATGTCGAGAAGCTGTTCTGGTTCAACCCCAGGACCATGTGGGCCGCGCGCAACGGCGTGCTGGCGTCCTGGTTCGGCGACCCGACCGGCCGTACCCGAAGCCGCTGGGTGGCGCAGCGGGCGGCCGCCGGGGCAGCCGCCGACAAGGTGATCCGGCGTGCCGAGGCCGACCGGTTCTCGTTCATGGTGATCGGCGACACCGGTGAGGGCGACGACTCCCAGTACGCCGTCGTGCCCGGCTTCCTGAAGGCGAGTCAGGACACCGACTTCGCGGTGATCGCGAGCGACGTGATCTATCCGGTCGGCGCCACCGACGACTACGGCACCAAGTTCTTCCGCCCGTACCAGGACTATCCGGCGCCGATATACGCGATACCCGGCAACCACGACTGGTACGAGGACCTCGGCGCGTTCATGCGCGTCTTCTGCGACGACGCCCCGCCGCTCCCGCCCGAGCCGAAGCCGCGCCCCCTCTCCCGCGCCTGGTGGCGCACCCTGCTGTGGCACCGGCCGAGCCCGGCCGACGAGCAACTCCTCGTGGAGGCGCGGAAGTTGCGGCCGACGCCGGAACAGCACGCCGTACAGCCCGGCCCCTACTGGGCCATCGACGCCGGCCCGGTCCGGATCGTCGGCATCGACACCGGTCTGCTCGGCACGGTCGACGCCGAACAGGGCGCGTGGCTGCGGGAGGTGTCGCGGGGGCCGCGCCCGAAGATCCTGGTCACCGGCTCCCCGCTGTACGTGGACGGCGAGCACCATCCGTGCCCGATCGAGGGCGGCGGCACGGTCGACGACATCGTCCGCGACCCCGCACACCACTACGTGGCGGCGATCGGCGGCGACATCCACAACTACCAGCGCTATCCCGTCGACGTGGCCGGCCGCACCATCCAGTACGTGGTCGCGGGCGGCGGCGGTGCCTTCATGCACGCGACCCACACCATCCCCCGGGTCTCCATAGCGAACGTCAGCGAGGACGACTTCCGCTGCTACCCGCTGCGCGGCGACTCCCTGGCCTTCTACAGCCGGCTGTACGGCCGCCGGCTGCGCCTGCCCCGGTTCTTCACCCTCACCGCGGCGGAGGCGACGGCCGTGATCGCCGAGCGCCTCGGCATCAAGCCCGGCCGCGCGCCCGGCCCGGACACCCGGGTCACCCGCCGCACCCGGCTGGTGGCGAGCCTGCTCGGCGCCGGCGGCCGCCCGAACCGCACCTCCCGCGTCCGGCTGCCGGTGAAGAAGATCTACACCCAGCTGTTCTCCCCGGGCTCGGCCACCTACACCCCGCCCTTCTTCAAGTGCTTCCTGCGCCTCGACGTGAGTCCGGATGCGGTACGGCTGCGCTGCTTCGCCGCGACCGGGAACCGTACGCAGGAGCTGGATCCACCGGTCGAGGACGAGATCACCATCCCGCTCGCCTGATCACACTCCCGCAATGTTCGGGTGTCAGAATCGGCACAGAACTGACGTACGACCGCTGGAGGACCCGTGCCGTCCACCCCCCGCCCACTGCGCAGACTGGGCTTCCTCACCATCGGCCTGTTCGACGGGGCGGATCCGGGCAAGGGGCACGAGTCCACGCTGGAGATCATCGAGCTGGGCGAGCGGCTGGGCTTCGACAGCGCGTGGGTGCGGCACCGGCACCTCCAGTACGGCATCTCGTCCCCGGTGGCCGTCCTCGCGGCGGCCTCGCAGCGCACCAGCCGTATCGAACTGGGCACCGCGGTGATCCCGCTGGGCTGGGAGAACCCGCTGCGGCTCGCCGAGGACCTGGCGACCGTGGACATCCTGTCCGGCGGCCGCCTCAACCCCGGCGTGAGCGTGGGCCCGCCCATGCACTACGACCAGGTCAGGGAGGCCCTCTACCCGGACACGGCCGACGCCGAGGACTTCAGCTACGAGCGGGTACGGCGGCTGCTGGACCACGTCCGGGGCAAGCCTGCCACCGATTTCAGCGGGGTCGAGGGCTTCGAGGTGTTCTCGGACGTGGTCCAGCCGCACTCCCCCGGTCTCGGGCACCGGCTCTGGTACGGCGGCGGCAGTCTCGGCTCCGCGCGCTGGGCGGGCGAGCACGGCATGAACTTCCTGACCAGCAGTGTCGTGCGGGCCGGGGACCCGAAGGACGCGTACGACTTCGCGGAGATCCAGCTCTCGCACATCCGCGAGTTCCGCGCCCACCACCCGGACGGCGACGCGGCCCGGGTCTCGCAGGGCCTGGTCGTCATCCCCACCGACTCCGCCACGCCCGAGCAGCGTGCCAAGTACGAGGCGTACGCGGCCCAGCGGCTGCCCCGCACCACGGTCCCGCAGGGTCCGGCGCGGCTGCTGTTCGCGCCGGACCTGGTGGGCACCTCGGCCGAGATCGCCGAACAGCTGCACGCGCACGTCGCGTTCCGCGAGGTCGACGAGGTGGCGTTCGCGCTGCCGTTCACGTTCGAGCACGAGGACTACGTGCAGATCCTGACCGACATGGCGACCCATCTGGGCCCGGCACTGGGCCGGCCGCGGCCGGGCGCCTGAGTCACCAGCGGCCCGCCTCCGTGCCGGTCACCGGCTCCGACGGCCTGCCGTCCACGCCGACCGGCACCTCGCCGTGCAGCATCACCCGGTGCATGACCCGGGGGAAGCCGAGGTGGGCGTTGTCACTGGGCGCGAGATGGATGGTGGCCCGGTTGTCCCAGAAGGCGACGCTGCCGGGCTCCCAGCGGAAGCGGACCGTGTACTCGGGCCGTACCGCCTGTTCGAGCAGCATCTCCAGGAGCGCGGCGCTCTCCGGGCGGGAGACGTCGGTGATCTGCTCGACGTAGTAGCCGTTGGCGTACAGCACCCGCTCGCCGGTCTCCGGGTGGACGCGCACCAGCGGGTGCACCGAGGCGACCTGATGGCCGAGGAGATGGCGGAGGTAGGAGTCGTCGCCGGGCCGGGGCTGGTAGCCGACGCCCAGGCGGTGCTCGGCGCGCAGTCCGTCGACGAAGGCGCGCACGGGTGCGGAGAGCCCGGCGTAGGCGGCGGCCAGGTTGGCCCAGGTGGTGTCGCCGCCGTACGGCGGGACGGTCTCGGCGCGCAGGATGGTCGCGGCGGGCGGGTCGATCCGGGCGCCGTGGTCGCAGTGCCAGCCGCGCAGCAGGGTGTGCCGGCGCCGCTGAAGCCACTCCTCGTGCTCCATGCCGAACCGTCCGCCCAGCTCCAGCCGGTCGGCGGTGGTCTCCACCTCGGGGAAGCCGGCGGGCGAGGCACTCCCCCGTCGCCCCAGCACGACCGGCTCGCCGAACCGCCGGGCGAAGGCGATGTGGCCGGCGTGGTCCAGCCGCTGCTCCCGGAAGAAGACGACCTTCCAGCGCAGCACCGCCTCCCGGATCAGCGCGACCACACCGTCGTCGAGGTTCCCGGCGAGGTCGACGCCGGTGATCTCGGCCCCGATGTGCCCGGCGACGGGCCGCACCTCGGCCTCCGCGACGTGCTTCGCCTGCTCCGCCGTGCCCCTGTCCGTCGTCATGCGTGCTCCGATGCTCGCCGGTACCGCTTTCCCCGAAGATCGTGACAGCCCGGCGCGCTCGGCAGAAGACGGGACGGAACGCGTCGGCCACGGCTTGATCATCGCTCCCTCCATCCCTGAGGGTGGGGGGAGGACAACGTCGAGGGAAGGCCCCATCGTGATCAGCATTCCGACGTACCCGCTCAACGACGGTACGGCGATCCCCGCCGTCGGCCTGGGCACCTGGCCGATGGACGACACGCAGGCCGAGCAGGCCGTTCGCCATGCGCTCCAGGCCGGTTACCGGCTCGTGGACACGGCCGTGAACTACGGCAACGAGACCGGGGTCGGCCGGGGTGTCGCGAGCAGCGGTGTCCCCCGCGAGGAGGTCGTGGTGACGACGAAGCTGCCGGGCCGCCACCACGGGTACGAGGAGACCCTCGCCTCCTTCGAGGAGTCCCGGCGGCGGCTGGGCGTGGAGTACGTGGACCTGTATCTGATCCACTGGCCCAACCCCCGGGTCGGCAAGTACGTCGACTCCTGGAAGGCGATGACCAAGCTGCGCGAGGAGGGTCTCGTCCGCTCGATCGGCGTCTCCAACTTCACCGAGGAGCACCTCACGCGGCTGGAGAAGGAGACCGGGGTGCTGCCGTCGGTGAACCAGGTGGAGCTGCATCCGCTGTTCCCGCAGGAGGAGCTACGCGCGTTCCACGCCGTGAAGGGCATCGTCACCGAGAGCTGGAGTCCGCTCGGCCAGGACGGCCGGCTGCTCCGGGACCCGGCCGTCGTCGGCGTGGCGGAGGCGCTGGGGGTGACGCCCGCGCAGGTGATCCTGCGCTGGCACGTCCAGCTCGGCGCCGTGGCCATCCCGAAGTCGGCGGCCGCCGAGCGGCAGCTGGCGAACCTGGACGTCTTCGGCTTCCGGCTGAGCGCCGCGCAGCTGGCGGCGGTCTCCGAGCGACCCGACCAGCGCCTCGGCGGCGACCCGGACAGCCACGAGGAGTTCTAGCCGCGCGCGGCTGGTCCTCCTGGAGGGAGCCGGAGGGCCGGGGTGCACCGGGATTGCGGCGTTCCTGCCCCGGCCGGCCCGGTGGGGGCCTATGTTCACGGAGGTACTCGATCTTCGGCTCAGGAGGCCCTCCGTATGCGCATCGCGCTCCGTACCGCCCTGGCCGGGGCGGTCGCCGCCGGCACTCTGCTGACCTGCGGCACCGCCTACGCCACCCCCGCCGGGCCCGGTGTGACCGGCCGGCTGATCAGCCAGACCACGATCGGCGACACGGACTACGTGCTGCGGGAGATCACCGTCCCGCCCGGCCAGACCACCGGCTGGCACTTCCACGACGGCCCGGTCTACGGATACGTCCAGAAGGGCACGCTGAGCCACTTCCACTCGGACTGCGAGGGGGACGGCGTCTACCGGCAGGGCGGCACGGTGTACGAGCCGGGCGGGGCGGGCGATGTGCATCTGGGCGCGAACCTGGGCGACACCGACCTCGTCCTGGACGTGCTGTACGTCCTCCCGCACGGCTCGCCGTACTCCGAGTCGGTGCCGAACCCGGGCTGCGACTTCGAGTAGACGGGCTGCGCGGTCAGGCGTCGATGACCGGCAACGGCCCTTCGGGCAGCGGCTGTTCGGCCCAGATGGTCTTGCCGCTGCCGGTCTGGCGGCTGCCCCAGCGCTGGGTGAGCTGGGCGACGAGGAGCAGGCCTCGGCCACCCTCGTCGTAGGCGTGCGCGCGACGCAGATGCGGTGAGGTCGAACTACCGTCGGAGACCTCGCAGATGAGCGCACGGTCGCGGATGAGGCGCAGCTGGATGGGCGGTTCGCCGTAGCGGATGGCGTTGGTGACGAGTTCGCTGACGACGAGTTCGGTGACGAACGCTGCCTCGTCCAGGCCCCAGGCGGTGAGGCGCTCGGTGGCCGCCTGCCTGAAGTGCGCGACCTGGGCGGGGTCCGGCGGGACGTCCCAGGTGGCGACCCGGTCGGTGCCGAGGGCGCGGGTGCGCACCAGCAGCAGGGCGACGTCGTCGGAGGGCTGTTCCGGCAGGACGGCCTTGAGCACGTTGTCGCTGAGGTCCTCCAGCGAGTCGGCCGGAGCGCTCAGCGCCCGGCACATCTCCTCGGTGGCGCGGTCCACGTCCCGGTCCCGGTCCTCGATCAGGCCGTCCGTGTAGAGGGCGACGACGGCGCCCTCGGGCAGGTCCAGCTCCGCCGCCTCGAAGGGCAGCCCGCCGACACCGAGCGGCGGTCCCGCGGTCATCGGGACCAGCTCGGCCTCGCCGCCGGGCAGCACCACGGCGGGCGCCGGATGTCCGGCGGCCGCGAGGGCGAGGTGGCGGGAGACCGGGTCGTAGACCGCGTACAGGCAGGTGGCGCCCAGTTCGGCGACCTCCTCGCCGCAGCCGTCCGCGGCCAGGTGGGTGACCAGGTCGTCGAGGTGGGTGAGGAGCTCGTCGGGGGGCAGGTCGACGTCCGCGAGGGTGCGGACGGCCGTCCGCAGCCGGCCCATGGTGGCGGAGGAGCGGATGCCGTGGCCGACGACGTCGCCGACGACCAGCCCGACCCGGCTGCCGGAGAGCGGGATCACATCGAACCAGTCGCCGCCGATGCCGGCCAGTGAACCGCAGGGCAGGTAGCGGTGGGCCACCTCGACGGCGGCCTGGCCGGGCAGGCCGCTGGGCAGCAGGCTGTGCTGGAGGGTGAGGGCGGTGGAGCGCTCGCGGGCGAAGCGGCGGGCGTTGTCGATGCAGACGGCGGCGCGGCTGCCGAGTTCCTCGGCGAACACGGTGTCGTCCATGGCGTAGTCGTCGGGGTGGCGCATACGGACGCCCACGGCGACGCCGAGCAGGACGCCGCGGGCCCGCAGGGGTACGGCGATCATGGAATGGACGCCCTGACGGTACTTGCGGCCCGCGGGCGCGCGGGCGTTGCGCTCCGCGACCCAGCGGTGAAACTCCGGCTCGCCGGCCTGGCTGACCACCGCGCGCCCCTCCCGCAGCGCCCGGGCCGGCGGTGACGACGCCAGATGCACCTCCGTCTCGCCCAGCCGTACGGCCGCCTCGGGGGTGCCCTCGTTCGCCGAACCGTGGGCGACGCGCCGCAGCGCGATGTCCCCCTCCGGGACGGTGGGCAGTTCCTCGGCGGAGAGGACCCAGTCGAGCAGGTCGACGCTGGCGAAGTCGGCGTAGCGCGGCACGATGAGTTCGACGACCTCCTCGGCGGTGCGCACCACGTCCAGGGTGGTGCCGATGGAGGTGGCCGCCTCGTTGAGCAGGGCGAGCCGCAGCCGGGCGAGGTACTGCTCAGTGCTGTCGAAGGAGGCGAGGGCGACGGCGGTCAGCTCGCCGTCGGGGTCGCGCAGGGGCCACATCTCGATGCTCCAGGCGTGGTCCCGGTTCAGGGCCGGGGCGGCGGTGAAGCTCTCGTAGCGGGTGGGGCGGCCGGTTTCGACGACCTGGCGCAGATGGCTCAGGAAGCCCCTGTTGTTCGGGACGTCCTCGACGGTGTTCAGGAAGAAGCGGCCGCGCAGGGCCTCCTCGGGGACGCCCATGACCTGGCAGGCCTCGTCGTTGGCGCGGAGGTAGCGCTGGCGAACGTCGAAGACCGACATGGACATGGATGCCTGTTGGAAGGCCTGCTCCGCCAGGGTGGGCCCGGCCTGTCGGGGCGGGTCGGCGGTGAGGACGTATCCGGTGGTCTCGCCGTCGGGGCCGAGGACCGGGCAGGCGGTCAGGGCGATCTCCGTCCGGCGTCCGTCGGCGTGGCGCAGGGCGACGGTCCCGGAGCGGGCGGCGAGCACCGCCGCGGGGACCGCCTCGGCGAGCAGGTCGGCGGCGGGCCGGCCCACGACCTGCTCCGCCGGTCGTCCGGTGAGCACCCGCGCGCCTTCGCTCCACCCCGTCACCCTGCCCAGGGCGTCGATGATCGCCGCGGCTGCGACACGCTCCATACGCCCCAGGATGGGACCTATGCCCCACCGCATCAAGCGCGGAGACGGACTGTCTCAGCCCTGCTGACCGCGCAGTGCGGCGAGCGCCCGGTCGGCGTGGGTGTTCATGCGCAGTTCGCTGCGGACGACCTCCAGGACGGTGCGGTCCTGGGCGATGACGAAGGTGGCCCGCTTGGTGGGGGCGAGTGCGATGCCGCGCTTGACGCCGAACCGCTCGCGGACCGTGCCGTCGGCGTCGGAGAGCAGCGGCATGCCGAGCGTGTGCTTCCCGGCGAACTCCTGCTGCCGCTCGACGCTGTCCCCGCTGATCCCGACCGGCCGGGCACCGGCGGCCGCGAACTCGGCGGCCAAGTCGCGGAAGTGGCAGGCCTCGGTGGTGCAGCCCGGCGACAGGGCGGCCGGATAGAAGAAGAGGACGACCGGCCCGTCGGCCAGCAGTTCCGTGAGTGTCCGCGTGGTGCCGGTCTCGTCCGGCAGTGCGAAGTCCTCGACCTTGCTTCCGACCTCTACGGTTCCCGCCATCTATCGGCCCTCCTCGTTGCGCGCGACGTTGTGTGCGACTCCGCGCGCCCACAGCACCAGGGGAATCTGGAGCGGCAGGCGGACGAGGGCCGCGGTCCTGAGCGGTTCGGGCCGCTGCTGCCAGTCGGCGGCCATCTGCACATTGGCCGGGAACACGCCGACGAAGAACGCGGCGGCCGCCCGGGCCGCCGTCCTGCGGGTGCGCGGCAGGGCGATCCCGGCCGCCAGCGCCAGTTCCACGGCCCCGCTCCCGTACGTCCAGGCCCTCGGCGAGCCCGGCAGTGCCCTGGGGATCGTGGCGTCATACGACTTCGGCGCCACGAAGTGAGTCACTCCGGCGGCGGCCAGCAGCCCCGCCAGGAGCAGGGGTGAACGTTCGGACCGGGCCACGCCGCCTCCTCTGAAGACCTGCCGCCGCATATTACCGGGCGGTACCGGCCCACTCCCCGCCGGGGCGTGCGCGTACGGCCCGCTCGGTGCCGGTGCCTCACACGGTGGGGGCCGAAGGTACCGTCTCGCCGGGTTCGTCCTCGACCGCGTACATCAGGAAGTCGTCGACCATGCGGTGGAACAGCGTGGCCAGCTGACGCAGTTCCTCCGGCTTCCACTCGCCCAGGGCCAGCTGCATCCCGCGCGCCCCGGCGTCCCGGACCCGGTCGACGGCCTCGCGTCCGGCGTCGGTGAGCTCGATCCGCTGGGCGCGGCGGTCGTCGGGATCGGGGACCCGGGTGACATAGCCCGACCTCTGGAGCTGCTGCACCGTGCGCGTCACATGGGACGCCTCGACACCGAGCCGGTGGGCGAGCTCCCCCGGGCGCAGCGGCTCGGAATCGGCGACCTGGCGCAGCAGGGCCACCGCGGCACGGTCCAGCGGGACACCGGCGAGGGCCATCAGCCGCTCGTGCTGCCGGGCCCGGGTGCTCAGATAGGTGATGCGCGTCAGCGCACGCTCGATCTCGATGACCTCCGGCGTGGCGGCGGGGACGGCTGGCACGGGTTCTGTGGACATACCGGCCAGTTTACCATATCGTTGCGTAACTCAAGTAAGTTACTGCGTGGGTTTACGTACACTCCTGCGCAGCGTTCGCGGACCGGGGCCGCGCGGTCATGTCCCAGGACGTCTTCCGCGGGCCCCGAGCGCGCTCAGACCGGCAGTGCCACGCCCAGCCGCTCGGCGTGTTCCGTCAGCTCCCGCCAGACCTTCGGCGCCACCGGGACCCCCTTCTCGGCCCGCTCCCCGGCCACCGCCGCGCTGCGCTCCCCCGGGTAGAACACCCCGTCCGCGCCGTCGGCGACCGGCAGGCCCTGCAGCGTGCCCAGGGTGTCGTCGACCGCCGCCACGAAGGCCTCCGGGTCGCCGAAGGCGGCCGGGTCCAGGGCGATGAGCAGGGCGTTCTGGCGGTGCTCGCGGTCGCCCGCGTGGAAGGACGCGAAGATCGGGGCTCCGACCAGCACGCTGGTCAGGAGTTCGAAGGCCAGGGACATGCCGGAGCCCTTCGCGCCGCCCAGCGGCAGCGGCATGACCGCCTCGTCCGGATCGGTCGTCGGGGTGCCGTCCGCCGTCGCGGCCGCCCCCTCGGGCAGCGGCGTGCCGCTCGCCTTCGCCTGGCGGATCCTGCCGAGGGCGATGGTGGCAGTGGCCATGTCAAGGAGCAGCGGGGCGTGTTCACGGGCCGGTACGGCGATGGCGAGGGGGCTGGTGGCGACGGCAGCGCCCTTGACGCCGGTGTAGCCCATGTTGGGCATGCCGGCCACGAACCCGAGCCCCACCAGGCCCTGGTCGGCGATCCGGGACACGTAGTAGCCGATGGCGCCGGTGTGGACCGTGCGGCGGACGCCCACCGAGGCGATGCCGGTCTCGCGGGCCCGCCGTACCGCCTCGTCGGCGGCGGCTGTCAGGGCCACCGGGCCGGGGGCACGGTCGGCGTCGAGGACGGCGGCGGCCGGTGCCGTGGACTCTACGGTGAGCCGCGGGTCGGCGTTGGCGACGCCCTTGGCGAGCAGGTCCAGGTAGGCGGGGACGCGCGCGGTGCCGTGCGAGTCGACGCCGCGCTGCGCGGCCCAGACGAACACGTCGGCGGTGGTACGGGCGTGCTCGGCGCTCAGACCGCCCTTCTCCAGCAGGGCGGCGGAGAAGGTGCGCAGGTCCTCGGCGGGCACCAGGATCTTGGGGGGTGTGTCGGGCATGGCGGCGAAAGCCTCCTGGGCTACGGCGCCCCGTCGGGGGCGCGGGACTGCATCGATCCGCGGCTGCCGCCGCGCGGGCGCGACCGGCCTCGGACGGCCGACGGATGTCGAACGGCGCTTACCGCGGAGCGCTCATCGGGTGACGAGGACGTCGACCACGGCGGTCGTCCCCTCGGCCACAGCCTTCAGCGCGCGCTCCAGCGCGGGCGCGAGCGCCTCCGTCGTGTCCACGGTCTCGGTGTGCATGCCGAACGGCTCGGCGAACGCGGCGAGCCGGGGCAGCCGGTGCAGGTCGGTGCCCAGCCACTCGCCGGTGTCGGCGGCCGCCCCTTCGGGGTAGAAGCGGCGGTGGTTGAGGTTCATCGACTTGTACACGCGGTTGTTGAACACCACGATCAGCAACGGCAGTTCGTACGCCTTCGAGGCGTCGTACGACGGGATCACCGGGTTGTAGGTGAAGGCGCCGTCGCCGACCGTGAGGACCACCGGCCTTTCCCTCGCGGCGAGTTTGACGCCGAGGGCGACGGCGATGCCCTGGCCGAGTCCGCCCTGGACGTAGAAGTAGGAGTCGGGGTCGGTGATGTGCAGGTGGCGCCTGACCACCCGGCTGTGGGTGATCGTCTCGTCCACGACGATCGCGTCCTGCCCGTGCAGCAGCCTGCGCAGGGTGGCGGCGACCAGCACCGGGTCGACGCCGTCGGCCCCCTCGGCCCTGGCCTCGGCCGCGGCGATCGCCGACTGCTCGGCGGCGTGCCGCTCCTCCTGCGCGGCCCGGCGCACCGCGACCGCACGCTCGTCGAGATCCTTCGCCCGCTTGGCCAGCTGCCGCAGCGTGTTGGCGACGTTGCCTTCCAGGTACCTGTCGGCGAACAGCACTTGATGGACGACGTGCGGGCGCTGCGGGACCTCGTCGATGACGACGACCTGTGCCTTGGCGGGGCGGCGGGACGGCGGGTAGAAGGGGGCCCGGCAGTTGACCAGGAGGATGAGGTCGGCCTCGTCCATCCACGGCCCGATGTCACTGCCGGCGTGCAGCGGATGGGTGCGCGGGAAGTTGCCGCACACCGCCGAGTCGGGCTCGACCACCGGGATGTTCCAGGCCTCGGCGAAGGCGACCAGGGCCTCGAAGCCGCCCGTCTCGCGCCCCGCCGTCTCCGTGACGATCACCGGGTTGGCCGCCTCGCGGATCGACCGGGCCACGGAGTCGACCTCTTCGGGCGAGCTGTGCGTGGAGCCCGGTGCGACGACGGGCTTGGCCTCGCGGCCGTCCCACTCCTCGAGGAGGATCTCCAGCGGGATGTTCAGGTACGCCGGTCCGGCCGGAGCCCGCCAGGCCAGCTCGGCCGCCCGGGTGATCATGGCCGGCAGCGTGTGCACGCTGGCCGCCTGGGTCGACCACTTGGTGAACGGCTGGGCGACGCCGTGCGGGCCGCCCACGATCGAGAGGTTGCGGTACCACTGGCCGCCCGGGTCGTGCCCGGGAGCGTCGCCGTAGGTCGTCGACTCCGAGGAGGCGACGACCATGGGCACGCCGGCCAGCAGCGCCCCGTGCACGGCCGTCGAGCCCTGGAGCAGACCCGGCGCCGCATGCAGCAGCACGCCCTGCGGACGGCGCCTGACCAGTCCGTAGCCGGTGGCCATGCCGGCGGCCACGGTCTCGTGCGTGAGGTCGAGGTACTGCGGCGCGGGTTCGCCGTCACGGTGGCGGCGGGCCAGCGCCTCCCACACCGGGGCCCACTCGGAGCCCGAGGAGCAGAAGAGGTAGTCGGCGCCGACGGCGTTGAAGGCGGCGACGAGGGCGTCACCGCCGTCGGTTCCTGGAGTGTTGGTCATCGCCGGTGTTCCCTCAGCCCTCGATCGGCCAGTTCAGGACCTCGGAGATACCGCGGCCCAGGATCCATTCAAGCTCCTCGGGCGTGAAGTCCCAGTGCTTGGTGAACTGCTCGACCGTGTCGGTGTAGGTGATGCCGTGGCCGAGCAGCCGGGTGATGTCGGTGCCGTAGAAGCAGCGCTGCGGGCCCATCTTGTCGACCATCTCGCGCACGTACTTCTGGATGTTGTTGTTGGGGAAGGGCTGGGTGGAGTAGCCCGGCAGCGCGGACACCTTGACGTAGATGTTCGGGTGGACGTGGAGGTCGGCGGTCTCCTGGACCCAGTAGCCGATCGCGTCGTCGACGCAGCGGGCCATGATGCCCATGTGATCGATGATGATCTTCAGCTCGGGGTGCTTGGCGGCGATCTCGCCCAGCTCACGCTTCCAGATCGGGGCGTGCACCATGGTCGGGATGCGCAGCTCCTCGGCGATAGGCCAGTACCAGTCGTTGGTGCCGTCGATCATCCAGTTGCGGTCCTGCGGCCGGTGGAAGGTCAGCCGGGTGCCCTTCACATGCGGGTTCTGGGCGAAGTCCTTGAGCATCGCCTTGCCCTCTTCGGGCTTGTTCTGCGGGATGCGGGCCATGATGCCGAACCGGTCCGGGTGCGCCTCGCAGGCCTCCAGGGCGTAGTCGATACGGTCGCCCTCCCAGGACGGCGGCAGGATCAGCGCCCGGTTCACCCCGGCCTCGTCCATCAGCTCCAGGGCCTCCTCGTAGGAGAAGGGGTCCTCGCGGTGGCCGTTGAGCCGGATCCGCTCGCGGGCGCCGGGCACCCACGGGCGGTCCGGGGTCTCTTCCTTCCAGATGTGGATCTGCGTGTCGACGACGAACATGGCGCGAACTCTTTCTCTAGGAGGGGGGTTCGGGGTGGTGTGGAAGGAACGCTAGGCGGCCCGTGAGCTCTTGCGGAGATCCCGGAGCGCAAGCTGTTGTTGCGCGGAAGTGTGCTGTTCGCGGCGCATTCTCAGGTGCCGGAACAGGTCGTTCAGGAGTCGCCGAACACGGCCGCGGTGATGTGTTCGGCGATCGCCATGGAGGCCGTGGCGGCCGGCGAGGGGGCGTTGCGCACGGCCGTGATCCGGCCGACCCGATGGATGCGGAAGTCGTCGACGAGCGTGCCGTCGCGGTCCAGGGCCTGGGCGCGCACGCCCGCTCCGCCGCGCACCACGTCACGGACGCCGACTCCGGGGACGTACAGCCCGGCGTCCTTCATGAAGGCGGCGGCGGAGAAGGAACCGCGGTACTCCTTGACGCCGGTACGCCAGTGCTGGGCGGCCATCTTCCAGACCCCCGGGTAGGCGGCGAGCCCGAGAAGGTCCCGGGGCGAGACCGTGCTGCGCCGGTATCCCTCCTTGGCGAGGGCGAGGACGGCGTTGGGGCCGACCTCCACGGAGCCGTCGACACGCGGGGTGAAGTGCACGCCGAGGAAGGGGTAGCGGGGGTCCGGCACCGGGTAGATGAGGCCCCGCACCAGATCCGTCCGGTCCGGCTTCAGCAGCATGTACTCGCCGCGGAACGGGATGATCCGGGGCTCCTGCCTGTCCTGGGCGAGCCTGGCGACGGAGTCGGACTGCAGGCCGGCACAGAGGATCAGCCGGTCCACGCGGACGCGGTCCTGCCCGGACGCGACCTCGATGCCGCGGGGCACGGTGGTGATCGAGGTGACCGGGAAGCCCAGCCGCACCTCACCGCCGGAGTCGGTGACGTCCGTCGCGAAGGCCCTGGCGACCGCCGGGTAGTCGGTGATCGCGGTGCGCGGGGAGTGCAGGGCCGCGATGCCACCGGCGTGCGGCTCCAGCTCCTTGATCTCCTCGCGGGAGATCCTCCGCAGCTCCGGCACGTGGTTGTTCCTGGCCCGCTGGTAGAGGTTCTCCATCCGGCTCAGCTCGTCCTCGCGGACGGCCACCACCAGCTTGCCGATCTCCTGGTACGGCAGCTCCCGGTCCTGGCAGTACTCGCGCAGCAGCGCCACGCCCCGCACGCACAGGTCGGCCTTGAGGCTGCCCGGTGTGTAGTAGATGCCCGCGTGCACCACACCGGAGTTGTGGCCGGTCTGGTGCCGGGAGACCTCCTGCTCCTTCTCGAACACCACGACCCGGGTGCCGGGGCGGCGCAGGGCGATCTCACGGGCCGTGGCGAGGCCCACGATGCCGGCACCGACCACGCCGATCGTCTCGTCAGCCATCGGCGTCCTCCTCTCTCGTACAGTGCTCACGCGCCGAAGTGGACGGCCACCGTCTTGACGCGCGTGGAGAACCTCAGGACTTCCTCGCCCTGCTCCTTGTAGCCCGTGCCGGAGTCGTGGAATCCGCCGAACGGCAGGTGGACGTCCCAGCCGGTGGTCGTCGTGTTGACGCCGACCTGTCCGCACTCGGCCTCGTCGGTGAAGCGGTACGCCGCGGCGAGGTCCCGGGTGAAGACGGCGGCGGCGAGGCCGAAGGCGGAGTCGTTGACCGCGTCGACCGCCGCGTCGAAGTCGTCGACCGCGCGGACGGCGAGGACCGGCCCGAAGACCTCCTCGCGCCAGACGGCCATCTCGGGGGTGACACCGGCGAGGACGGTGGGCTGTACGTAGCAGCCGTGGGGCCGCCCGGTGTCCGCCCGGCCGCCGGTGAGGACGGTCGCGCCCTGTTCGACCGCCCGGCTCAGGTCGGCGAGGACGCTGTCGCGCTGCTTCGGGCTGGACAGCGGGCACAGGGTGGTCGCCGGGTCGCTGCCCGGGCCGACCGTCAGCGCCGCCACCTCCGCGACCAGCAGCGCGACGAACTCGTCGTACACCGGCCGCTCGACGATCACCCGGCTGGTGGCGGTGCAGCGTTGCCCGGCCTGGCCGAAGGAGGCGGCCACGACGGCCTTCGCGGCGGCCGGCAGGGCGGCGTCGCGCAGGACCACCGAGGCGTTCTTGCCGCCGAGTTCGCCCTGGAAGCGGACGTTGCGGTCGGCCAGGCGGCGCCGGATGCGGTTGCCGACGGCGTTGGAACCGGTGAAGGTGATGCCGGCGATCCGGGGGTCGTCGAGGAGCGCCTCCTCGATCTCGGCGGTCCGGCCGGTGACGACGTTGAGGACCCCGGCGGGCAGGCCCGCGTCGTGCAGAGCCCGGGCGAAGTGCAGGCCCGACAACGGTGTCTCGGTGGCGGGCTTGAACACGGCCGCGTTGCCGGTGGCGAGCAGCGGGGCGAGCTTGCGGGCCGGCGTGATCAGCGGGTCGTTCCAGGGGCTGATCACCAGGATCACGCCGATCGGCTCGCGCTGGGTGTGCGTACGGTGGTGCGGGCGTACGTCGTGCAGGAGGGTGCCGTAGCCCTGGCGGGCCAGTCCGGCGTAGTACTCCAGGAAGTCGGCGGCCTTGAGGGTCTCGCCGGTCGCCTCGGCCAGGGTCTTGCCGTTCTCGGCGGTGACGTCGGCGGCGATCTCCCCGGCCCGCTCCCGGATCAGCCGGGCCGCCTCGGTGAAGACGCGGGCCCGTTCGAAGGGGCTGGTGCGCTTCCAGGCGGCGAAGCCGCGCTCGGCGTGGTCGTAGGCGCGGGTGACGTCCTTGGCGGACAGGGCCGGGACCCGGGCGAGCGGGGTGCGGACGTCGGCGGGGTCGTGGACGTCGATCCATTCGCCGGTCCTCGTCCACTCCCCGCCGGAGAGGGTTTCCAGAGTGCGCATGGAGATCACTTCCTTTGTCGTCCGCGGTGCCGGCCATGCGGGCCGTTTGCGACAACACACCATGTGGGAGGGGGTTCACCAGCCCCGTGGGGGCAGGCATTGATTGCGCTGTGCGCGGGTCGGCGGGCGCATGATCCGTGCTGGAATCGGCGGACCGGACACGACTCTTGGAGGAACCGCATGGCATACGCAGTTGTCGCCCACTACCGCTGCGCACCCGCCGACGAGGCTGCGGTGCGCGCCGCGCTGTTGAAGGCACGGGAGGCCACGCGCGCCGAGCCCGCGAACCTGATGTACGAGGTGCACGTGGTGGAGGGCGAGCCGGGTGGGTTTCTGCTGTACGAGCGGTATGTGGACCGGGAGGGGTTCGAGGCGCACAAGGCGGCCGAGCACTTCAAGGAGGTCGTCGTGGGGGTGGTGTGGCCGTTGCTGACCGAGCGAACGGTGACTTTCGCTGAGGTGCTTTAGCGTCTGCCGGGCTGGTGTGGGTGGAGAGGGCGCGGGTGGACTGTGGTTGCTCGCGCCCACGCGGCGGTAGCCGCAAATCGACTACCGCCCCGCGCCCCTGAAGGGGCGCGGGGAACTGCGCGACCAGCCACGACGGCGCCGCAGTCGGCAGACGGCCGCCCGTCCGGCGGAGCGCTCAGAACTCGTTGCCCCAGCAGTACCGGGCGATGGTCTCGACCAATACGAGCTTGCGGCGCTGGTCCTCCACGGTCAGCAGTGGCCTCGACGCCACGTCCGCGAAGCCCCGTGACGGCGATACGGCCCCGTCCTCCAGGTCCTTGAACTCGCCTACCGCGTCGATGCGGGACATCACCGTGTCGATGTCCTCCAGTTCGGCGGTCGTCGCGTCGACCACGCCCAGGCAGAAGTCGCGGTCGTCCGGCAGCGCCTTGACGAGGTCGAGCTCGGCCGGTATGCCCTGGTCGAAGGGGAGGATCCAGCGGTCGGCGTCGATCTCGGCGTACAGCCGTTCGGCTCGGGCCCGGTCCACCTCGGCCGGGGCCGCCCAGCCGGGAGCCACGCCGATCCGTACGCCCTCGGGGCGCTCGTCCAGGCGTACCGCGAGCGCGTCGACGGCGAGCGCGTCCTCGAAGGAGAGTGCGCCGGGGTCTGCCGGGTCGGTGCTCAACTGGTCCAGGAGGAGCGGGTTGTCGAGCTGGATCAGGCGGACGCCCCGCGACACCAGTAGCGCGATCTCCGCCCGGACGAGCTCCGCGAAGGCTTCGCCCAGGTCACGCGCCGAGGAGACGCCGAGCCCCGGCTGGAAGGTGGTGGCCGCCAGATACGCCGGGGAGGGCAGCGCGGCCTTCGGGGCGATCACCGTCAGCTCGGCGAGCCGGGCGGCCCAGTCGGCGAGCAGCGGGCCGTCGGCCTTGGGCAGCGACTCGGCGACCCAGCGCACCAGGCCGTCCGGGCCCGCCTCGTCGGTACGGCGGAGGCCCGACACGCCGTCGAGGACCGCGCTGCGGAAGTCCTCGCGCGGGAAGTCGCCGTCGGTGACGACGGTGGTGCGCAGCTTGCGCTGCTGGGCGACCGCTTCCCGGACGGCCGCGTCGACGGCCTCGGGGTCGGCGGTCGACAGGCCTGCCGGCCGGACCAGACTGCCGTGGTGGTCGATCCGGTAGTTGAACGTGTCGGCCATGGTGTCAGTCCTTTCCGCCGGTGACGCCCCACGCGGCGAACTCCAGCTCGTAGCCGAGGTCCTTGAGGACTTCCTCGGCGATCCGCTGGTCCTCGTCCGCGGTGCCGCCGGCGATGCCGAGCCCGCCGATGATCTCGCCGTCCTTCTTGACGGTGACGCTGCCCTCGGCGGCCATGATCGGCAGGGCGGCGCCGGGGAGCTGGGAGAGCTGGGAGAAGAAGACGGGCTGGCTCTCCTGCCACTTCTTCAGCATGGGGCCGGGGCGCTGCATGACGGCCGCGGTGTAGGCCTTGGCGCGGGCGATGTCGGGGGTGAGCGGGCGGGCGCCGTCGGGGCGGCGGATGGCGATCGGGAAGCCGCCGGCGTCCACGACGGCGACGCTCACCGCCTTGCCGATCTCCCGGGCACGCCGGTGGGCGGCGTCGATGATCTCCTCGGCGGCGGCCAGGGTGAGGCTGCTCATGCTGCTTCCTTCGGTGCGGTGAGGGTGCGGCGGAGCCGGGCGACGGCCGTGTTGTACGGCTGGGGCGTCTCCCAGTACATGGAGTGCGGGGCGCCCGGGACGATCTCCAGGTGCGAGCCGGGCAGCAGTTCGTGGGCGCGGGTGACGGTCTTGACGCTGAGGACGGCGTCCTTCTCGCCCGCGAGGAAGGCGACCTTGACGCCGGAGCCCTGGATCTCCTCCAGGGAGGGTCCGTCGGTGTCGAGGTTGCGCAGGTCCTGCATCCTGGCGACGTTGAACGTGCCCATCTGCTGGAACAGGAAGGTGAGGTCGGCCCGCTCCCGCTGGAACGTCTTGGTGAGCAGCCGGTCGATCACCGGCAGTTTCACGGCCTCGGCCCGGTCGGCGGCGGCCAGTTCCTTCAGTTCGGGGTGGCTGATACCGCCGAGGGAGTGGCCGAGGACGACCGAGGAGACCCGCTCGGGGCGCAGCAGACCGGCGCGCAGCGCGGCGACGGACCCGATGGACTGGCCGACCAGCATGGCGTCGGTGATGTCCGCCTGGTCGAGGACGGCTACGACGTCGCCGGGGAAGTCCTGGCCGTCGAACTCTGCCATGGACGAGTCGGACTTGCCGAAGCCGCGCAGGTCCACGGTGACGACCGTGAACTCCTCGCGCAGCGCGGCCACTTGCTGCCACCAGGCGGCGTGGTGACCGCCGCTGCCGTGCACGAACAGGATCGCCGGGCCGCTGCCGTGGCGCTCGTAGTAGATGGAGGTGCCGTCGGAGTCGGCGAAGGGCATGGGGTGAACTCCCGTACTGGCGCGGCTAGTTGGGGCGGCGGGCGTGGTAGACCAGCTCGATCATGGTGTGGTCGGGGTCGTGGATGTAGCAGAACTTGGACTGGTTCTCCGGGCGTTCGATCGGCCGGGTGTGCCGGATGCCCAGCTCCTTGAGGTGGGCGAGGAACTCGTCCCAGTCGTCGACCTCGACGGCGAAGTGGTAGGGCGCCATGCGCTCCATCTCCTCGACCGGGGTGAAGTGCAGGTCGAAGGTGCCCCGCGTCATGAGGACGACCCGGGTGTTGGACTTGGGCATGATGCGCTTCATCCCGAAGACCTTGGTGTACCAGGCGGCGGTCCGGTCGGGGTCGGTGGTGGGGAAGTTGACGTGGTGGATGTAACGGGGTTCCGCGCTCATGAGTGGTTCCCTTCCAGGTGTACGGGGTTGGACAGCACGCCGATGCCGCTGATCTCGACGTCCACGGTGTCGCCGGGCTCGATCTGGCAGGTGGACTCGGCGCCCATCCACAGCACGTCACCGGGGTGCAGGGTGATGTGCCGGGTGATCTCGACGATGTGGTCGAAGGGGTCGAAGACCATGTCCCCGGTCGGGAACGCGGCGCGGACCTCGCCGTTGACGCGCAGCGTGGTGGTCTGGGCGAGGGCGTCGACGTCGGTCTCGATCCATGGCCCCATGGGCTTGAACGTGTCGCTGTTCTTGCTGCGCCAGAAGGTGCGGTCCTGGTGCTGCCAGGTGCGGGCGCTCACGTCGTTGCCGACGGTCCAGCCGAAGACCGACTTCCGGGCGTCGTCGTAGGTCGCGTACCGGAGCGTACGGCCGATGACGGCGACGAGTTCGGGCTCGGCCTCGAACCGCCCGGTCACCCCGGCCGGCTTGACGATCGGCGAACGGTGGCCGGTGAGGGCGTTGTTGGCCCGGTAGCCGACCTCGGGGCGGTCGGGTGTCGAGGCGCCGGCGTGTTCGATGTGCCGTGGGTAGTTGTGGCCGACGGCGTAGAACACGCCGGGTACGACGGGCGGCAGCCAGACGGCCTCGGCGATCGGAACGGTGCCGAGGACATCGGGGTCGGCGGTCAGCGGCGAGCCGGAGAGGAGTTCGACGTCCGTCTCCGCCACCCGGCCCCACACCGCCCGGCCGTCGACGGACACGCGTGCGTACCTCATGGCGTCAGCAGGTGGGAGACGCGCTTGGTGACCAGGTAGGCGTCCAGCGCCTCCGGCCCGCCCTCCCGGCCGTACCCGCTGTCCTTGACTCCGCCGGAGGGTGCCTCGTGGACCGAGCCGCCGCAGTGGTTGAGGGAGAGGATGCCGGCCTCGAACCCGTCCGACAGCTTCTCGGCGGTCGCGGCCGACCTGGTGAAGCCGTAGGCGGCCAGGCCGTACGGCAGGGAGTTGGCGACGGCCAGCGCGTCGTCCAGGTCGGCGAAGGGCACGATCGGCGCGACGGGCCCGAACGGCTCCTCGGACATCAGCTCCGCATCCGGGGTCAGGTCGGTGAGGACGGTCGGCGCGAAGAAGTACCCGGGGCGGTCCGGGCGTTCGCCGCCGGTGAGCACCGTCGCCCCCTTGCGCACCGCGTCCGCGGTCAGCCGCTCGACCGACCGCAGCCGGCGCTCGTTCGCAAGGGGGCCCATGGTGGTGCCCTGGGTCAGGCCGTCGCCGACGACGACCGACTCGGCGGCCTTCACGAACTCGGCGGTGAAGTCCTCGACCAGGGACTCGTGGACGAGGAAACGGCTGGGCGAGGTGCACACCTGGCCCGCGTTGAAGAACTTGGCCTGCGCGGCGCGCCGGGCGGCCTGACCGGGGTCGGCGTCGGCGCAGACGATCACCGGGGCGTGGCCGCCGAGTTCCATCAGGGTGGGCTTCATGACCTTGCCGGTCTCGGCGGCGAGCAGCTTGCCGACGGGCACCGAGCCGGTGAAGGCGATCATCCGGGTGACCGGGGAGGCGATGAGGTGGGCGGAGACCTCGGCCGGCTCGCCGAAGACGAGGCCCAGCACCCCGGCCGGCAGGCCCGCGTCCGCGTAGCACTCCACCAGCGCGGCGGCCGTCGCCGGGGTCTCCTCCGAGGCCTTGATGATGAGCGAGCAGCCCGCCGAGAGCGCCGAGGAGATCTTGCGGTTGGGGCCGCCGACCGGGAAGTTCCACGGCACGAAGGCGGCGACCGGGCCGATGGGTTCGCGGCGGACGGTGAGGACCGTGCCGGGCACGGACGGGATGATACGGCCGTACGCGCGGCGGGCGTCCTCGGTGTGCCAGCGCAGCGTGTCGGCGGTGCGCCTGGCCTCGCCGGTGGACTCGGCGAGGGTCTTGCCCTGTTCCAGGGTCATCACCCGGCCGATCTCGGCGGCGCGTTCGGCGATCAGGTCGGCGGCCCGGTCCAGGATCGCGGAGCGCCTGGCGACGGAGGTCGCGCGCCACACCCTGAAGCCCTCGGCGGCTGCTTCGAGTGCCCGGTCGAGGTCGGCGCTGGTCGCGAGGGGGACCTCGCCGATCGGCTCCTCGGTGGCGGGGTTGACGACGGGGGCGGTCCGTCCGGTGCCGCCCTGGCACCACTCGCCCGCTATGTACATGCGGACGGCGGGATAGCCGTGGTCGGTGGTCATGAAGGGGTGCCCTCTCAGGGTCAGGACGCGGTGGGGGCTTCCTGGTCACGGTTGGTGCGCAGGGCCCAGATGTGGTGCGGCGGGGTCGTCTCGTGGACCCGGGTGCCGTAGTTCCCGTCGGCCCGGTCCATGTCGGCGGCGTACTCGACGCGGCCGCCGCAGGGGGCGTGCAGGAAGCGGAAGACGTTGGAGCCGATGGTGTGCCGGCCGAGTCTGCGGGCCTCCCGCCAGCCGTGCTCGATCATGTGGTTGCCGCCTTCGATCACGTCGTCGAAGCCGGGCACCTCGTAGGCGATGTGGTTGATCCCCGCCTTGTCGGGCCGGTAGCACAGCAGCATGGTGTGCTGGTCGTCGTCGCCGGGGGCCTGCATGAACACGCCCATGGGTTCGACCACGTCGGTCGGGCGGAAGCCGAGCCGGTCGATGTAGAAGCCGACGGCCTGCTCGCGGCCCAGCTTCGGGATGTTCAGGGCGACATGGCACATGCGCAGCGGGCGGACCCGGGTGATCGGCTCCAGGGCGGTGTTCCACCGGTTGACGCTGCCGAGCGTGTTGGCGGCGCGGGGCGTGACGGGGGCCGGCCTGGGGCGGGCCAGGGTCAGGCCGACGCCGAAGCCGGTCTCGTCAACGGTGTGGTGGACGCCGTCGGCGCTCTCGCGGACCTCGCGGTCCCGGCCCGCCGCCGCCACCAGCCGCTCCAGTTCCGCGGGCGTGTCGACGCCCCAGACGACCTCGCGCAGGGTCGGCCCGTCCTCGACCGGGGCCGGCAGCGGCGGTCCGGGCAGGGTGTCGAGGTGCAGGGTCTGTCCGGTGCGCGTCTCGAACACGGCGTGCTCGTCGGTCCGTTCCACCGGGAACAGCCCGAAGTCGTCGAAGAACCGAACGCAGGTGTCGAGGTCGTCGATGCCGTACGTGACCGATTCGATTCTCTGGATTCCCATGGATTCCTCGTTTCCAGGTCGCCTCGCGAGCGTAGATATCGGCCGGCGAGGGCCTCAATGGCCTGAGCTCTACGGAATGCGCAAGCGTTTCTTGCGGCCCCGGCTACGACCGGATCGTGGGAATCGGGTTCTGCGAGAACCACTCGGCGAGAAAGTCCAGGAACACGCTGATCTTGCGCGGGGTGTCCTGCCCGGGACCGTAGATCGCGTACAGCGGGCGGTCGGGTACGGCGAGGTCGGGCAGCAGCACCTGGAGGGCGCCGGAGACCAGGTCGTCGTAGGCCGGCCGCTGGGGCAGCAGGGCGATGCCGCGGCCGTGCACCGCCGCCTTCTGGAGGGCGATGTAGGAGTTGGACGAGAACGCGATGTTACGGATCTTGTGCAGGGTGCTGGCGTGCCCGTGGCCGATCCGCCAGACCGGGTCGTTGAGGTGGACCAGGCAGTCGTGGGCGGCGAGGTCGTTCGGGTGGGCGAGCGTGCCGCACCGCTCCACGTACTCCTCGGCGGCGCACAGCACGAACGGCAGCGAGGCGATCTTCTTCAGCCGGACGCTGGAGTCCCGCAGGTCCCGGGTGTGGAAGGCGACGTCGAATCCGCTGTCCAGGAAATCGTAGGTGCGGTCGGACATCCCGCCGAGTTCGAACCGGACCTGGATTTTCGGATGCGTCGCAGAGAACGCGGCGATGGCGTCCCCGAGGTCGAGGCTGCCTATCCACTTGGGGCAGATGACGCTGAGGGTGCCCTCGGGCCGGTCGTGGAGCTGGGCGATGCCGGCGTCCTCCGCCTCGATCTCGTCGAGAATGCGCGCGGCGAACTCGGCGTACCGCTGGCCCGGCTCGGTCAGGCTCACGGAGCGGGCGGTGCGGTTGACCAGGCGGACACCGATCTGCCGCTCCAGTTCCGCCACGTGCCGGGAGACCAGGGAGCCCGAGGAGCCGAGTTTCTTGGCGGCTCCGCTGAAACTGCCGACCTGGGCGACGGTGACGAAGCTGTGCATCAGGAGCAGGCGATCCATTTTTTCCTCCGAACGCGCGTGCGGCTCGCGCCGGTCACCCACACAAATCGAATGTCGGCAATTCTGTCAACGGTTCTACTCTTAAAAGATCGGCCGCGTTTCTCATGGTCAGGCCCTGGATCAGGCTCCGTCCGGGGTGATCCGGCCATAGCCGCGGACGTCCGGGAACGGCGGCTCCCGGTCGGCCTGGAGGTCCACCTGGAAGGTGTTGAGGCACATGCCGAGCATGGTGAAGTTGCCGAGCGCGCCGATCGTGTCGACCAGCCCCTTGGGGCCGAAGTGCGCCAGCGCGCGGGCGAAGGTCTCGTCGGTGACGAAGTGCTCCTCCAGGACCTCCCGGCAGAACTGGTAGAAGGCCTGGTCGGCCTCGTCGTCGAAGACCGCCGGACGCTTCTCGGCGACGGCCTTGACGGCGGCCTCCGGGATGCCGGCCTCGATCGCCTGGTGGACATGGGCGTTCCAGGAGTACTGGGCGTCCCAGTTGCGGGCGGCCATCAGCAGGGTCAGTTCGCGCAGGTGTGTGGGCAGGCTGCAGTCGAACCGGGCGAAGGCGCCGAGCGATTCGGCACGTTCGCACATCTCGGGGCTGTGCAGCCAGACCCGGAACGGGCCGCGGACGGCGCCGCGGCGGCCCGCGATCCGGGCGGCCAGTTCCTGCTGTCGCGAGTCCATGTCTTCTTCGCTGAGTACGGGGAGCCTCATGGGGGCCGGTACCTGCTTTCTCTCTCCGGCGGCCGTGGGATGCCAGGTGACGCTACAGCCGGATCCGGGCGGCTCACCCCTCCCGGAACGCAAGGTAAAACTGCACGCCAGGGGGCACCCGTTCGCACGGACACGACCTAACGTCGGTCGGCGTACCGCATCGCAGTGGAGAGGAATCCTCGGATGACCACGATCATCAAGGCCGCGTCCGTGCCCGTGCTCGACCGGGGCGGCGCGGTCGTGTCGACGCCGCTGATCACCACGCCGTCGGCGGGCGGGGAGAACCTGATCACGAGCGGGATGAGCGTCTATCCGGTCGGCTCCGGGGCGCCGTTGCACTCGCACAACTGCGACGAGCACGTGACCGTCCTGGAGGGCGAGGCGGAGGTGTGGGTGGACGGCGAGGTGACCCGGCTGGGACGCTTCGACACCACCTACGTCCCGTCCCCCGTCCCGCACCTGTTCCGCAACGTCGGCGACACCCCGCTGCGGATCCTGTGGGTGTACTCGTCGGGGTACGTCACCCGGACCTTCACGGCGACGGGAAAGACGGTCGAGCACCTCTCCGCCGACGACCAGATGGGCTGAGCCCCCGTCCCCGGGGACGTTCCAGGCGTCCCGGGGCACGCGGGGACGACATGACGGCCCCCGGCCATGGCAATCCTCCGAATCGTGATCACGCTTCGTGGTCACGGGCACGACAGCACGGAGGTTTCCATGTCCCGTCGGATCCTGAAGAGCGGCCTGCTGGCCACGGTCGCGGTGTTCGCGTTCCTGCCCACGGCCGGGGCCGCCACCGCGAGCGCCGCCACGATCCCCGCACCGCAGGGAATCGTCCAGTACTACGACTACACCACCCTGCCCGCCCCGGCGGCCGCCCGTCACCACCGGCACTACAGCTACCGCACCGTCGGCCGGGTGACCACGCACCACGTCCGGCTCAACGTCCGCTCCGGCCCGAGCACCCGCTACCGCGTGGTCGGACACCGTCACCACAACCGGCTGGTTCCGGTGGCCTGCAAGACGTACGGCGGTTCGGTGCGCGGCAACCACACCTGGTACCGCCTTCCGCACCGCAAGGGGTTCGTCTCCGCCCGCTACGTCCGGGTCGGCCACGCCGTTCCGTGGTGCTGACGGGTCAGTCCCGCCGTACTCCCTGACCGCCGAGGCCTGTTCGGGAACCCGCGTTCCCGAACAGGCCTTCGGCCTGCACCCCCTGATTCACCGTCTTCACACCTGTTCGCCGATTGCGGCCCCGGTATCCATGGGAAGCCATTCCGACAACAGGGGCGAAACGCCCATAGCGTAGTGAAGTCGAGGCACGCGACATGCGGCACTCCGATGGAGCGACCACCACCCCACCCGACGAATCGCCGGCGGCGAGCCTGCGCGAGCTGAAGGAGCGTACGGGACTGAGCCTGGCGGCGCTGGCCGCCCGCACCCCGTACAGCAAGTCCGCCTGGCACCGCTATCTCAGCGGCGCCAAGCGGCCGCCGCGCCCTGCCGTGGAGGCCCTGGCCCGGCTCGCGGGTGTCGATCCGGCGGCCGTACTGGCGCTGTGCGAGACCGCCGAGGAGCAGCCGGCCGCGGCTCCGGCGCCGGAGCGGCCGAAGGCGCGGCGGTGGTGGCGGCTGCCGCTGACCGCGCTCGCGCTGCTCGCCGTGGCCGGGGTGACGGCGGCCGCCATGACCGTGTCCGACCGGCGCACCGCCCAGGGTACGCAGCCGGTGTCGGGGGCGCCGCGCTGCCACGGGCGGTCCTGCCAGGGCGAGTTGCCGGACGCCTCGGCGTGCGCCCGGGACGCGCAGACCAAGAGCAGGGTCACCGGTGCCGCGTACGACGTCCGGCTGCGCTACTCCCCCACCTGCGGCACGGCCTGGTCCGAGGTGCGGATGCACGCCCCGCACGCCCGGGAGGTCTCGGTCCGGGCCGGGCAGGACGTGCTCTCCGCGAGCTATCCCGCCGAGGACTCCGTCGGCTACACCAGCCCGATGCTCGCGGTGCCGACGCCCCGGGGGGTGGAGGCGTGTGCGGAGGTCGGGGGGAAGCTGGCGTGCACCGGGCTGGAGGCCGAGCCCGAGGGCTTGGAGGAGTGAAAAAGGCGCCGCGCCCGTGGAAGGAGCGCGGCGCCGGACCGGTCGCAGACACCGGTCAGTGGGCGGCGACCAGTTCCTCCTGGTCGTTGCTGCGCTGCGGCTGCCGGGCCGAGCGCAGGGCGGCGATGCCGATGAACACCATCGAGGAGACACCGGCCAGCGCGAAGGCGGTGAAGCCCCAGTCGCCGTTGCCGGCCGCGAGCAGCTGGCCGCCGAGCCAGGGGCCGAAGACGGCACCGAAGCGGCCCATGCCCGAGGTCCAGCCGACGGCGGTGGCCCGGTTGTCCGGGGTGGAGCGGATGGAGACCGTCGCGTAGATCATCGTCTGGGCGCTGTTGAGGAAGACGCCGGTGAGGAAGACGACCACCATGGTCACGCCGGTGGCCATGTGGATGCTGAGCAGGTAGACGCCGACGGCGGTCAGGGCGAACCAGATGGCGGAGATGCGCGGGGCGCCGAACCGGTCGGCGGCGCGGCCGGCGACCAGCATGCCCACGATGCCGCCGAGGTTGAAGACGACGACGAACGTCAGGGCGCTGCCGAGTTCGTAGCCCTCGCCGCGCATCAGGGTGGGCAGCCAGGTGGCGACGCCGTAGACCAGCAGCAGACCACCGAAGGAGGCCAGCCAGTAGAGCAGGGTCTGGCTCCACTCTCCGCCGCGGAACAGGCCGAGCAGCGCGTCCCAGCGGTCGGCGGCGGTCTTCTTGCCGGTGGCGGCGGGCAGTTCGACCTCGTAGCGGCCGGCCAGCGTGCGGGCCTCCTCGGTGCGGCCCTTGGCGACCAGGAAGCTCAGCGACTCCGGCAGGAACTTCAGCAGCACGGGCACGAAGAGCAGCGGGAGCACGCAGACCCAGAAGGCGGCGCGCCAGCCGACCGGTTCGACCAGCCACTTGGCGACGTACGCGGAGAGGATGCCGCCCGCGTGGTGGGCGGTCATCAGCAGGCCGATGGTGATCGCCACCCGGCCGCCCCGGGCGTAGTCCGAGACCATGCTGATCGCGGTCGGCAGCAGACCGCCGAGGCCGACCCCGGCCAGGGTCCGGCCGAGGCCGAAGACGGCGACGCTGCCCGAGACCGCGCAGATGCCGGAGGCGAGCGAGAACAGCGTGACGCAGCCGATCATCAGCTGCTTGCGGCCGATCCGGTCCGCGACGGTGCCTGCGGTCAGGGCGCCCACCAGCATGCCGAAGGTGGCGTAGGAGCCGAGGTCGCCGGCCCGGTCCGGGGTGAGGCCGAAGGTCTTGGTCTCCAGCAGGTGGGGCAGCACCGAGCCGTAGATGAACATGTCGAGGCCGTCGAAGAGCACGGCCAGCCAGCACAGACCGACGACCAGCAGGGCCAGTTTGCTGCCGCGGGCGGACAGGGCGGGGGAGGAGGACATCTTTGTTTTCCTCTCGTCCAGGAGGCGTTCCCTGGAGGGGAAGCGGTGAGGGGGTCGACGCGGCTCGTGCGGCTGACCCGTGGTGCGTAGACGCTAAGGATCCGGACCCAGGAGTGTCAACGGTTTTGTCAACAATCTCAGCAACAATCCAGACACTGGCCGAGCCACCCGGCGGACGGGGTAAAACCGCAGGTGGGAAAGGGGGGTGGGCGACGCACGGCAGCGCGTCACCCACCCCCCTGATGGCCGAAAAAGGGTCAGCCGACCGGCGGTGTCCCATGGGTGTGGAAGGACTCGATCGTCTTGAGACCCCACGCCTGCCCCTTGGCCCGTTCGGCCTCGGTCCAGGTGATCAGCGGCCAGTCGGGCGCCAGCACGAGCCTGGTCAGGGGGTTGCAGAGTTCGATGCGGTTGCCGCCCGGCTCGTAGACGTACAGGAAGAACGTCTGCTGGATGGCGTGCTTGTGCGGGCCGGTCTCGATGAACACGCCGGTGTCGATGGCGAGATCGGCCGCGCGCAGCACGTCCTCGCGGGTGTCGGTGGCGAAGGCGATGTGGTGCAGCCGCCCGGTCGAGCCCGTCCAGTCCGAGGTGTACACGACGTCGTACGACTTGTTCGTGAAGGTCAGCCAGCGGGCCGCGATCTTCCCGGTGTCGAGCCGGATCTGCTCGGTCGGCCGGGCGCCCAGTACCTGTTCCTGGAACTCGGCGTTGGCGAGCACGTCGGCGGCCAGGAAGTTGATGTGGTCCAGGCGGCGCACGCCGACGCCCCGGTTGGGCTTGGCCTGCGGCTGGTTCTTCAGCGCGGGCCTGAGCCCGTCGGGGGCCCGGTAGTGCTCGCTCTCCCAGTAGAGGGCGTGCTCGTGGCCGTCCGGGTCGGTGGTGACGTAGAGCTTGCCGAGGCCGGGCTCGTCCTCGGCCCAGTGGCCGGTGCCGCCCGCCTCCTCGACCGCCCTGACTCGGCGGTCCAGGGCCTCCTCGCTGGAGGTGCGCAGGGCGAGCCGGCCGAGTCCGGGCCGGTCCCGGGCGGTGAGGACCAGGCTGTGGTGCTCGTAGTCGTCGAAGGTGCGCAGATAGACCGTGTCGCCGTCCCGGCCGTTGACGGTCAGTCCGAGGTAGTCGGTGAAGAAGGCGACGCTGGCGTCCAGGTCCGGGGTGAACAGCTGGGCGTGGCCGATATGGGCGATGTCACCGAGCGGCGGAGCCATCGTTGCCTCCTTGGGGCTGTGCGGGGATGGCGGCGGCGCGGGGGAAGACCGTGCCGTCGAAGATCTTGCGGGCGGTGCGGACGACCGCGGTACGGCGGGCGGCCGGCGGGGAGCCGTCGGATCCGGGGTCGACGCTGGTGTCGATCTCCAGGAATCCGGTGGGGTGTTCGACGCGGATCCGGTCACCGTGTTCCGGGAGCCGGGCGATCCCCTCCCCCACGCTGCCGGGCAGCCTGAGACCGGCGGCCACGCTCGCGGCGCCGAGGACGCCGATCGAGGTGTGGCAGCGGACCGGGATGAAGGTGCGGGTGGTGACCGCGCCGCCGTCGCGGGGCGGGGCGAGCAGGCTGAGCTTGGGCACGGTGGCGGTCTCGACGTCGCCGAGGCCCATCAGCTTCCCCGCGGCCAGCCGGATCTCGTGCAGCCGGTCGGCGAGGGCCAGATCCTCCTCCAGGTCCTTGGGCGTCTCGTACCCGGTGACCCCGAGGTCGCGCGCGGCGACGAGCACGGTCGGCATGCCGTTGTCGACGCAGGTCACCGTCGTACCGGCGACGGTGTCGCGGACGTTCCCGGTGGGCAGCAGCGGACTCCGGCCGGCCGGGAACTCGATCACCACCGGGGCGGCCGTGCCGGGCACGCCGGAGATCTCGGCGTCCCCGGTGTAGTCGACGCGCCCGCCGGGCGTCGGGAAGGTGGCGATGGCCAGTTCTCCCGTGTTGACCATGCGAATCCGTACGGGGGTCTCTCCGTCACCGGGGGCCACGAGCCCCCGTTCCACGGCGAACGGGCCGACTCCGGCGAGGATGTTGCCACAGTTCTGACGGTCGGTCACTTCCGGTCGGTCGACGGCCACTTGGAGGAAGAGGTAGTCGACGTCCGCCTCGGGGTCGGCGGACGGCGCGATCACGGCGACCTTGCTGGTGAGGGGGTGCGCCCCGCCCAGGCCGTCGATCTGGCGCGGGTCGGGGCTGCCCATCACCCGCAGCAGCAGGTCGTCGCGGGCGGCGGGGTCGGCGGGCAGGTCCTCGGCCAGGAAGTAGGCGCCCTTGGAGGTGCCGCCGCGCATCAGCATGCAGCGCACCTCCGCGGGCCCGGTCACGGGGCGGACTCCTGGTGCCCCTTGTACTCCTCGTACGTCCTGTACTCGACGCCGAGCCGCTTCAGGGTGTCCCGCAGTCCGTAGCGGTCCAGGCCGAGCTGGCCCTCGACGAACGCGGCCCGGGTCGCGGCCTCCTTGGCCTCCCGGGCCTCGGACTTCTCGGCCGTCTCGCGGACCCGCTCCCGGGGTACGACCACGACACCGTCGTCGTCCGCGAGGATCACGTCACCCGGGTTGATCACCTGGCCGTCGATGGCGATGGGCACGTTGACCGAGCCGCCGGTGGCCTTGACCGTGCCCTGCGAGGAGACCGCCCGGGACCAGGCGGCGAAGCCCATGTCCCGCAGTTCCTGGGTGTCGCGGACACCCGTGTTGAGGACGACCCCGCGCACCCCGCGCTGCTTCAGCGCGGTCGCGAACAGCTCGCCGAACAGGCCGTCCGTGCAGGGCGAGGTGGTGGTGACGACCAGGATGTCGCCCTCGCCGCACTGCTCGACGGCCGCGTGGATCATGAGGTTGTCGCCGGGCCAGCTGAGCACGGTGACTGCGGTGCCGGCGACCCGGACACCCTGCTGGACCGGGCGGATCCCCGGGCCCAGCAGACCGGTCCGGCCCATCGCCTCGCTCACCGTGGCGACACCGAAGCCGGCCAGGGCGTCGACGTCCTTCAGCTCCGCCTTCGGCGGACGGGTGACGATCACGCCGCTCACGCCAGCTCCTTCGCGATCTGCGGGAACGGCCGCATGAACGCCTCGGCCATGGTGTTGTGCGCCAGGCCCAGGTTGGGGCCGGCGTTCCGCTTGAGCTGGACGCCCCGGCGGACGGCGAGGTCGGTGTAGTAGGCCCACAGGTGCTGCTGGGCACCGAGACACTCCATCGCCTTGCGCTTGGTGTCCCAGACCTCGGTGATGTCGAGGAGGACCTCGGGCCTGAAGCCGCTCATCTCGGGCTGGTGCGGCTCGAAGTAGAAGACCGGCGGGGCGCCGATGATGTCGCCCTCGCCCGGGTACCCGATGGCCTGGGCGAGGATACGCGCCTCCAGGGCCATCCGGTTGGCGGCCGGGTGGTCGCCGTTGTAGGGGTCCTCGACGGGGTGGGTGAGCACGACGTCGGGCTGGGTCTCGCGGTAGACGGCGACCAGCTGGTCGGTCAGCTCGCCGGTGGCCACCAGCGGGTAGTCGCCGGCGTCGAAGAAGCGGACCTCGGCGCCGAGAGCGGCGGCGGCCTTCTCCGCCTCCTCCCGGCGTATCGCCTTGATCTCCTCCAGGTTCCTGCCCTCGCGCCACGCCTTGGCGGACTCACCGCGCTCGCCGAAGGTCAGACACGCGATGGTGACCTTCTCGCC
>NZ_JBHXSK010000061.1:0-65910 GCF_042716195.1 Streptomyces sp. NPDC058683
GCGCCCGGACCGCCCTCACTCTCTACCAGATCCTCGACGCCCTCCAGGACGTCCTGAGGTGCTGGACCGGCGTCTGCACCACCTGCCACCAACCCCTGCCCAGCGGGACACACCCAAAGCCAAGATCGAGACAGACCTAACGGAGTCCTATTAGGAACCATGGTGGACGACTGTCCGTCTCCACCACCCGATCGACGGCTACTGGAGATTGTTGGGGTGCGGGCCGACCCGCCCGCCGCGGTCGAGGGCCGCGATGGCCTTGAGGTCGGTGTCGGAGAGCTCGAAGCGGAAGACGTCGAAGTTCTTGCGGATCCGCTCGGGCGTCACGGACTTGGGGATGACGACATTGCCGACCTGAATGTGCCAGCGGAGGATGATCTGCGCCGTGGTCACTCCGTACTGCTGGGCAAGAGAGGTGAGGGTGGCCTCCTTGAGGAGGTGGCCCTGGGCCAGGGGGCTCCATGCCTCGGTCGCGATGCCGTGACGCGCGTGGAAGTCCCGCAGTTCCTTCTGCTGAAGCATCGGATGCAGTTCGATCTGGTTGACGGCCGGCACGACGCCCGTGTGGTCCAGCAGACGCTGGAGATGCTCCACCTCGAAGTTCGACACGCCGACAGCTCGAGCCCGGCCGCCTGCGAGGATCTCCTCAAAGGCCCGCCAGCTGTCCAGGTAGAGGTCGCGGGCCGGGGTGGGCCAGTGGATCAGGTAGAGGTCGACCTGATCGAGCCCGAGCCTGTCCAGCGATGCGTCGAAGGCAGCCAGCGTCCGGTCATAGCCGTGGTGAGCGTTCCAGAGTTTGGTGGTGACGAAAACCTCTTCACGGGGGATGCCGGAACCAGCTATGGCCCGGCCGACCCCGCGCTCGTTGCCGTAGATGGCTGCGGTGTCGATGCTCCGGTATCCCGCCTCCAGGGCAGTCGAGACGGCCGACACCGCTTCGCCATCGGGGACTTGGAAGACACCGAGGCCCAGCTGCGGCATCTCGATGCCGTTGTTCAGCTCGATATTCGGCACGGACGTCATGAAACTACTCCTTGGCACTAATTACAGAACGGTTGATTGTGCGGGGGCGGGGCGAGCGGGATGCCTCAACGGGGCCACTGCAAGCGTGTCTCGTACGGGCTGTGGGGTCTGTGCTTCTGTCCCCCGGCGGTCGGCTCGTCCTCAGCCGTGTGACCGAGTGGCTGCTGCGGTTCGCTGCTCAGTCGGCGCGGCTCCGGCGACGACCGTGCCGCGGGCGGTGTCCCGACGCTCCAGGGCGGCCGAAAGGAAGGCGAACACCAGGGCGCCCGCGGCAAGGACGGCGCCGACCCAGTTGGGAGCGGTGTAGCCGAGGCCGTGCGCGATGACGACTCCGCCGAGCCAGGCGGCCAGTGCGTTGCCGAGGTTGAAGGCGCCGATGTTCACGGCCGAGGCGAGCGTCGGGGCGCCGTGCGCGTGGTCGAGCACGCGCTTTTGCAGCGACGGCACGGTGGCGAAGCCCAGGGCGCCGATCAGGACGATGGTGACGGCGGCCGCCACCTTGTTGTGGGCCGTAATCGTGAAGAGCGCGAGGACGACGGCGAGGGAGCCCAGGGTGACGTACAGCATGGGCATCAGGGCGCGGTCGGCGAACTTGCCGCCGATGAGGTTACCGCCGACCATGCCGAGGCCGAAGAGGACCAACAGCCAGGTGACGGAGCCGTCGGAGAAGCCGGCGACATGAGTCATCATCGGCGCGATGTATGTGACGGCCGCGAAGACACCGCCGAAGCCCAGCACGGTCATCGCCATGGCAAGCAGGACTTGGGCGTTCTTGAACGCGGCCAGTTCGTGGCGCAGGTGCACGCCCTCCGGCTTGGGCAGGTTGGGGACCAGCTTGGCGATACCGGCCAGGCCGACGACGCCCAGTGCGGCGACGATGGCGAAGGTGACGCGCCAGCCCGCGGAGTGTCCGACCAGGGTGCCGAGCGGGACACCGACGACGTTGGCGATGGTCAGGCCGGTGAACATCATCGCGATGGCGCCGGCCTTCTTGTCCGGGGCGACCAAGTCCGCGGCGACGACGGAGCCGATGCCGAAGAACGCTCCGTGCGCGAAGGAGGCGACTACCCGGCCGATCAGCATGACCGAGAAGACCGGGGCGACGGCGGAGAGCGTGTTGCCGAGGACGAACAGCCCCATCAGCAGCATCAGCATCCGCTTGCGGGGGACCTTGGTACCGAGCACGGTCATCAGAGGAGCGCCGAACATGACCCCGAGTGCGTAGCCGGTCACCAGCAGACCGCCGGTGGGAATGGAGACCCCGAAGTCGTTCGCGACATCGGGCAGCAAGCCCATGATCACGAACTCGGTCGTTCCGATTCCGAAGGCCCCGATCGCGAGGGCCAGAAGCGCAAGAGGCATGAAAGGTCCACTCAATCTCGCGAAGACATCTTAGATGCGGACACATTAATTGCACGCGCAGGATAATGGCAAGCGCGCTACATTAGTGAGAGCACCCCACCTCTCCCCTGCGATCGCCGGGCGGGAGCGCCCCGCCACTGCCCGGCGATCGTCGGCTCAGTCCGCACCGGCCGAAGGAACCGCGCACTCCCGCCGCAGACCCAGCACTGAACTCCCCCGCCCAGGTCCGCGCTCCCTGTCCGGTTCAGAGCGCCAGACGGGGAAACAATGCCTCGGCACTCACACGGTTGATGGCAGCCGCAGCCTCAGGCGTCAGACTGGGATCCGCCTCCAGAAAACGGTTGTAGTAGGTCCCCGCTTCCTCCGGAGCAAACGGCCAGTCACTGCCGTAGAGGACGTGCCCGGGCTCGGCGAAGGCCAGCAAGGCAGGCAGCGCGCTCGGGCTGGCCGACAGGGCGGTGTCGAAATAGAACCGCTTCAGATCGGCAAGGACGTCGTCGGCGTCACGACTCTTGTCGACCACCGTCGAGGTCAGACCGGCGAAGCGGTAGGCGGCGTAAGGCAGAAAGCCTCCGCCATGGGAGAGGATGACCTTCACCTTCGAGTACTTGCGCATGGCGCCGGTCATGACCAGGTTGAGCGCCGTCCGAGTCGTATCGAAGACGTAGTCGGCAAGCGGTGCGGGAGTCCCGGCCAGCAGCGGCATGGGGGGCTGTGCCGGGTGAACGAACACGACGGCACTACGGCGGTCGAGTTCCTCCCACAGCGGCTGGAAACTGGGGTCGCCCAGGTAATGGCCGCGCACGTTGGACATGAGGGTCACACCGTCGGCCCCGAGAGTGTCCAGCGCATACGCCGCCTCCTCAAGGGCGGCATCCACGTCGGGCAGGGGCAAGCTGGCGAACATGCCGATTCGGCCGGGATGCTTCTGTGCCGCTTCCGCACCGTACTCGTTCACCGCCCGCGCCAGGTGACCGGCCTCGGCGTCGTCACCGAAGTGCACGCCAGGAGCCGTTACGGAGAGCAGGCCGGTGGCAATTCCCTGACGATCCATCATGTCAACGGCGTCGGCCGCCGTCCACGACGGGATGGCCCACCCGCCGGAATCGAGGCCCCGCGCCTCCAGCGCCCGGGCCCAGACCGGCGGAACGATGTGCTGATGGACGTCGATACGCGCGGTGTCCGACATGTCATTACCTCCACGATGCCTAGCTAGCTAATACCTAGCAAGCTAACGATTACCTTGTTAGGCTAGCACCATGCGGCAAGCGATGAACAGCACGGACCCCGGCGATCTCACCCAGGCCGAAGTCAAGAAGCTGACACAGGCAGCGGATGCCCTCTTCTACGCCATGCGCCGTTCGCGCGCGTCTACGTCCTCCAGGAACGACTCGCTCCTGTCGGAATCGCACCTGGCCCTGCTGGCCCCTCTCGGCGACGAAGAGGAGCTACCTGTCCGCCAGTTGGCCGCAGCCGCGTCGGTCAGCGTGCCCACCGCCACCCGCATGCTGCAACAGCTCGAGGCCAAGGGGGCGGTAAGGCGCCACCGCTCTGCCGTTGACGAACGCCAGGTGCTGATCACGCTGACTGAACGAGGCGCCTGTGCCCTTACTCAGGTGCAGGCAAGGCTGCGCGACCGACAGACCAGGGTCTTTGCCACGTTCACGCCCGCGGAGCGCACGCAACTCAGTCGATATCTGGAGCGGCTCGCCGCGGCCATCGCCGCGGTGCCGGAGGAATGACACCCGCATCGGCCGGGGGGAAACCCATCACCGACTCGCAGCCAAAGCCCTGCCGGTTCGCCGACGGCGACTTGAGCGATGGGCACAGACTGGCAAACAGGGCAGGGGAAGAGTCCCAGCACATGCCCAGGAGCTGAGCGCCGTGGCGATGATGCGGCCGATGCGGCCAACGCGCCCCGCGCGACTCGGCGTCTCACGCGGGATGAGCGACTGACAGGAGTTCGCCGCGACCGTACGCTCCCCATACGCCTATAGGGAGCGTGCAGCGTGTTAAGACTTTGAGTCACTTCAGTCGCTGCGCGCGGAAAGAACTCGTCCTGAGCTGGGGAAATGACGCCAATCCGCAGACGGAACTCTCCACGGTCGGTAGCTCCTCCCGCACCGCCGTCACCCTGGGTATCGGCCTCGGGTTCGTGGCAGCGTATGAGCTCCTCCGCCCAGGTCGGTGCTGGTCAGTGCTGCAGTTCGAACCACACGGACTTGCCACGCCCTCGAGGCGTCTTGCCCCAGGCCGATGCCACTGCGTCGACGATCAGTAGACCGCGGCCGTGTTCAGCCTCGGAATCACACTCCTCGGTGAACGTAATCGGAGCCGGCAGAGGCGGCCTCGGGTCCCAGTCACACACGTCAACACGGATGCGGTCTCGTTGCTCGCGTACCCAGATGTCCACCTCGCTGTCGGCGTGGATGAGAGCATTCGTCACGAGTTCGGTGATGAGGAGTTCCGCCTCGTCGTTTTTCGACGTCCAGTCCCAGGTTGCCAGGCGGTCGCAGACAAAGCGGCGCACCGCTGCGACCGCCTTGAGATCGTGGCGCTGGACGGCCAGATGAGCAACGCGTCGTCCAGGAGCCTGTTGCGCCCCTCGGTAGACAGCCAGAAGCAGGGCGGCATCATCCTCCCGGCGCTGTGCGTCGGCTGCAGGCGCGGCAAGCCGGTCGGCAACATCCTCCAGGTAATCCGGTGACGCCGCCAACATGCCGGAAATCGCTGCCATGCCTGCGGCGAAGTCCATTGAGTGCGAGCGCACCAATCCATCGGTGAACAGGGCCAATGCAGTTCCCGAAGGGAGATTCATGGTCGTGGCGCTGTACACCGTGTCGGCGTCCACGACGAGTGGCGGCCCGATGAGATCCTCGGCAATGGTCACGACTTCTTGGTGTGGCGCGCAGACCAAGGGACCCGGGTGTCCGGCACAAGCGATCTCGGCTGCCCCTTCAAGACAGTCGACCCAGACACAGCAGCAGGCCACGAGCAGCTCCGCGCCCAGCTGGAACAGCAGCGCATTGGCCCGCGTGAGCACTTCGGCTGGTCCGTGTCCTTCGGCCGCGTAGGCCTGTACTGCCGTGCGGACCTGCCCCATGAGCGCGGCGCTGGCGACGCTGTGACCCTCGGCATCACCTGTGAACAGGCCCACCCTGCCGTCAGGAAGGGCAAAGACGTCGTACCAGTCGCCGCCCGTGCCGTCGCCTGAGGCCGAGAAGTAGCGAGCGGTGATGTCCAGCTCTGCCGGTTGCGGAAGATGGTGGGGAAGCAGGCCCTGCTGGAGTTCCTTGGCCGTGGCGTACGCGGCGTCGAAGAGGCGCGCCCGTTCCATCGCCGCTGTCACCATTCCTGCCATGGTGACCAACCAGGCTCGTTCCTCAGCCAGGAACGAGCGCGACTTCGTGAATCCGAGCAACAGGGCACCGACAGCGTGTCCGCCGCTCACCAGCGGAAGCACCGCACATGCCTTAAGACCACCGGCAAATCCGCCGAGTCGCGAAGCCTTTACCGTCTCCTCGTTTTCACAGAAAAGAGTCCTCCCCGACAGCAGGGAATGTACTGCTGCCTCATCTGCGTGGACGAATGGCTGTGACATGGTGTGCGGATATCCCGATTGGCCAACCACTCGAATCCGGTCCCCTTCGAAGGAAACCAGAGCCATCTTTTCCGCACCGATCGGCTTAGTCATACGCTGCATAACTGCACAGACGACATCCTTGAGACCCGTTGCCTGCGTAAGAGAGGATTCCAACTTGGACGTCTGGTAAAGAAAGGAGGTCCCAGAGACGGGTGAAATCTCCGCAAGGTGACTTACGTTCGATGTCAGCAGGAACAGCGGATTGGAGCGATTACCGAGTGTGCCGAAGAGATCCTTTTCTTGAGCTACTGCGTCAGCGATCTCTGCGCAACGGTCGGCAATATCGGATGTCGATTCGAGCAACGCCTGCGACTGCGTAAAGATGATGGCGAGTACTCCGATGGTGTGCTCATTCCGAACTATCGGATGTGCTGCCACGAGATACGGAAAAGGCATGGTGACGTTGTCGGAGTCCGCCTCCGGGAACCGACGCACCAGGTGCCGTCCTTCCCGCATGGCGGCGGCTGCGACGTAGCGGCCGTCCGATACGTCGATGTGATCCGGGGTAGTGAAGAGCGAAAGGGGGCCGCCGACCACAAGAAGCGGTGTCAGCATCATTCCGGCCTCGTCTGCGACGAAGAGGGATACGCTGCTGGCACTCAGTTCGCCCACGGCCCGACGGAGCATGATCGCGACACGCCGCACGCTCTCCTCGTGTGCGGAAGAGTCTCCTGAACACATGCCTTCACCGTTGTTCATTGTGCGCGCTCGCCATAATAGGCAATGGATGATCCATTTTATCGTCGGCGGTTCTCCTGCGCAGCAGGGTTGGCGATTCGCTGCGGACCCGGCCGATGGACGGTTGATCGCCGAATCGGTTTGTCGCGCGCGGGTCGGCCACTCCCCCGGCCCGTGGGGCCGCCCTCCTGCCATGACCAGCGTGTCCTGGGCAGGAGGAGAGGGGGCAAAAGGAGATGGGCCAGGAGGAGATACGGATGCGAACGCCATACGGCTGAAATCCACAGCACCGTCCCGGTACTGGTGGGTCCGCACCCGATCCGTTCCCTCGTGTGTGTCACCGCGGATAGAACAGTGATCCCGACGCCTCTCCCGCATTTTCCGCCCGACCTCGCTGACTTCGGATCGTCGGTCCGTGACGAATGCCCACTGTGGGTCGTCGCCCGGGCACTCTCGCAGAACAATTCCATGGTGGCGCACCGATCCCCGCTTGCAGTCTGCATAAGAAGCCTAGCTCTGGCGCCCCTGGTCCGCTGGTCCGGAAGCTGCGACAACTGAACGAAGCAGTTGCAGCTCCCGGTCCAGAATCGGCAGCAGCTCCGGGCTCGGCGACGACAACTCCCGCGCAATGGCACCCGCTGTCTCTTCGACCTCATGGCCCCAGCCGACGTCGCCGGACCGCGACCAGCGCTCGGGTGTGAACACGGAGAGGGCGAGTAGCACGTATCCCATCCGGCCCACGGACTGGGCGACCGGCCACAGAGCCCGCGCCTGCTGGTTGCTGCGGGCTTCGCCCAGTGCGTCGACGGCGAGCATGTGCAACTCCGTGAGGTCGGAGCGGACCTGCGCGCACAACCGCGTGTGCCGGCCAGGGTGATCCAGCGTCTCCGCCAGAAGAGTCCGCTGGAGCCCGAGGGACTGCCCGATGCGCTCGGTGAGAAGGCGGGTGTTGGGTGAGGACAGCAGCAGAAGAACTCCCAGGACACCGCAGGCACAACCAACGAGCGTGGTGGCGATGCGGTCCCAGGACAAGGCTGCGGCGTCCAGGGGTACAGGGCTGGCGCTGTGGATCATCAGGAGCACCATCGGAGTGACGAAGAGCATGGCCAAGCCATAGTTGCGGGGGAAGGAGAGTTCGGCGAGGAAGAAGAGCGCACCCACTATGACGATCACCACAGGAAAGGCCAGATGCGGCTGGAGGAACGCCATCCCGACGAATCCCCCGACCACCGTGGCGAGCCCACGTTGTACAGCCCGATACCACGTCATCCATGTGTGCGATCCCCACAGTGTGGCCACCGCACATACCGGAGCCCAGTACCAGCGGTCCAAACCGATCAGAATCGTGATGGCGCCGGTGATCAGCGTCAAAGAGGTGACCCGGGCGACCAGGGCCCACTCCCGTCGGCGCAGCGAACGGAAGGGAGGGGACTTCACGAGGCGGGCAGGGTCGGTCCGCCTCAGCTCCCCGACGGCCTTGAAGGCCGCGCTGCCCAGCACCGCCGCCATCTCTCGTGCGAGCGTCTGCACCACCGGGTCGACCGACGCCGGTTTCGATGGGTGGGCGGCCACGGCTTTGCCGGCGGCGATGCGCCCGGCCGCGGTCGGCAGGGCCCGGGCACATTCGAGGAGCTGGGCCGGGAGCAAGGTTCCTTCCTGGAGGGCCGTCAGTTCGACAGCGTGCAGCAGCCTGGGCGTGTGGTCGCTGAGAGCGCACAGCCGACGGACTTTCTCGGTGTTGCGACCCGGTACCCGATGTGCCATCGCCAGGGCGTTCTGGGCGCGCTCCACGGCGGCCCAGGCGGTAGAGCGTGCCGCACCGAACTGCGTCGATCCGGCGCTCCGAATGGCTTCGGCGATGGCTCGATATGCCGCGAGCACGGCCCGGTGCTCCGGTCCCTGCCGGGACAACAGCCACGGTGCGAGGGTCACCACGAGGGCCACCGCGGCGCCCACCCCCATCATGACGATGCGATGCCACAGTTGCCCCGGGTGCGCCAGTGGAACGCCCACCACGATCGTGGTGGGCACGAGCAGCAGCGCCGGTCCGGGCACAGGGGTGCGCATGATCTCGGTGGCCGCGGCAGCCAGCCCTGCCGTCACCGTCAACAGAGCGAGCAACATCCATCGCGAGTCGGCCACCCACAGTGCCCCGGCGGACATGATCATGATCAGCAGGGCGAACCCGATCACTGTTCGCGCGCGGTGCACGTACGGCTCTCCGCGTGCGAACAGGACGGTGATGGCACCGGCCAACGACATGACAGCCGAGCCGGCGTTGTACACGCTCCATACCCCGGCGAGCGTGATGGTGACCGCTGCGGCGGCCACCGCCGCTTGGCCGGGCAGCCATACCGGTTTGAATGTGAACAGGGGTTTGACGAGTCGAGGTTGGGGTGGCTCGGCCAACGCCGGTTCCACGGCGGACATGCGATCTCCCGGTGGTGGGGCGGTCCGCCAAGGCAAAGCGCCCTGTAGAAGTCTTCGGATGGAGCCCCGCACGGAAGGAGACTCGATGCCTCAGAGGCGGGTGAGTCCGCCGTCGGCCATGATCGTCTGGCCGGTGACCCAGGCGCTGTCCTCACTGGCGAGGAAGAGCACGGTTCCTACGATGTCCTGGGCTCCGCCGGGCCGCTTGATGGCCTGGGTCGTCGAGAGCGACGCGATGACCTCCGGGTCGATGTGGGCCTGTCCGCCGGGCGTCAGGGATGCGGTGGGGCCGACGGCGTTGACCGTGATGCCGTCGTCACCGACATCATTGGCCAGCCCGCGGGTGAAGCCGATCACGCCCATCTTGCTGGCCATGTAGTGGCTGAGTCCGGGAGCGGGCAACGCGACGGAGTTGGAGGTGATGTTGACGATGCGCCCCCACTTACCTCGCGCCATCAGCGGAACAACCGCCTTGGACATGAGGAACTGCGAGTCGAGATTGATGCGGTGCACGCGCTGCCACAACGCGTAGTCGACGTCGGAGAAAGGAACGTTGGGATAGATTCCCGCGTTGTTGACGAGGATGTCGCAGCGCCCGAACTCTGCTTCGAGCAGGGCAGCCAGGCGCTCCGTGGTCTCCGGTGCCGACACGTCGGCCTTCAGGCTGACGCCGCGCACACCCGCGGCTTCAACCTCTTTGAGCGTCTCCTCGGAGTCCGACAGGTCGACAGCGACAATGTCGATCCCCCGAGCCGCAAGCCCGACGCTGATCGCCCGTCCGAAGCCCTGCGCCGCCCCGGTGACGACGGCGACCCTGCGTTGTGTACTCATGATGCTTCCCTTTCTCTGCTTCCCAACCCCATCGGCGGAAAGTCTGTGCGCACGCCGGCCGGAGCTGTTCCGTCCAGCGTGCGCTGTGCGCGTGCCGCGAAGGCCCTGGCGCGTGGGTGAAGTGTGCGGCGTAGGTGGCGGTGAGCTGCCTCCTACTCCCGTGGGCGACGATGTCTCACCTGCGTTCTGCGGAACGGCCGGCAGCCGGTGTGCGCGGTCGTTGCCGCGTTCGGGTCTCCCGCACTCCGGGGCAGCCCCGGACGCGACGTGCCCTTCGAGTTGTCAGCAGGCCCGCCTCCGAGGGATCCGCCGCTCGCGGTGTCCTCGCGGTCCGACGGTCGAAACGGCAACCCGGCACCCGTTAGAAGGGGTACTCGGGAACCTCGGCGCGGCTCGTGACCCACTGCCACTCGCTGAACTGGTCCGCGTTGGTGATCGTGCTGTGGTTGAAGCCGTTGCCGGAGACACCGATGCCGCCGATCGGGCCATACACCTCGTGGAGCACGGTCTGGTCATTGATGTGGACCACACCGACGTGGAGCTTGTCGGCGATCCGCTGGGCACGGGACTGGTCGGCGGAGACGACCGCCGCGACGAGGCCGAAGCTCGTCTGATTGGCCAGAGCGACCGCCTCCTCATCCGTGCTGAAGGTGGTGATCGGCGCGACCGGGCCGAAGATCTCCTCGTCGAAGACCGGCATACCCGGGACAACGTCCGTGAGAACAGTGGGCTCGAAGAAGAGCCCGTCACGGGAACCACCGGTGAGGGCACGGGCTCCCTGAGCGATCGAGTCGCTCACGATCTGCTCCACGCGCGCCGCCTGGCGCTCGTTGACGACCGGGCCCAGGGTGACGCCGTCAGCCAGCGGGTCACCCATCACCAGCGCCTTGGCCTTCTTGACGAGGGCTTCGGTGTAGGCCTCCGCGACGCTCTCGTGGACCAGGTGGCGGCCGGAAGTGAGGCAGATCTGGCCCTGGTGGAAGAACGACCCCCAGGCGCCCGCGCTGGTGGCGGCATCGATGTCGGCGTCGTCAAGGACGATGTACGGGTTGTTGCCGCCCAGTTCGAGCGAGACGCGCTTGAGCAGGCCGCCCGCCACGGAACCGATCTCGCGCCCCGCACGGGTGGACCCAGTGAAGCTGATCATGTCCACAGCAGGGTCCTTGACAAGAGCCTGCCCCGTTTCGACGGCGCCGGGCAGCACATGCAGGAGGCCTGCGGGCAGGCCGGCTTCCTCCAGCAACTGAGCAAAGACGACACCGCCGGACGTCGGCGACTGGACATCGGGCTTGAGAAGTACGGCGTTACCCATGACCAGCGCCGGGCCGACGGCACGGGCGGCAAGCAGGAGAGGAGAGTTCCACGGCGTGATGATGCCGACGACGCCGACCGGAATCCGGCGGGCAACGCTCTGCCGCCCCACCTCGGCGCTGGCGGCGAGAATGCCCTGGGGCTGACTTCCGAGCGCGGCAGCCTCAAGAATCTCGCGAGCGGTCATCCGGGCCTCCCACTCGCCCTTGAACCTGTTCGCACCGGTCTCCCGTATCAGCTGATCAGCGATCTCGTCCGCGTGCTCCAGAAGAAGTTCCGAGAACCTCCGCAGCACATCACCCCGCTGCGGCGCGGGCACCTGTGCCCAGGCTCGCTGCGCCTCGTGGGCGGCAGCAGCAGCCGCAGCAACATCGGCTGCCGATGCGATCCCGGTGTGGCCCACGACGGCGCCCGTGGCCTTTTCGATAACCGGCTCCGTGCCAAGCCCCGGATCTACCCAGCCGTTGCTGTAGATCTTGCCGTTCCACGCGCCGGAAGGCGCGAAGAGGTTGCTGGACATGAACGTCTCCTCGCTGGTCCTGTGCCCCACGACGCGTCGGGTTCTCCGGCTGCGTGGGGCGACTCGTCCCCCACGATGGACCCGCCCAACCCCACTGTCAACTTCAATGTCGAAATATCGACGATCAAGTCAATTCTTGGCCGCGCGAGCCGTGGGTGCCCCCCTCCGACACCCTGGATGTGACACGGCTGTCAAAGATTCGACACAAGGGGTGGACCTTTCGGGCGACTGTCGTTAGATTGCGAAACATGGCAAAGACAACGGCGCGCAGGGACCTCAGGGACGACGCCAACCACGGCCTGGTCCGGTATCCGAAGGGCGTGGAACACCAGTACCGCGAGGCCGGCTATTGGACCGGGCACACGCTGCCGGCGGAGCTGCTGTCCGCAGCGGCCGCCCATGCGGACCGCACGGCGCTGATCACTGCGGACGGCACGTGGACTTACCACGACCTGTTCACCGCGGCCCAGCAGTTCGCCGCAGGACTTCTGGAGTCGACGAACCTGTGGCCCGGCGATGCCGTGATGTTCCAGATGGGCAACGTCGCCGAGACCGTTGTCTCCTACCTGGGATGTCTCCTGGCAGGCATCCGGCCCGTATGCACACTTCCCCAGCATGGCGTCCGGGAGATCAGTGTCCTGGCCCAGCACGTCGGGGCCCGCGGTCTGATTCTCCAGGCCGATTTCGGACGCGGTCAGCTACCCGACCACGCGCGCACCCTGAAAGCCGACGGTGTCATCCAGGATGTCGTCGTCGCCCGTGGCTCCGCGGCCGGACTCGGCGTGAGCTACGAGGCACTGCTCGCCGCAGGAGCGGAGACGTCTGCCGACACGCTGCCTTACCTCACATGTGATCCCCGCGAGATCGTCGTGTTCCAGCTCTCCGGGGGTACTACCGGCCTGCCGAAGATCGCCCCGCGACTGCACGAGGAGTACTCCTATAACTCCCGAGCCTGGGCGGACAAGCTTGGCTGGAAGCCCGGAACCGTGGTCCTGTATCCCCTGCCGATCATGCACAACGCGGG
The DNA here is from genome assembly GCF_042716195.1 of Streptomyces sp. NPDC058683. Classification (NCBI taxonomy): domain Bacteria; kingdom Bacillati; phylum Actinomycetota; class Actinomycetes; order Kitasatosporales; family Streptomycetaceae; genus Streptomyces; species Streptomyces sp. NPDC058683. Next base: position 12,823 of record NZ_JBHXSK010000061.1, read on the forward strand.
AGTATCCCTGGGGCTCCAGCCCACCCTGCTCAGCGGTGCCACACTGGTGCTGGCCCCTTCTGCCGACATCACTACCCTGATCGACCTGATCGAGTCCACCCACCCCGAGGTCATTCCTCTCGTGCCCCCTGCCCTGGCAATCCGCCTGCTGGAGCACCCGCGCAGCAAGTCAGCCGATCTGTCCTCGGTGAAGGACTTCATCATCGGCGGCCAGAAACTGGCGGAGGAGGTGACAGTACGGCTGCGAGACGAGCTCGGAATCGAGGTGCGTCAGAAGTTCGGCATGGCAGAGGGCATGTTCCTCATGACACCGGCACACGCCAGCGAAGAGGTGCGACATCACACCGTGGGCGAGCCTCTTTCCCCTGCTGACGAAATCCGGATCCTGAACCCCGGCGAGGACACCGAAGTAGCTCCCGGAGAGGTCGGCGAACTGTGTGTGCGCGGACCGTACACGATCCGCGGCTACTACCGTGCCGAGCAGCACAACGTGCACGCCTTCACTGCCGACGGCTTCTACCGCACCGGCGACCTGGCCCGCCGTCACACCTTTGACGGCTCGACCTACTACTCGATCGATGGCCGGATCAAGGATGTGATCAACCGGGGTGTCGAGAAGATCCACGCAGACGAGGTAGAGGAACTCATCATGCGCCACCCGGATGTTTCCAACGCGGCCTTGGTGGCCATGCCCGACAAGGTGCTCGGCGAGAAGGCATGTGCCTACCTCGTACTCGAACCCGGGGCCACGCCGCCCACGGTGCAGTCACTCGGTGATTTCCTGCTGTCCCAAGGGCTCGCCAAGTACAAACTGCCGGAGCGGGTGGAGGTGCTGCCTGCGCTCCCCCTGTCCAATGTGGGAAAGATCTCCAAGAAGTCGCTGCGCGAGGACATCGAGGGCAAGCTCGGTCAGGAGAGCGGCACACCCGGGTAGTCCGGCCTGCGCCGCATCCAGTGGCGCGCACGGCATCCGACCCATGGCTGTTTACAACATCCGAAAGAGCGCCCGTGTTGCTGAACGACATCGATATGTTCTGCTCGTCTGCACAGGATTGACACAAAGGCATATTGCGGATCAACCATCGCTATTCAAGCGCCTTCAGCCGGCGTTCGGCTCCAGGATCACCACGTCGTTGCCGAACTCCAGTCGAAGGGATACCGGCTGCCTGGGAGCGTGTTTGGCAGCGTTGGCCGTAAATGGTCAGATTGGGGCGGCTGCGGACCTCGTCGGTCAGATAGTCCATCCCCGTGTTCTGCCGCACCCCGGCCAGAACGTTGAGCTGGTAGGCCGTCACACCGTTCTGCTCAGTGCCGTTGACATCCTTCAGCCGCCTGAACCCCCCATCTGCTGCCGCGTCGATGAAGGCCTGGAGCGACGGGGTCAGTTCCTCGTATCCCAGTTGGTGCACGGGGAGAGGTCCCAAGCGTCCTCGCAGCTCGTCCTCACCGGCGGAGGTCGTCTCCAGCTTCTTGTAGGCCTCCAGAACCTCTGCGTCCGTCCATCCCGACAGACCGTGAGTTCGTCAGTCGGCGAAGTCGGCGGATCGGGCTCGGAGGGCGACGCCCGCGTTGACTCCGGAGCTGCCGCCGAGCACCTTGCCGCGGGGGGGCGGCGATGACATTCGCGTTCTGCCCCGTGGACGCGGTGTAGCCCCAGTCGTGAACTTCGGCCCCGCCGACGTGAGCACTGTTGCGGATCACGTCCGGATAGTCGTCAGGGCTGTATGCCCGGCCGGCCTCCAGCAGGAGCACCTTGCGCGAGGGGTCCTCACTCAGTCGGTTCGCGAGGACAGCACCCGCTGAACCACCCCCCACGACGATCACGTCGAAGTTCTTGTCACTCACTGTGCCCTCACTCCCTGTTTGCGTCACGTCCGATGACGCGCCTCTCCGTGACTTCACGGCATGGCTCAAGTGTCGAACATTCAACATGCGCGTCGAATATGAAGTATCCTGACACTGGCCGACCCGGCAACCGGATCGACACCCTGGCCACCCGATCTCCGAATGAGGGCGGCCCACCCGGGCGGGATGAAACACGAGGGCGTCGGTGTGGAATGCAGGTAGCAAGCAGTGACGTATGAACTAAGGGACAAAGAATGCCTCTTGTAGGTGAGTACGAGCCCAGCGCGACCCAGTGGGTGAGTGACCAGGTGGATCTGTACGAGAGTTCCGGCGGTACCGAGGGCACCACCCTGGGAGACACGGGGTACCCCGTCATCGTGCTCACCACCCTGGGTGCGAAGAGCGGGAAGATCCGCAAGACGCCATTGATGCGTGTGGAGCACGACGGGCGGTACGCCGTGGTGGCCTCGCAGGGCGGCGCGCCCAAGCATCCGGTCTGGTACTTCAACGTCAAGGCTGATGCCCGAGTGGAGCTCCAGGACGGTCCCGTCAAGCAGGACATGACGGCCCGTGAGATCACCGGTGCGGAGAAGGCCGAGTGGTGGGTTCGCGCCGTCGCCGCGTATCCCCCGTATGCCGAGTACCAGGAGAAGACGTCGAGGGAGATTCCGCTCTTCGTCCTGGAGCCCGACGGACACTGATCCGGAACCGGATCATGCCGACTGAGCCGCGCTCCACGCGGTCTCGGCATGACTGTGTGCATGCAGAAGGGCCCAGTCGTGGAGTGGGCCCTTCCTGCTCGTAACGGGGAGACGGGGCATCGCTTGCCCACGTCCATGCCGACGGATGTCCCGCCGCCAACGAGGCCGGGTATCCAACGTGACGTGAGCGTGGCGTGGGCCGTTCTGGCCCACGCCCGCTTACGCAGTCTGTTGCCACGGGCCAGGGCCTCAATGGTGCCCGGCCGAGTGAGTGGCCCGGCCACTCACTCCCCGGAGTTCCTTGCGGAGGATCTTTCCGGTGAGTGACTTCGGGATCGCGGCGATGAACTCGACCTGGCGGACGCGCTTGGAGGGGGCGACTTGGGCGGTCACGAACTCCATCACCTCGTCGGCGTTGAGCGGCTCGCCCGGCTGGACGACAACAAACGCCTTGGGGATCTCCTCACCTTCCGCGTCGGGTACCCCGATCACGGAGGCATCGGCGATGACGGGGTGTGTCAGCAGCAGGGCCTCCCATTCCGCCGGCGGCACCTGGTAGCCCTTGTACTTGATCAGTTCCTTGAGCCGGTCAACGATGTACAAGCACCCGGTCGGGTCAACCCGGGCGAGGTCGCCGGTGTGCAGGAACCCGTCGGCGTCCAGGATGTCCGCAGTGGCTTCGGGGTTGCCGAAGTATCCGGCCATCACGTTGGGCCCTCGCACCCACACCTCCCCCCGGCGCGCTGTGCCCTTCAAGCGGCACGGGTATCTCAGCACCGGATTCGGGATCGATCACTCACGATCGTATGCAGCGACGACAGGTCGTGGGCTTCGGCCAAAGGGTGCTTGGCCAGCGCCAGCGCCATGGGCGGAACGACGAAGAGATGGGTGAAGCTACCTCTGGATGCACTCCAGGAACTCTTGGAGGTCGAAGCGCGCCACGGCGACCACCTGACTGCGGCTGTGCAGTGCGAGATTCAGGAACGTGGTCATGCCGTAGATGTGAAAGAACGGCAGAACTGCGAGCACCACATCCTCGGGGCCCGTCTCGCTCAACAGCCGAAGCCGGGCGACATGGGCCATCAGATTACGCTGGGTGAGCATCACGCCTTTCGGACGGCCCGTGGTGCCGGAGCTACAGGGGCAACGCCTCCAGGTGGGTGGCCGGCTCGACCGATACCTGAGGCTTGCGTCCCGGCTGGGCCAGGATCCGGTTCGCCGCAGAGCCACCGTCCCCGTCGCCCAGCAGGATCGCTTCGTCGACAAGTCCGGCCTCCACACCAGCTTCCTCGGCCCGCTCCGCGAGTGGCCCGAAGGTGTACAGAAGCTTCGCTCCCGCGTCCGCCAACTGCTTGACGATTTCACTCGCGGTGGACAGGACGTTGATGGTGGTCGCCGTCGCCCCGGCACGCAGAATCCCGTGGAACTCCGCTCCGAACGCGGGAGTGTTGGGGCACAGCACACCGACTACGTCGCCGGCGCCGATCCCCCGCGCGGTGAGTGAGCTGGCAATCTCATCGATCCGCCGCAACAGCTCCCGGTAGCTGATCGACGAACCGGAGGATGCGGCGGTGAACGCAGTCCGCTCGAGGTCCCGCTCGTCAATGTCGTCGAACAAGAACTCGTAGACGCTGGCATCCGGAGTCTCGGCGTCGGGAAAAGGGCTGCGGAGCACCATGGGCTCCTCCGTCACTCAGCGATGAACAGACCACTCACCGTACGCGGGAGACCCTTGCCGGAGTATGTGCACAACACACAAGAAGCCCCGCGAGCAGGGGCTTCCGGCTACATAGCGGGAGCTCTTACGCCCCCGAACCGCCCCGGTGCGCGTGGGCTGCGTCAGGTCCACCGGGCTCGCCCACGCGGTCGTACGGGTTGTAAATGAGTCCGACGTGCAGCCCGTAGAGCCAGTGGAAAATGAAGACGCTGAGCATGTAGTTCCACCCGGCGTGCACTCCGGCCAGGGAGTCATGCACGCCCCGCGCCGGGCCGAAAACGAAGGGTGCGGTCACAAAGATCGCCAACAAGGCAAGCACTGTGCCAAGGATCAGCGACTTTGCGATGTTTCCCAGGCGAGTGGCCTGGAGCGGCATGATCGGGGACAGGGCGAGGGCGAACAGGACTGCGAAGAAAACGCCGTCTGCGTAGTGGCTCAGGCCACCAACGACGAACTGTTGCGTGGGGCTGCCGCCCGGGAGGAGCACCATGCCGTTGGCCGTGTTGTAGTCGAGGCGCGTGAGGCCGAAGCCTCCCATCCAGAAGCCGACGAGGCTGGAGATGTGCACGGCCACGATGCCACCCAGCATGGCAGCAAGCAGGCGGTGCTGCGTGGACCAGTCCCGCCAGACATGGACGACCTGATCGCGGGCCGCCCGAGTGTCCCGCTCACGCGAAAAACCTCCGGTGACCGCTCTTGCCGTTTCGGATGTGACGCCGCCTGCCATGAGGCCTCCTAGCTCGACATTGACGTCACAATATTGACGCCGGAGGCGACTGGCAAGAGAAGGAGAAAAACATCCGGAGGCAGATATTCCGCGAAGGCGTCGTCAGGCGATCCCGTGGCGGCTCGCATACCGTGTCGCCGCAACCCGATCCCGGGAGCCCGTCTTGGCGACGATGCGGCTGATGTGCGTCTTGACTGTGTTGTGACTGAGAAAGAGCGTTGAGGCAATCTCAGGATTAGTGAGGCCACGGGCCAGAAGAGAGAGAATCCCCGCCTCCCGGCGGGTGAGGCCATCAGGAAGTTCACACGGCCCCGGCGCAGGTGGTGCGCTGGCGGCCGCGAGAACCTTCGCCTGAACCCGGGCGTCCAGCACCGAAAGACCCGCGGCCGCACTGTGCAGGGTCCGGGCGATGTGGAGCCTATCGGCGTCCTTCGTCAAATAACCGCGCGCCCCCGCACGCAGAGTCTCCAGGATGGATTGGTCGTCGGCGTAGGTGGTGAGCAGCACGATGACTACCTCGGGATACTCAGCCGTCAGGCGCTGCGTCGTTTCGATGCCGTCCAGCACCGGCATGTGCAGGTCGAGCAGGATGGCGTCAGGACGCTGCTCGGACACCTGCTGCAGGGCCTCTTCCCCATTGGCGGCCGAGCCGACTACGTCGATGTCGGGAAGCAGGCCGAGCATGAGGACCAGCCCTTCGCGCACGCCGGCCTGATCATCGGCGACAACGATCCGCAGGGGGACGCGGCGCCTGCTGCCGCGTGATCACGCTGCTGCGGACCCACCGACGAGCCCGGCTGATCATGGTCGCTGAGGCCCGTCACGCCGGAAACCTCGCTGCCATGGCCCACGCTTCTCCGCTGGTTGTCGCAGCAAGTGTGCGCGGGATCGGCTGTCCCGCGACGAGCAGGGAGCGTGCCGCACGAGCCGCGTTCACCCGGAACGCCTGGCAGGCCCCCTGAGAACCTGAGTCCCACCGTCAGCCATCGATATGGCGCAGAGCCTGCCGGTAGTAGACACCTGCGGCAACGTATCCGCGTACGGCCTTGTCCATCCAGTCAGGGTCGATCCGGGCGCTGCGCAGGCGGGCCGGGACGCCGAGCGCCATGGTGTGCGAAGGGACCTCGAAGTCCTCGGGTACCAGCGCGCCCGCACCGACCACGGCGCCCTCCCGGATCACAGCCCGGTTGAGCGTGACGGAACCGGAGCCGATGAGGCAGCGGCGTTCCACGCTGCAACCTTCCAAGTGTGCGTTGTGCCCCACCACGCACTCGTCCGCGATGATGGTGGGCCAGCGAGAAGTGGTGTGGAGCACGGTGCCGTCCTGGATGGATGTGCGTGCTCCGACCACGATGTGCCCACCGTGGTCTCCTCGTAGTACGGCACCGGGCCAGATGGTGGCCTCTTCGGCAATGGTGACGTTGCCGATCACGACGGCGTCCGGGTGGACATAAGCGTTGGGGGCAATGGACGGCTCATCGGATCCGAGCGCGTAGATGGGCATGATGGCTCTCGTCGTAGGGGTGTTGGGAGGACGGGTGGAATGTCGGGAGCTTCCGTGGTGACAACCGCGGAAAGGGAAAAAGTACCGGGCGGTTCCACGTGGCTGAGCCAGTGGAACCGCCCGTCCCTCCGCGTCGGAGTATGACGCCGGCGCTGATAACCGTCAGGCCTTGGCCGGCTCCGCGTCGGCTCCAGCCGCAGCCGACCAGCCGCTGACCGGGGCCCAGTAGTGCAGGTCGAACTCGCGGAGCTTGATCTTCCAGACGCCCTCACGCCGCTCAAAGTGGTCGGTGTACAGCCCGCCGACCTGCGTCGGGCCGTCTTCCGAGTCGATGACGAAGCAGTCCAACGCTGTCTCCGCCCTGGCCGTTTCACCATCGATGACGACGATGGAGTTTGCCATCCAGTGGTGCATCTTGGGTGTCTTGGCCCACAGCGTCTCCGCAGCGGCCATGATGTTGTCGATACCCTTGAAAGGCTCTCCGAAGTTGGACCCGAGGTTGAGGACTGAATCCTCGAACCACAAGCCTCGCAGCATGTCCCGGTCGTGTCGATCGAATGACTGAGCGTACTTCGACACCAGTTCCTCGATCTCGATCCGGCTTTCGATCTTGTCGAGGCGCGCTTCAATTGTGGTCATGACTGGTTCTTCGCCTTTCTGGTGATCTGTGTGTGGTGGCCGCGAAGAGTGACAGTCCTCCGGAGGCCCGAAGGAGCAGAGTGCGGGAGAGGTGGGTCCGGCTCACGGCAGGAATCGCGGATGGCGTGATCGGCCGAGACGGAAAGGACATCTCCCACCGGGTGAGGCCCGGTGCGCCGTTGGACATGTTCGTATGCCGACCGGCCAGGCACAGGGGGTGACCTTGTTGCCGGGCAGAGCCGCGTCGGGACGCGGGGCGCGAGCGGGGCCGACTTCGTGATCGGTGGCCGCTCGAACGGGCTGACGGCTTCAAGATGAAGAGGGGTGGAGGGGAGGTCACAGACGGACGAGTCCGCCGTCGGCCATGATCGTCTGACCGGTGACCCAGGCACTGCTCTCGCTTGCCAGGAAGATCACCGTGCCCACGATGTCTTCTGCGGTGCCGGCGCGCTTGATGGCTTGGGACTGAGCGAGTTTCTCGATCACGTCCTGCTCAATGTTGGTCAGGCCCCCAGGCGTCTTGGACGCGGTCGGGCCGACGGCGTTGACCGTGATGCCGTACTCGGCAACGTCGTTCGCCAGCCCTCGGGTGAAGCCGATGACACCGGCCTTGCTCGCCATGTAGTGCGCAAGTCCTGGGACCACCAGTCCCAGCGAGTTGGACGTGATATTGACGATCCTGCCCCAGCGTCCCTGTTTCATCAAGGGAAGTACGGCCTTGACCATCAGAAACTGGGAGTCCAAGTTGATCGCGTGGACGCGGCGCCACAGCTCGAAATCCACATCGTCGATGGGCCTGTTCGGATAGATGCCCGCATTGTTGACGAGGATGTCGCAGCGGCCGAACTGGTCACGCAGCAACTGGGCGAGGGCGTCGGTGGACGCGGGATCCGAGACATCGGCGACCAGGCTTGCGCCACGGACGCCGAACCTCTCCACCGCGGCTGTCGTCTCCTTCGCCTCTGCCAGATCCACCGCGACGACATCGACGCCGGATTGGGCGAGACCGAGGCTGATTGCGCGACCGAATCCCTGTGCGGCGCCGGTGACGACGGCGACTTTGCGTGTTCCAGACATGTGAGCCCTTCTCTTGGCCGAATGGATCCGCTTCCTTGAAAAGATGGATGGGGGCGAGTGCCGGTCCACGGGATGCCCGCGACACCGTCGGCGCCGTCGACGGCGCCGTACCACCATCGCCGCGCCCCAGGCGGGCCGAGCGCGGCTCAGCCCGCTGTCGGCAAACTGTCCACGGCTCGCGCCGGTCCCGTGCCGCGCGCAGGCTCCGCGGCAGCGTGCAGGCCTGCGAGGTAGGCCATGGTGATGATCGGGCCGAGGGTGGCTCCGCCTGCCCAGTAACTGCCGCCGGAGTACGCTCCCGCGCAGTTGCCCACCGCATACAGGCCGGGGATCGGTTCGCCGGAGCGCGTCAGGACCTGGCCGTCCACGTTGGTACGGGGCCCTCCCTTGGTGTCGAGCGTGGCCGGCGCGAGCAGCGTCGCGTAGTAGGGACCTGAGCCGGAGATGGGCCACATGGTCTCGTTCTTGTTGTTGCCCGGACGTCCGCCCATGTTGAAGTAGAGCTCGATCGGGGCTTCACCGCGGTGGAAATCCTCGTCGACGCCCGTCTCGGCCCATACGTTGTAGCGTTCGATGGTCTCGGTCAGGTTGTCCACGAAGGACTCGTCGAGATTCCAGCCGCCGGTAGTGGCGGAAAAACTGTCCAGCCTTTCCCGGACAGCGTTTGCCAGGTCCTGAAGGGTCTCGCCCGAGACGATGTGGGACTGGTCGCCACCGTCGGGGATCATCGGATTCCCGTACTTGTCACCCGAGTGGTACTTCTTCGATTCCGCATCCCAGATCATGACGAGAATGAGGTTCGGATACTCGGCCTTCTGCGATTCCCAGGCCCAGAAGGTCGGCACGACGTCCTGGTACGGAGCCTTCTCGTTGACCACGCGACGGCCGTACTTGTTGACCCACACCATGCTGTCCCCGGGAATGCTGAAGGAACAGACCTGATCGGGCCGGTTGGCTATGGCCCGGTCCAGCACCATGGGTGCCAGCCAAGCACCATTCATGTTCACGAGGTCCGCTCCCAGCGCCTGAGCAACAGGGAGAAGATCACCTGTATTGGTGCTAGCCGCGCAGCCGCTGAAGATGGGGCCCGGGAGCGATGCGGTGCGGAGGTCGCGGTTGTGGGTGAAACCGCCCGAGGCGAAGATGACCGCCTTGCGCGCTCCGATCGCTACCTCGCCGTCGTCTGTACGGGCGATCACTCCGACGACCGAGTCGGTCTCGTCCACCACTGCCTTGACGACCGCGTGCCCCAGACGCAGTTCCACACCTTCCGATTCCGCGGCCCGGGCGAAAACCCTGATCATGTCGGTGCCGTCACCGACCTCACCGGGCGCCCCACCGAACAGGTGCGGGTAGATGATGCGGCCGTAGGGCGCCTTGTTCTCCTCCATCTGAGCGTAGTAATCGGGCTGCACGAACCACGGCACCGGCTCGAGTGCGCCCCACTCGGAAAGTGTCTCGACCGCGATGCCTGCGTGGTCGTAGAACGCGGTGGTCATCGTGTATTCCCACTCGGTCAGGCCCAGGTGGGGGTTTTCAGGGTCGTAGTGCTGCGGCCGGGTCAGGCGCGCCATGTGCTTCAGCGCGTCTTCCCTCGGATCCGTGTATCCCTTCTCCCGCATCAAGTGGTTGTTGGGCACCCAGTACGCGGCCGCTGCCTTTTTCGTCGTGCCGCCAATGTCCTCGCCCTTCTCGAGTTGGATGACCGAGGCGCCGTGCTTCGCAGCGGTCACCGCGGCAGCGAAGCCACCGGCGCCTGTTCCGACGACGACGACATCGGCTGTGGCCTGGAACTGGATGGAGGATGCCCGAACGATTTCGGGGCCGAAAAGCTGGTAGGTCATGGGATTCTCACGTTCGCGTGTAGGAGGATTCTCCCGCGGGTGCCGGTAAGCATCCGGGGACGGCTGTCCTTGCGACTGTGTGGCTGTGGCCCTGTCAGCTGGTTCGTTCGGCCTTGTGTGGCGGCGGCTTCGGACAGACGAGGCAGGTGGCCTCGGTCAGCCGTTCCGTGCGGGCAACTACCGGATCTGGCCCCGGTTTCGCGCCCAGCCGGCGTGCAGGCTACGGGGCGTTGATCCTGGCGCACCGCTGTGGCGGTACATGCCTCAGGAAGGCGCAGGGGGCGACCCCGTTGTACCGGAGTGCCCGATGGCACATCAGAAGGGGTAGGAGGCGATGTCGTCGCGGACGGTGACCCATTGCCATTCGCTGAACTGGTCGGCGTTGGTCAGGGTGCTGTGGTTGTAACCGTTGCCGGACACTCCGACGCCGCCGATGGGCCCGTAGACCTCGTGCAGGACCGGCTGGTCATTGATGTGGACGATGCCAGTGTGGAGCCGATCGGCGATGCGCTGGGCGCGGGCCAGGTCAGGTCCGACGACCGCGGCGGCGAGACCGTAACTCGTCCGGTTGGCCAGCGCGATCGCATCCTCGTCCGTGCCGAAGGTGGTGATCGGAGCGATGGGGCCGAAGATCTCCTCATCGAAGGCCGGCATACCGGGTGTCACGCCGGTCAGTACGGTGGGGTTGTAATACAGTCCGTCCCGCTGGCCGCCCACCTGGATCGTCGCGCCTTGCTGTACGGTCTCGGCCACGACGCGGTCCACGTTCTGCGCCTGCCGCGCGTTCACGATCGGCCCGAGATGGACCTCGTTCCGGTACGGATCGCCCACGACGAGCTGGGACGCGTGCTGGACCAGGGCTTCGGTGTACTCCTCGACGATGCTCTCGTGCACCAGGTGACGACCGGTGGTGAGGCATATCTGCCCCTGGTGAAAGAAGGAGCCCCAGGCACCCGCGCTGGCGGCGGCGTCGATGTCCACGCCGGGTAGCACGATGTAGGGGTTGTTGCCGCCCAGTTCGAGGGATACGCGCTTGAGCATGCCGCCGGCCGCGGCCCCGATGAGACGGCCGGCGCGGGTCGAACCGGTGAAGCTCACCATGTCCACGCCCGGCTCATTGACAACGGCCTCGCCGGTGGGAATGCCTCCCGGCAGGACATGAAAGAGACCAGCGGGAAGTCCGGCCTCTTCCAGGAGTCGGGCGAACATCACGCCACCGCAGATCGGCGTCTGCGGGTCCGGCTTGAGAAGCACGGCGTTACCGGCCGCCAGCGCCGGGGCGATTGCACGAGTGCCCAGCAGGAACGGTGAGTTCCAGGGGGTGATGATGCCCACCACACCGATCGGGACGCGCCGCGCGTAGCTCCGGCGGCCGGGCTCCGCACTCGCGGCCATGACGCCGACGGGCGCACTGCCCAGATGGGCGGCCTCCAGAGCCTCGCGGGCTGTCATGTGAACTTCCCATTGGCCCTTGGGACCTATGGAGCCCGTCTCGCGGACGATCTGCTCGGCGATCTCGTCCGCGTGCTCCAGCACGAGACGAGAGAAGTTGCGAATTATGTCACCGCGCGCCGGGCCTGGCAGGTCCGCCCATGCCGCTTGCGCCTGACGTGCGGCGGCTGCCGCGGACGCGACGTCGAAGGCTGAGGCAACGCCGACCTCGCCGAGACTTTCGCCCGTCGCTTTCTCGGTTACGGTCACCGTCCCCTGCCCCGGCTGCTGCCAGCCGTGGCTGAAGATCTTTCCGCTCCACATCTCTTCAGGCGCGAGCCTTGCCTCGGCCATCTCGCTGTCCTCCCTGTCCTTCTTGGGAGAGTCGCAGCCGCTATGTCGACCAAGACCTCCGCGTCTCGTTTGACCTGGATCATGCGCCGGTCGTTGTACCCACGTCAAGCACGTGTGTCGATCTTTTGACATCGGAGTGAAATTATTTGCCGCCGTGATTCCCGGCCCAGCAATCCCGCAACGTTGGTCCGACCCTGCCGGCAGGGTCACCGAGCAGCCCCAGTTCAGGGGCCACGGCCTCGACGGACAGTGCCCGTGCTGGGGCTTCGCCGGCCTGTGATGTGTACTGCGGGTAGGGCCTTTGGGGTAGAGGTTCAAGGGTGTTGCACTCCCCGGGCCCAGCAATAGAGTCCCGTCATGGAGATCATCAAGGGTGCAGGCGTCTGGACGCACCCCGGCGAAGCGGGCAATGACTGGGTCGAACAGCTACGGACATCGGATCTGTCGGTGGGGACGTACTGCATCCCGGTCGGCGGGCGAGATGCCCAGAGCCCGCACACCGAGGATGAGATCTATGTCGTCACAGCCGGACGCGCCAAGATCGAAACACCAGGCCGGACGGACGAGGTGAGTCCAGGGACGGTGATCTTCGTGCCGGCCGGTGAAGAGCACCGATTCACAGAGGTGGCCGAAGACCTGGTGCTACTCGTGGTGTTCGGACCTGCGTACGGCTCGCGCTCGCCCAAGTCCTGACGATCAGGAGGTGGCTCCCTTCGGACGCCGCCAGCCGATCAGGATGCAGGCCAACGACAAGGAGGCATCGTGGAGTTCGATGCGTCGTTCCCAACGCACGGCGAGGCGTTTGAACTGGTGGAGCAGGGCGAAGGTCTGCTCGACGACGTAGCGGAGCTCGCCCAGGCCCTGGATGTGCTGAGCGCCCTTGCGAGAGATCACCGGCATGATCCGGCGGCGCCGCAGCTCACTCCGCACGGCCTTCGAGTCGTACGCCTTGTCACCCAGGACGGACTCGGGCCGACGCCTTGGCCGGCCGGGCCGCCCGGCGACGGGCTGGATGCCGTCCACCAGGTGGAGGGACCGGGTGACGTCGTTGACGTTGGCGGCGGTCGTGATGACGTGCAGCGGGGTTCCCCTGCCGTCGCGGATCAGATGGTTTTTGCTGCCCGTTTTCCGCCGGTCGACCGGCGACGGACCGGTCGCGGCACCCCCCTTTTGGCGCGGACGTGGGAGCCGTCCACGCTCGCGCGACTCCAGTCGAGTTCGCCGACCGCATGCATCTCGGCGAGCAGCAGGCAGTGCAGTTGCCCGAAGACCCCGGCCTTCTGCCGGCGATCCAGGCGCCGCCAGCACGTCTGTCCAGAGCCGAACCCCAGCTCCAGAGGCAGGGGTTGCCAGGAGATGTCCTGGTGCAGGACCTGGAGGATGCACTGCAGCCACAGCCGGTCGTCCACCGGCTTCCGCCCCGGTGACCGATAGGGCCAGGGCGGAAGCAGCGGTTCGATCCATGCCCACAAGTCGTCGTCCACAACCCACGGCCGAGTCGTCACACGACACGAACGGCCGGATCATCGCATCGGTCCCGCCCGACCGGGACACCTCAACAAGATCGCGTTACGAGCTCTTAGCTTGACGTTTATCGTCCATGGTCGAACACAGCCTCGAACTTGATGTCGTTTTCGGCTGAGTGCCTGACGTGAGAGCGGCCTTCGTCTGATCCTGTGCTCCGTCGCAGACGGCACTTGACCAGTACGAAGGCCGTAGCAATGAGTCTGCTGCAGCGGGATGTCCCGCCAGATGCATTTGCCGAACTGTCACGCTTCCGGTCGGAGTTCTATGCCTGCCTGACCCAGCGGTCCGATGCCTTGTTCGAGCTGAGTGACGCCTTGCTGTGTGCGGACGGCCCGGTGAAGACCTTGGTCGAGCTGTGCCCGGCGCCTGAGCATCGACGTGGACATGGGGCGTTGTACGGCGGATTGAACCACGGGCATCTTGATGTGTCTCGGTTGCGCAGGGCGCTGGCAGGATTGCCACTTCCCCGGACGGCGGGGAGGCGGCCGTACGTGACGGTCAGCTCTGCTACCTGCTCGGCGAAGGTCCGGCGGGCGCAGCGTGCGGTGTCGCAGAACAAGCGCCGGGCACACAGGTCGATGACCACCGGGCGCCTGCCGAGGCCGGCATCGGCCTCGCGCCGCCGGCAGCGGCTGTGCACCCGCCGAGCCGGAGTACCGCAGTCGGGGCAGGGCACAACCGTGCCATCCCGGGTCCGGGCAACAACCAGTACCTTTCCGTCCTCCACCCGCACCTGCTCCACCAGCATCGCGGCCAGGTACGGAAAGAGCTGCTGCAACATCGCTTCACACGATCGCAGCGTCCTGCTGCCCCGACTGGCGCGTCGTCGGCGCAGCGCAGCACAGGCCAAGCACATCGGCGGCGCATGACGCTCCGTTACCGCTTCACGAAAATCTTGGCTGAACCCGTCGAGAACCCGGCCTCGTCCTCGAACACGAGCCAGGCGTCGAGCGCCGTCGTGGTCATTCCACGTGCGACCAGGTCTCCCTCACCCAGCCGGACACCGCCGCCTTGTTGCGCTCGACGGTCCGGAGGGCCGGAACCTGGCAGGTCCAGCCGTGGCGCGTGTGCAGAGCCGCGACACCCTGAACGACTGCTGCCCGAACTCGTCTTTTAGCCAACTGCTGCCCGAACTCGATGACGAACGTTGCCTGCTCCCACGTACAAAACCACAGGTGCGACGATTGGGTGGTCACCCTGCCCTGTGGAGATGACTGCGGCCTTGGAGGCGCAGTAGACGCCCACGTCCAGGATCCCGGCGAGCCCGCCGATGGAGGACACGTTGACCACCGACCACCGCCCGAGCGCCGCCGGTCACTCCTGGTGTGTCGTGCCTGGATAGGAGGCCCCGGAAGGAGTGTGGCCGGACGTGGTCTGGGGCGCGCTCCAGCTGGCGAGGAGGGCGAGGGCCTGTGCGGAGGCGGTACCGGGCTCGGCGGTGTACACGCGCACGGTCTGGTCAGGGTCGGCCGGGAAGGTCAGCGTCTCGTGGTGCAGGGTGAGCTCGCCGACCACCGGGTGGTGGAAGCGCTGCGTACTGTGGGCGCACTGTGCCACTCGGTGGTTGGCCCACCAGGAACTGAACTCCGGCACCTTGACGCATGCCTCGCCGATCAGTTCATTCAGCAGGGCGTCATCGGGGTGTCGGCCGGCTTCCAAGCGCATGTTGGCCACGACGACCTCCGCGACCTCGCACCAGTTCGTATACAGCTCGCGGGCTGCGGGATCCAGGAGAAAATAGCGGGCGAAGTTGCGCTGCCGGTGCGGCAGGGCGTCGAAGTCGGTGATCAGGGCGCGGGCCAGCTGGTTGGCAGCCAGGACGTCCTGGCGGTGGTTGGCGACGAAGGCCGGTGCGACACCGTTGAGGATGTCCAGCATCTGGTGGACCTCGGGCCGTGCCCGCTGCACACGCGGCGGCCTTCGGCGCCGCGTGAGGGCGCTGCGGGGGCGAGCCAGGTTGAAGAGGTGGCCGCGTTCGTCGTCGTCCAGGCGCAGGGCACGGGCGACTGCGTCCAGGACGGCGTCGGACACATTCGGGTGTCTGCCCTGTTCGAGGCGGGTGTAGTAGTCCGTGCTCACGCCGGCGAGGTGTGCGACCTCCTCGCGGCGCAGGCCCGGGACTCGGCGGACGCCGCCGCCCGAGGTCACGCCTGCCTCAGTCGGGGTCAGGTGGGCCCGGCGGGAGCGCAGGAAGGCTCCCAGTTCAGGGTTGTGCTCCATTTCCCCAGTATTCGCCTGAGACGGGCCGGTCGCCTGGCCCAGGGTGGCCCAGCTGGACCCAGGTTCAGCCGTGCCCGTTTTGCGGGCTGTCTGGTCTTCCTGCGACGCGAAGCTGGGGACAGGCCGGGGGAAGGGCCAGACAGCGGCGTCTGGTGTTTCCGTACCTGTCCGCCCGAGTCCCCGCCTCACCGGCGCCGCTGCCCGGTCCGCCGGGCAATACCCAACGGAGCTGCACGTCACCATGCCTTTCGTCATTTACGTCATCGCCTTCGGCGCCTTCGCCCAAGGCACGTCTGAGTTCATGCTCTCTGGGCTGCTGCCCTCCCTCGCCGACGATCTGAACGTCTCGCTGTCCCAGGCGGGCCTGCTGGTCTCCGCCTTCGCCGTCGGTATCGTCCTGGGGGCGCCCCTGCTGACCCTGGCCACGCTCAGGCTGCCCCACCGTGCCGCGCTGATCGGCTTCCAGGTGATCTTCATCGCCGGGCACGTGGCCGCCGCGCTCATCCCGCACTTCGGCTTCCTGCTGATCACCCGTGTGGTGACCGCCATGGCCTACGCCGGTTTCTGGGCACTCGCCTCGGTTGTGGCGGTCTCCTCGGTGGACGCCGGCCGACGCGGGCGGGCGATGTCGGTGGTCGTGTCCGGGCTGAGCGTTGCCATGATCCTCGGCGTACCGGCCGGCACGCTGCTGGCCCAGCACACGGGATGGCAGGCCGCGTTCTGGGCCGTGGCCGTGATGACCGCGCTCTCCACCGTCACTCTGCTGATCGCCCTGCCCGGCGGGCACGACACCGCGGCACCCCGGCCCCGGCTGAACACCGAACTGCGGTCGCTGGCCGTGCCGCGACTGTGGGTCGCTTACGCCACCACCGGGTTGACCGTCGCCGCCGTCTTCGCGATCTTCGCCTACCTTGGGGCCCTCCTCGAAGAGGTCACCGGCATCACCACCGGTCAGGTCCCGATCGTGCTGTGCGTGTACGGGGTAGGTGCGCTGATCGGGCTGACCGTGGGCGGGCGCCTGGCCGACCGGGCGCCGTTCGGGCTACTGCTGACCGGCATGGGCACGGTGACCGCGGTAGCCGTCGCCATGGCGCTGGCGGCGGGCAGCCTGTGGGCGATGATCCCGCTCACCCTGCTGCTGGGCGCGGGCGGCTTCCTCACCAATCCCGCCGTCAATGCCCGCGTGTTCACGATCCTGGGGGAGACCAGGACTCTGGGCGGCGCCATGAACATCGCCGCCTTCAACGTCGGCGTCGCCATCGCCCCCTGGGCCGCCGGCCTGGTCATCGACGCCGGATTCGGTCTGGCGGCCACCGGCTGGGTCGGCGCGGCCTTCGGCCTGGCAGCGCTCGCAACCACACTCCTTGACCGGCATCTCACCCACCGCCACCAGTCCGATAGGCACTCCCCCGCCCCGTCCGCCGCCTCCGCCACCACGCCCGAGGCAACCACCGCCTCCCGGTGAACCGACCGCGACCGCCGAAAACCCCGACCGCCCTCGCCCGCCACATCTCATCACCGAACGGGCCTTCCCCAAGGCCGGGCAGTTGACGTAACTACCCGGCCTTGGGCCTTCCCCCGCGAAAATGGGCACCTGTTCGTGTCGTTGTGCGGCAAGTGTGATGGTGGATGATGCGTGTTCGTGGTTGATAGGGGACATTTATGCGGCCGCCGAGTGTCGCCGTGTGGTGTTGTATCTGGTACCCCAGCGGAAGGCCGCCTGTCGAGAGGCGCAGGGTCCCGGCGCCAGCGGTCCCGACGGCGGGACGTCAGCCCCGGCGACGGCAGTCGGCGCCGTCGTAGCGGCGGGCACCTTGCAGCGTCTCCCGTTTCAGGACTCTGTTGGCCGATTCGGCGAATCGCGATTCTAGATCTTGGGTCGTAGGCGAGTCTGGTGAGGCTCAGCTCCAACTCGCGCGGAGGCCAGGAGGACTTGGCGATGTCGCTGCGTCCGATTCCTGTTCCGCCGGTTCCCGAGGCCACAATGCGAGTGGCCCGTGCTGTGTTCCGCAAGGGCTGTCTGGCCATGCAGGTACGTGACGAGCTCGGTTCGCTGATTTGCGACGAGCAGTTCGCCTCCGCGTTCCCGCGGAGGGGTGGTCCGGCGCTCTCGCCGGGGCAGTTGGCGATGGTCTCGGTGCTCCAGTTCGCCGAGGGGCTCACCGACAGACAAGCCGCGGACGCGGTACGCGCACGGATCGACTTCAAATACTGTCTAGCTGGACGATCCGGGCTTCGACTTCTCGGTGCTCAGTGAGTTCCGTGACCGGCTCATTACCCATGGCCTGGAGGAACGGGTACTGGACACCGTGTTGGAGCGGCTTTCCGGGCTGGGGCTGCTGCGGACTGGCGGGCGACAGCGCACCAACGCTACCCACGTCCTGGCGGCTGTGCGCGCTGTGAACCGGACGGAGTTCGTCGGGGAGACGATACGGACCGCCCTGGAGGCGGTGGCTGCCGCCGTTCCGGACTGGCTCGCGGAGATCGCGCGTCAGCATCCGACCTGGGCGAAGCGTGACGCGGCCCGCTGCGACTCCTACCGGATACCCAAGGGTGACAGTGCCCGCGAGGAGTGGACACGGACGGTCGGTGAGGACGGGTTCGCGCTGCTGGAGGCAGTGCACGCTCCGACCACACCCGGGTGATTGAGGGAGACTCCGGCGGTGCAGGTCCTGCGGATGGTGTGGTGAATCCCCATGATGTGCAGGCCCGCTACAGCGTCAAACGCGGCGCCGGCTGGGTCGGCGATAAGGTCCATGTCTCCGAGATCTGCGAGCCCGACACTCCGCATGTGATCACCAACGTCGCCACGACCGACGCGACATTGCAGGATACTGAGATGACCGACCAGGTCCACCAAGCCCTGCACGGACGTGAGTTGCTCCCTGCCGAGCACCTGGTGGACTACGGCACACCGCGGCATCTTTGCTGGTCCAGGCCCGGGACGAATGCCACGTGAATCTCCTTGGCCCCTTCCACACGGACACCTCCTTGCAGAAGCGCCGGACACTCGAAGTGGCCCAGGAGGCATTCAGCATGGACTGGGACTCTCACCGGGTGACCTGCCCGCAAGGACATACCAGCGCGGTGTGGTCCGCGTGGCGGCGCAACATCCGTGGTGTCCCCATCGCTCAGGTCTTCTTCCGGCGTGAGGACTGCGATGTGTGCCCCCTGCGCGAGGTATGCACCCGCACGACCAACCCTCGTTACGGCCGCGGCCTCCAGATCCTGGCGCGGCCTTTCCAAGAGGCTCAGGACGCACGCCGGCGGGATGAGCAGACCGATGAGTTCGAGGCCCGGTATGCCATCCGGACCAGGGTGGAAGGCACCATCTCCCAGGCCGTACGCAGATCCAGGCTCCGCACCACCCCCTACATCGGACTGGCCAGGACACACTTGGGACACGTCCTCACCGCGACTGCACTCAACCTCGTTCACTTCGACACCTGGTGAACCGGCACACCACTCGGCGCCACTCACACCAGCCACTTCACCAAAGTCAGCCTCACGCTTGCAGCCTGACGGAAACGGCCAACAGAGTCTTTCAGGGCGGCGTTGAACGACTCGGCGGCAGCGTCTCCCGGGCTCGTGCCGACTGCCCCCTTGGCTGGGTCACACCCAACTCGTAACACAGGGCGGTGAATTCACCGCTGGGGTACTGCGCGCCGTGGTCGGTGCGGAAGACGGCGCCGGTGAGGCTGCCGCGGGTTGCCGCGGCGGCCTTCAGTGCGCCTGTGACCAACTCGGTGCGCATATGCTCGGCGATCGACCACCCAGCCACGCGGCGCGAGAAGCCGCCCACGCCCTGGCGCCCTGGTCTGCCTGCGTCAGCGACCCTCAGCACCCGGGACTCTGGGCCCGAGGTGACGTCGGCCCCAGACACTCACCCTGACGGCGTCAGAAGCATTCGCTATCCGCTCATCGCAGCGGGCCGCGCCCACCGGAAGCCTTGTGGCCACGCTGCCAGACAGGGCTGCCGGTCCGGCAAAGGCCGTCGGCGAACCCATGAGACAGCCTGCTTTCCCTGGTCGGCGTCGGAGGACGGGCACCCCGACCCGGCTATCCTCGCAACCTTCGTCACCATAACCCCCTGCGTTAAATTCGTAAACTGACCTGCTGTAGGGTCCTTATATGACCCAAGCACCATCAAACGATTTCTCCTCCCCCTCGCGACCCGGCTGGATCACCCTCGTGGTGGTCAGCGTCTCGGTCTTCATCCTTCCGGTCGCGCTGTCCGGTGCCGGCGTTGCGCTTCCGGACATAGCCAGCGATCTCCACCCCAGCTCCCAGGCTTTGCAGTGGGTCATCAGCGGCTACAACCTCACGTTCGCCTCGCTGATGCTGACCCTCGGCACCCTCGCCGACCGCGTCGGCCGCCGCCGGATCTTCGCGATCGGCGTGACGCTGTTCGGTGCCTCAGCTCTCGTCTGCACCCTGGCGAACTCGATCGTGCTGCTGGACATCGCTCGGGCTGTGGGCGGCATCGGTGCCGGCGCCACGTTGACCGCAGGATCCACCGTGATAGCCGCGCGCTTCGACGGTCCCGCACGCGTTCGCGCCTTCGGGCTGTTCGGCACCGCCATCGGTGCCGGTCTGGCCTTCGGCCCGCTCATCTCCGGCGTGATGCTCTCCGCCATGGGCTGGCGCGGCGTCTTCGCCCTGCCCGCGGTCATCGGCCTCATCGCGGCAGCCTTCATCCCGATGCTCAATGAGTCGCGCAACCCCGATGCACGTCCGCTGGACAAGCTCGGCACCGTCACCTTCACCATGTCGCTCTTCCTGCTCATCTTCGCCCTGGTGGAGGCACCTGCCTTCGGCTTGTTCTCCGGCCTCGTCCTTGGCTCGCTGGCCGCGTCGGTCCTGCTGTTCGTCGCCTTCTACTTCGCCGAAAAGCACCAGAAGGCCCCCATGTTCGACCTCGCCCTGCTGCGCTATCCGCGTTTCATGGCGATCAACATGACTGCGAGCATGCTGCCCTTCACCCTGCTGCCGCTGCTGATCCTGCTGCCCACCTACTTCAGCGCCGTCGACGGCTACAGCGCCCTCCACATCGGCCTCATCCTGATCCTCTTCACCGCCCCCACCCTCGTCGTCCCGCTGCTGGCCGGCCCGCTGGCGCGGGTCCTGTCCCTGCGCGCCCAGCTGTCGCTTTCGATGCTGCTGGTGGGCGTCGGCATGGCGTGGCTCACGGTTCTTGGCCCTGGCGTCAGCATTGCCGTCCTGGCCGGCCCCTTCCTCGTCTCCGGTGTCGGCTACGGCATGACTCTCGCCGTCATCGACGGCGCCGCCGTCTCCAGCGTCGAACTCGGTCGTGCAGGCATGGCCTCCGGCATGTTCAACTCCTTGCGGCTGAGCGCCGACACCGCAGCCGCCGCTATCGGAGGCTCCCTTCTCGTCAGCGTCACCTCCGCCTCTCTGAACGGCAAGGTCGCCGACCCGGAAGCGGTCACCGAAGATCTCAACGCCGGCGTGCACACCTCGTCTCTCGCCGCCGCCAACTCCTTCACCAGCGCCATGCACGTGGTCATCTGGATTGGCGCCGCCACGGCTTTGATCACCGTCCCGGTTCTGCTGCGCGCGCTGCCTCACAAGGACACTGAGGTGCCCACCGAAACTGAGGCGGAAGAAGCGTTGGCCGAGGTCGCGTGAGCCTGGAGAGCTCGCATTGACAACTGGCATGCGGCGCCCCCGACGTTGGACGTTGGCGGCGCCGCCCAGGCAACAAGCGTGCATCCGTCCATCCGCGCATCCGGAGCAGACTTCCGGCCGCACGGCCGGGCTGCTCCGGTGAGGAGGCCGCCGTCGAACGGCGCCCGTGTCGCAACAGCCCATACGTCCTTACCGTCGGAGCCATCCCCCGCACATGACCCCTGATGGTCATCAACCGGTCGTTTGGCTCGGCCGATGGACGCCGACGGCCGTGATGGCCTTCTCACTCATCTACGTCACCGTCCGCTGTCCCCACGACGGGCTGGCCGAAGCAGTCCTGGGAGCCGCCGTGTCGTGGCCACGACACGGCACCCCGACTACTGAGACCGGGTGTCGAACACTGCACCCAACACCGTCGGCCTTCCAACGTCGCACTGAACAACGACCGGACGCGTCGGCAAGCCGCGGTGACAAGGCGCAGGACGCCGCACTCATCTCTCCCGCACGATCTTCGACCCCCGCGACGGCGCCGGCCAGACCAGCCACTCAGCAGCAAGCCCGCCGCTCGCGCACCAAGCGACGTCCACCTCAAGCATCGCGGCCAAGATCTCACCCTCGCCGTGCCTGGGACGGCCGGCGCCCACAGGATCGGCATCCCGGGCCGGGGCGCACACCAGGTACAGCCGCAACGTGACGAGGACGACAGTGGGACGTGCGCAGCACACACGTAAACGGATGGGCTCTGCAGGCGTTCACCAACCTGATTCCAATCAGGATCCTACATTCGTGAAGTGTTACGCTGTATGGTCGGGAGAATGTAGAGAGGCAGGCCAAAATAGCGATGGCAGACACGACCAGCGTGCAGGAGACGGCTGACATACAGACCCCGCCCGTTTCCCCGGCAAGCTTGCTCACCTTCCATCTCAAGCGTGCTGAGCACGCCATCGTGGCCCGTAAGGCCCACGGGGTGCGTGACTTGGACCTGACTGAGTCGCAGTGCAAGGTTCTGGGCTACCTTGCACACGGTGCCGCCAAGTCGTGCACGCAGCTTGCCCGGGAGGGCCTCGTCACCTCGCAGACCATGACCGGTATCGTCAAGAATTTGGAGGCCAAGGGGCTGATCGAACGGCACATCTCGCCAGATCATGGGCGCGTCGTGCTGGTCTCCCTTACGCCGGCTGGTGTGGAGCGGGCCGCCGCCGCGAGCAGCTTCCACGAACGCATCGAGTACGGCCTCCGTGAGGCGATGTCCGAGGAGGACTACTGGCAGCTCGTGGAGCTCCTCGACCGCGTTGCCGAGATAGCGCCAAAGGTCACCGCAAGCGCGGTCGAGTAAGAATGGTCCGCCTGCCACGGCCATCGCTCTCGCCAGACCCGATCGCCCCGAGAGTGGCTCGCGCCGCAATGCTTCGGGCCGCATGACCACACCCTTGCCGTCCACCTGGAGCACGAGCGGCATGTCCCGGCTGTACGGGATGGGGGCAGCAGACGTTGGCCATCACGTGACATTTGACCACCAGCCCATGACCCGACTGCTCGGCCACGAATTCAGACACACCGAAGAACCAGGGCAGCGTCGTTCACGTGATGTGTCCTGGTTGATCACATGATGCCGAGGGTGATCGGCGGACCGGACATGATCCAGGCCGGATCGCCACCGACCTGACGGTGATGCTCGCCGACGGCCGCGAGGCCATCGCGGACCTGGCCGTACTGGCGGGACCAGACAGCGCTCTTCGGCCATGCCGCCTCGACACCAACGGCCTGGCGGCTGCTCGCCGACACCGACGACAGGACACTGGCTTCTTTGCGCTCGGCCCGTGCCGAGGCCCGGGAAACCGCCTGGCTGCAGGCCGCCGAACACGGTGAGGGCATACCCGCAGTCCGGGCCGCGGGACATATGCTGCCCGGTCCGGTCCTGGCCTCGACGCCACACTAATCAGCTGCCACTACGAGAAAGCGCAGGCGGCACCCACGTATAAGGGCGGCTTCGGCTTCCACCCGCTGCTGTGCTTCCTCGCCAACACCGGCGAGGCGCTGTCCGGCCGGCTACGGTCCGGAAACGCCGGCGCCAACACCGCGAGCGACTACATCACGGTGCTCGACCAGGCGCTCGCGCAGATCCCCGACGCCCACCGGCACGGCACCGACATCCTCATCCGTACTGACAGTGCCGGATCCGCGAAAGTCGTCCTAGCCCACATCCGAGACCTGCGGAAACAAGAAATCCGTACCTTCTTCTCGGTCGGATACGCCATCACCGAGCCGCTCCGCCCCGCTGTCCGGGCCATGCCCGACCACCTCTGGCATCCCGCCCTGGACCAGGACAGGACACTGCGTGATGGCGCCGAGGTGGCCGAGCTGACCGGACTGGTCGATCTGGACGGCTATCCGGCCGGCACCCGCATCATCGTGCGCCGCGAACGCCCGCATCCCGGAGCCCAGCTGTCCCTGTTCGATCAGGACGAGGGCCTGCGGCATCAAGTGTTCCTCATCGACACCCCGCGCTCCGGTGGCGGCTCCGCGCAGTTCCTGGAGGTCCGCCACCGCGGGCATGCATGCGTTGAGGACCACATCCGGTGCGGCAAGACCTCCGGATTCGGCCGCTTCCCCTCCCGCGACTTCGGCGTCAACGCCGTCTGGCTCGAACTCAGTCTCACAGCGATCGATCTGCAGGCAAGGATGCGCGTCCTGCTGCTGGACGGCGAACTCGCCGCTGCCGAGCCGAAGAAGCTCAGCTACCGGGTGCTGCACGTCGCCGCCCGCCTCACCTGCGGCAACCGCCGCCCGCCCTTGCGGATATCGGCGACCTGACGCTGGAGACACGAACTAGCCGCAGCCTTCCATCGCCGCGCCGCACTGCCGCGTCCCGCCGGCTGACCGTCAAACCCTGCCCGCCACGACCCAAAGCACCCTAGAGAACCCGACCACTGCGCCGGGACTCCACCATGGCCGAACGCCGAAATCACCTTGGCCACTCGACAGTTGACCATCAGCCACGCCTCATCGCCTCAACCGAAACGGCGAGGTTAGCGCCTCAGGGCTCCGGGGAGAGTTCCGCTCGGTCACGGTTGCCGCGAGCGAATTCAGAGGTTCCCCGGTCTGCGCGAGCCGCCGGGTTTTCGCGTGTCAGGCGGGCAGGACGGCCTCGGGGTAGCGTTCCAGGGCGGCTTGGGCGAGTTCGAGCGGAACGGAAAGCGTGTCGACCATCAGATATCTGCCCACCGGGCACCGAGCGACCGGTTGTTCGGCTGGCTCGGCAGGATGCTCGCCCAGGTGATGCTCTTCACCGCGCTGGGCCGGGTTCTGTACCAGCCCGGTGCGGTCCGGTACCTGGCGCTCGGCAACGCGCTGATGACCTGCGTCGTCGACACCATGGCGGTGGTGTCGACGTCGGGCGAGGCGCAGGGCCGGCACGCTCTCGCTGGACCGGCTTCCATCCGGGTGTGGCCCTCGGCAGTCGCATGCGCACCCCCGACCGGCCGAGCCACCCGCCCCGCGGCACTTCGCTACCGGGCGAAGCAGTGGCGGGGGAATTCGGCGTGCGGGTGCCGTCGGCCCTGCGCCGCGGCGCCGGCGCGTAGACGTCGTCCACCCCGGTGGTGGCGAGCGACTGAAGTTCCCCCGCTGCGGAGTCTCCGGTTCGGTGAACACGGCGGAGCCAGGGACCCCATGTGCCCACCGCCCGATGGCACGCCTCTGAAAGGCAACCTTTGACGTTCGACGTCAATGTCGATACTTTTACACACATGACGAACAAGAAAGCCGACAGCACCCCTCGCGACCACTCGGACACCCCGAGGATCTACGTCGTCACCGGTTCCTCTTCCGGCATCGGTCTGGCGACCAAGCAGCTCCTGGAGTCCCGGGGCCACCAGGTCATCGGAGCAGACCTCCACAACGCCGACGTGATCGCCGATCTCTCGACCCAGCAGGGTCGCGCCGCCCTCGTCGACGGAGTGACGCAGCTCAGCGGAGGGCAGATCGACGCCGTCCTGGCGGTGGCCGGCGTCGACATCGCCGGGCCCGCCACCACGGCCGTCAACTACTACGGTGCGATCGCCACCATGGAGGGCCTGCGCCCCCTGCTCCTCAACTCGCCCGCGCCGCGCGTGGTCGCCGTGTCCTCGATCACGTCGGTCCACCCCATCGACCAAGAACTGCTCGACACCCTGCTGGACGGGAGCGAGGAAGACGCCCTGACCCGCTCCGCAGTCGCTCCCCAGGTCTATGCGACGACCAAGCGCGCACTGTCCCGGTGGATTCGCAGGCAGGCCCCGGGGCCCGACTGGGCAGCCGCCGGCATCCCCCTCAACGCCGTCGCACCCGGCCTCGTCCGCACCGAACTGCTCAAGCGGCTCTTCGAAGACCCCACGACTCAGGCACGCATCGAAGCGGGCAGCCCCATGCCGCTCGGCGGCCCGTACGAGCCGGAGGTGGCGGCCGAACTGCTGGCGTGGCTGGCGAGTGAGGCCAACGGGCACATGACCGGCCAGACCATCTTCCTCGACGGCGGCGCGGACACGGTTCTGCGCGGGGACTCCGCCTGGTAGACAGCCAGCAATCAACTTAGGTGCTGAACTTTCGACACTGTAGTTGACACCGCGGTCACCCCCTCCCCTGTCATCCCAGTACGGCTTGACACACAGCCGTCCCGCCTGTGGTGCACCGCTTCCCCACGAATCGTGCGACTGAGTGCCGTGCAGCATCCGCCTAGATTTCACTGAGTCAGGAGCGAGGCAAGGAAATGACGATCACCACAGGGACGATGACTCCCGAGCAACGGATCTCGGTGGCCAAGGAATTCCTCCTTCGTATAGACACTGGAAGGGACGTCCTGGAACTGTTCGACGAAGACGCTCTCTACTATTTTCCCAAGCGCGGTCTGATGCGCGGAAAGAAAGAGATCGCAACCTTCTTCGAGCAGCTCGGTTCCATGCTCGGCCAGATCAGCCACGATTCGATCTACCTCAACGTCGTCACCAAGGACGACCTGGTGGTGATCGAGGGAACCAGCAACGGTGTCACCGCCGACGGGACCGAATGGTGGGCATACCGGACCCACGCCGGCGCATGGTGCGATGTCTTCGAGATCCGCGACTTCAAGATCCACCGACTCAGCACCTATCTCGACCCCGACTACGCGGGCGCGGACACCCAGCGCTACCCATGGCTCCAAGGGCAGTAACAGGCCCTGCCCCGACGCTGCACCACGCACCCGGGCGGCATGTTCGCAGAATTACCTGCGAACAAGCCGCCCTTTTGCGTGTTCCGAAAATAGGTCGGCCTCTCTCCGTAAAATATCTCATCGAGATGCCTCGGACGGTCACGGCAGGAACCCCCCAACCTAGGACTCGCAGTGCCTGCTCCAGCATAAAATCCGCGATCCCCCAAAGGCATACTTACTCATCAAGAGGCAGGACTGGCCACGTATATAAGAATCCATGCCATTCCTCCCGCCGGCCTGGCACAAACCAGCGTATTCCCTCTTAAAGATTCGAGAAATCAATGCAATTCGGAATCTTCAGCGTCGGCGACGTGACCGAGGACCCGACCACCGGCCGGACGCCGAGCGAGCACGAGCGCATCAAGGCGATGGTCGCCATCGCACAGAAGGCGGAGGAGGCCGGACTGGACGTCTTCGCGACCGGTGAGCACCACAACCCGCCGTTCGTGCCCTCGTCCCCGACGACGATGCTCGGCTACATCGCCGCCCGCACCGAAAAGCTCGTACTGTCCACGTCCACCACGCTGATCACCACCAACGACCCGGTGAAGATCGCGGAGGACTTCGCGATGCTCCAGCACCTGACCGACGGGCGTATGGACCTGATGATGGGCCGCGGCAACACCGGCCCGGTCTACCCCTGGTTCGGCCAGGACATCCGCCAGGGCATCCCGCTCGCCATTGAGAACTACGCCCTGCTTCACCGGCTGTGGCGCGAGGACGTCGTCGACTGGGAGGGCAAGTTCCGTACGCCACTGCAGTCCTTCACCGCGACCCCGCGCCCGCTGGACGGCGTCCCGCCGTTCGTCTGGCACGGCTCCATCCGCTCCCCGGAGATCGCCGAGCAGGCCGCCTACTACGGGGACGGCTTCTTCCACAACAACATCTTCTGGCCCATCGAGCACACCAAGAAGATGGTGAATCTCTACCGGCAGCGGTACGCCCACTACGGGCACGGCACCCCCGAACAGGCCATCGTCGGCCTCGGCGGCCAGGTGTTCATGCGGCGCAACTCACAGGACGCGGTGCGGGAGTTCCGCCCGTACTTCGACAACGCGCCGGTCTACGGGCACGGCCCTTCCCTGGAGGACTTCACCCAGCAGACCCCGCTGACCGTCGGCTCCCCGCAGCAGGTGATCGAGAGGACACTGACCTTCCGCAAGTACGCCGGCGACTACCAACGCCAGCTGTTCGTCATGGACCACGCGGGCCTGCCGCTGAAGACGGTCCTTGAGCAGATCGACCTGCTGGGCGAAGAGGTCGTGCCCGTCCTGCGGGAGGAATTCGCCAAGGGGCGCCCGGCCGACGTGCCTGAGGCCCCGACCCACACGGCCCGGGTGGCCGGCGGCGCCTTCTCCACCAACCGTTCCCGGAAGGACCGAACCGCATGAAGTACGTCGTCGTCTCCGCAGGACTCAGTGTCCCCTCGTCCACCCGGCTGCTGGCCGACCGGCTGGCCGCCGCGACCGTGAAGGACACCTCGGCCGAGGTCGAGGTGATCGAACTGCGCGACCTGGCCGAGGACATCGCCCACAACTTCACCCATGGTTTCCCCGCCCCCGCCCTGGCCGCGGCGCTTGCCACGGTGACGGCTGCCGACGGACTGATCGTCGTCACCCCGGTCTTCTCCGCCTCCTACAGCGGCCTGTTCAAGTCGTTCTTCGACGTACTGGACAAGGACGCGCTCACCGGGAAGCCGGTGCTGATCGCCGCGACCGGGGGCAGCGCCCGCCACTCGCTGGTACTGGAACATGCGCTGCGTCCACTCTTCGCCTACCTGCGGGCCGTCGTCGTCCCCACCGCGGTCTACGCCGCCTCCGAGGACTGGGGCGCCAAAGGGCTCGCCCAGCGGATCGAACGAGCGGCTGAGGAGCTCTCTTCGCTGACGGCAGAAGAGCCCACGCAGCCGCCCGCGCCGGAGACCTTCTCTGACGTCCTCCCGTTCGAGAAGCAACTCGCCGCTCTTCGAGATGCGGAGTAGCGGCGGTGAAGAACGCAACCACGGTCCGACCACCACGGGAAGGTGGTGCATCGGGTGGTCGCGGGCAAGGTGACTTCAGCAGGTGACGCACAGCGCGGCGAGCCGTCCCCGAGCCCAAGGCAGGCGCGGCTGGAGCATGTCTCTTTGACAGGTTGGTCGGTTGATCAGATACGTCTGTCCAGTTAGCGATCAGTGATGCGATGCGGGACCGGATCGGGCCGTTAATGCCGGCCGATCCGGTCCGTGGACGACGGTGGGCTGACGACCGCCGGACCCTTGAGGCCATCGCGTGGAAGTACAGCACCTGCTCGCCCTGGCGGGACCTGCCCGAGGAGCTCGGGTCCTGTCAGACCGCTACGTCTGCTGTGGCAGGTGGGGTGCGTGACGGTCTTCGAGAGTCCGTTTCGGCCCCTTTACTCCAGCTTGAACCCAACACGCACCCGATCACACCCGTTACGGCGGGACGGCGAGCATCGGTACTACGGAAACACGCCTCGCCGAGAGCGTCCGTATCCAAGTGACCTGTCCGATGCCCACTGGGAACTGCTGGAGCCGACTCTGACCGCATGGCGGGCCGAACGGAGCGGGAAGGGCCCGGACATCGGCCGGCCCCCCGAGCACGACCTGCGCCGGATCATGGACGCCATCCTCTACGTCGACCGGACCGGGGTCCCCTGGCGGTACCTGCCGCACGACTTCGCCCCATGGGAAACGGTCTACGGGTACTTCGACGGCTGGCAGAAGGACGAGGTTTTTGACCAGCTCAACGGTCTCCTGCGGCGCCTGGTCCGTGAGGCGAAGGCCGCGACGCCGAGCCGAGCGCCTGCATCCTGGACGCCCAGAGCATCAAGACCTCCGCGAACGTCCCGGCCACCGGCCAGGGCATCGACGCGGGCAAGAAGATCGCGGGCCGCAAACGCCACATCGGCGTCGACACACTCGGCCTTCTCCTAGCCGTGCTGGTCACCGCCGCCAGCGTCTCCGACAACGCCGGCGGCATCCATGTGCTCTCGAGCATCGCCGCCGCCCACCCCCGCATCACCAAAGCATGGGCCGACAGCGGATACCGCACCAAGGCCATCGACCACGGTGCCACCCTCGGCATCAGCGTCGAAGTTTCCCGCCGCGACCCTTCCCAGAAAGGCTCCATGGTGATTCCGCCGCGCTGGATCGTCGAGCGGACATTCGGCTGGCTCATGCGCCACCGTCGCCTCGCCCGCGACTACGAGACCCGCCCCCACGGCTCCGAAGCCATGATCAAGGTGGCGATGGTCGACCTCATAAGCCGTCGACTCACCCGCGAATCGACCCCGAACCGGCGCGACGCATGACCACCGGGCACGGCGTCATCACGAGTTCGCCGGCCCCTGCCGCAACACCTTGAATCGCTGATCCACCAGATCAACACACTCATGCAGACCCGGCGTCGGCAGACCGACACGCTCACGCATTACAGCAATGGCCTGCACGTTCCGCCCGGCCGAGACGAGGCTGTCCACCTCCGCCTGCACCTCGATCGAGAGCCGGTCCCACAGAGCATTCCCCGTACCCGCATTGAACCCCACGGCCCGCACTCGAGAGCGACCGTGCCCCATCGAACCGCCGCCTTGCCAAACAGCCCAAGACGTTCTTTCAGCGAAATGCTCTCCGCCTGGAGCATGCCGCAGGTCGTCACTCACGTCAGTGGAGTGAAATGGCCATCTGACGTCATCCGGGGGCGACGCAGAAGTGCCCGGGATCCGTCTGCGTCACTCGCTCACTCGCCAGGTCGGTCCCCGAAGTACTCTTCAGTCACCTTCACCTCGTTGGGCAGGGAGCCGTCAAACCGTCGGTCTCGTTTCGCGTACTCGAGGCAGGCGCGCCATAGTTCGCGCCGGTCGAAGTCCGGCCACAGCACACGCACCAAAGGGTAACCTTCGTTTTCCGTCCAAGAGTCGGACGTGCCCCGAGCGAAATAGCGAGCCCGCCCAGCTCACTCACCATGGACTCCGTAGCGTCGCGAGAGACGCTCGATGGCCCACACAGTCCAGCTGTGCGTGGCCTCGTACTGGCGCAGGCCATACTCCGCGGCAAGTTCACCCAAAGCATCGCGACCCGTAGGCGGAGAGTCTTCGTGTTTCTGGCGAATTCCGCGCAATTCAGTAATTTTTTGCATGGAATCATCGACCATTCGATTCAGCACGATCAACGCGTCGGCTGGCTCCAGGGCGTCGAGAAGAAACATCCGCAAGACCGCTTCATTTCGCACTTTCCCCTGGCCTGCTGGTTCCATTAGCCAGCTGCGCAGTTCTTCGCGACCCTCCGGGGTCAACGCGTATGTCCGGCTGTTGCGGGCCCCTTCGTGGGTGACTTCAACAAGCCCGTCTTCCGCCATCCGGTTCAACTCCGGATAGATACCGGTATGGCCCGCTCGCCAGGCGTAACGCCCCAGGTCCTGCTCGAACTCCTTGGTGAGTTCGTACCCGCTGGCGGGTTCGGCGGCCAACAGTCCTAGCAAGGCCATCCTCAGGGACATGTTCACACCTTACATGTGGGATTCGTGGGGTAGCCAGTATCCAAAGTGGCATTCAGGAGATTTCAAGCGGGGTGGGATCCTCCTGGTCCGTCCCTCCGCTCACGGAGGCCGCACGCGTAATCACGACCCCACTGATCCATTCACGTGGGTATCGCGAGTGACTTGCGGAGTGGCGTAAGGCATGAGCTCCGACTGCCGCCGAGCGGGGCTCCGGTGAGCCACGCATCAACCCGGACGACGTTGAGGGCGGCTGCGGTCAGGCCGTGCGGTCCGGGTCCGACGGAAGCGGGCCGACGAGGTCGATGTCCTGCTCGGCGGCGTCGTTGATGATGCCGTCCACGCTGGTGTGGACCGCGTCGACGAGTTCCTGGCCCGAGAGGAGGTCGACCTCGGCGAGGTCAGCGTGGTCGGCGGGTATCGTCTCGACGTCGGCGAGAGTGGCCGCGGTGGTAGCGGCACGGACGATGATGTGCGGCCGGTTCGTTTCACAGGTCTCGACGAAGCGGGCCTTGTGGCCACGCCGGCCCATGGCGCGCTTGATCGCTGGTGGGCGTCAACGTCGCACGGGCTGCCGATCGCCAGGGATCCGGGCGGTAGGTCTCCTTGCTTTCCGCCAGGAAGTTCCCTGGTTGTCGCGGTAACACCGCTGAACCCATGCCGCCGAAGCACCCACCCGGCGGAGATCTTCCGCAGCCGGCCCCATGTTGCGGGGGCATGGACTGGCCGACCCCACGTGTGTGACGTCGGTGCGCTGTCGGCCGCCTTTGCCCAACAGCCGTGGTCACACAGAGTCCCGGTCTTGCGTCGAGCTTCTGGTCCATGGTGAGTGATCAGGGCTGTCACCTGGGCGAATGACGCATTGGCACCATCATGCCCCTGGCGCCTCACGGAGCCCGCTCGGCCCGTCCCTGCGCCGTGCGGGTTCGCGCCGGGGCCAGCCTCACCTGCCGCATTTGACATGTCATCAGCACCCTATCTAGCTTTCGACCTGTCAAAAATGACATGAGCTCAGAAGGGCCCCAACTTATGGGATTGGTCAAGGGGTTCATCCCCTACCTCGTGTACGGCTTCGCAGCAGGCTTCCTCGGCTGGCGGGCGGGAGCCGTCACAGCCATGGTGTGCGGAATCGTTCTGCTGACGTACGAACTCATACGGGGGACTCCCGCTGCCGCGCAGATCCTCGAGGTCAGCTCGATCGTCTACTTCCTCGGCCTGGCCACCGTGGCATTCCTCGACAGCAACTCGCCGATCGAGGGCTACCAGAGCCCCTTGTCCTTCTGGTGGCTCGCCCTCACCGCAGGCGGGTCCCTTGTTGTCGGTCAGCCGTTTACCCTCCCCATCGCCAAGCTGCAGACCCCGCGCGAGTTCTGGCACATGCCCGAGTTCACGAAGGTGAGTGTCAACATCGCCGCCGTCTGGACAGCCGCCTTCGTGTTCCTCGCCATCGCCCTGACCGTCTGCTTCGTCGTAGACGCTTCTCCGGCGGTCGACGGCACCATCCATGTCCTCGGTCTCGCCGTGCCGATCGTCGTCACCGTCGTGTACCCCAAGCGCGCCCAGGCCCGCCTTCAGGCCTCTCTCACCAGCGTCAACGGCTGATCCGGCAGGGTCCAGGAGGAACCATGAATACTGTCAAAACCACTGCTGTCCCTCATCTGACGGGAAATTACGCCCCCGTGATGGACGAGCTCACCACGCACGAGCTCACGGTCACCGGCGCGATACCGCCAGAGCTCACCGGTTGGTATCTGCGCAACGGACCCAACCCCCACGAAGCCAACACCGGGCACTGGTTTCTCGGTGACGGCATGGTCCACGGCATCCGTCTCGCAGGCGGCAAGGCCACGTCGTACCGCAACCGTTGGGTCCGGACCTCGACGTTCACCCACAGTGCGCGGCGCGTCGACGAGCGGGGGAACTTCGATTTCACCGCAGGGCTCGCCAACACCCACGTCGTACGGCACGCCGGGCGCACGCTCGCGCTGGTGGAGACCTCGTTCCCCTACGAGCTGAGCTCTGCGCCCGGTCACGAACTCGACACCGTCGGCCCGTACGACTTCGACGGACGTCTGCGAACCGCGATGACGGCCCACCCGAAGACCTGCCCCATCACTGGCGAACTGCACTTCTTCGGTGCCGGCGCGCCGTCCGACACCTTCCTCAACTACCACCGTGCGAATGCCGACGGTGAGCTGGTGATCAGTCGGCCGATCGAAGGCCCGAAGCCGACGATGATGCACGACTTCTACCTCACTGAACAGCATGTCGTCTTCATGGACCTCCCCGCCGTCCTGAACCTGGAGATGGCCGCGAATGACGACGTCATGCCCTACAAGTGGCAGCCGGAGTACGGTGCCCGGCTCGGTGTGCTGCGCCGGGACGACCCTTACGGTGCCGTGCGCTGGTTCGAGATCGACCCGTGCTATGTCTTCCACACCGTCAACGCTCACGAGGAAGCCGACGGGCAGCGTCTCGTCCTGCACGGCGTCCGCTACGCCAAGTTGACCGATGGTGTGGGCCTGGCCGAGCCCTCCTATCTGTGCCGCTGGACCGTGGATCTCGTCAGCGGATCGGTGCGGGAGGAACAGCTGGACAACCGCGTTGTGGAGTTCCCCCGTCTCGACGATCGTCTGGCCGGGCTCGCCGCCCGTTACGGGCACGTCTCCGAGACGCCCAACCCCGAAACCTCCCAGTTCACGGGCGCGGTGCACCGCTACGACCTGCGTGACGGCACGGTCTCCAGCCACCTCTTCGCTCCCGGCCGTTTTCCGGGAGAGGCAGCCTTCGCCCCCGCCGACGATCGCCCCGGCGGGCCTGGGTGGCTCATGACCTTCGTCTACGACGCCGCTACGGATCGCAGTGACCTCGTCATCCTCGACGCCGAAAACCTCGCCAAGCCGCCTACCGCCGTCGTTCACCTCCCCCGCAGGGTGCCCGTCGGCTTCCATGGCAGCTGGCTCCCGGACGCCTGAACTGGACCGACCCACCCGAACCGGGTCGACTCGCGACACTCTGATCTCCTCCCCCAGGACAGGCGGCGGAAGGAGATCCCACGTCACGCATGAACCGGTGGGCCATCAGGACCACCGGCTCCGCGTGGTCCACCGCCGGTGCTGCGCGCGATCTACCCCCAGGTGGGACTCAGCGACATCGATCCCGTGGCCTCGGGTCAACCCAAGACACCGGTGACCGCCGGAGGTTCCTGACCCAGGGCGCACCGAAAAAGGAAACAACCGTAGTGGGAAAGAAGCGGGTTCGGCCAGCCAACGGTCCGGACCCGCTTCTTACCGTCACGGCCGATAAAAGCTTCGTCCAGAAGATCTGCGAAACGGTAGCGCACAGGTCCCAAACCGACAGGACAGTGAGAGCGGATACAAGATGAAACTGCAGGGAACGGTCAGGAAAGTGATTGCATGCGCCGCCGACGCTGCGGCAGCCACGGGCACGCGAGTGGTACTGGCCGCCTACTGGGGAACGAGCTACGTCCTGTCGGGAAGGCAGAACTCGACGCTGCGTAAGCCCGACACACCCGATCGGAAGATCGATGCAGCCGACAGTGCTACCGCACCGGGCAATGGGTGGGATTTCCCCGCTGTGCTTCGAAAGTTTCCGAAGGATGAGAACGTCTGATGAGTTTTCTGCAAATCGCCGGGGCACTCCTGCTCATTGCGCTCGTCATCGCACGACAAGTACGGGGCGAGCCCCTGCGCGGGCGGCGGCTCATGGTGCTACCGGTCGCCCTCATCCTTCTCGGCGCCTACCTGCTGACCAAGCACGATAAGAACCCGACGGCCGCCGACGTGGTGTTCATCAGCTTTGGTGCCCTTGTGGCCGCAGTGATCGGACTGCTCCAGGGGAGGTCCACCGTCCTGGAATCACGCGGTGGTGTGCTGTGGGCGCGTACGCCGATGAGCAGCCTCTGGCTCTGGCTGGTGCTGATCGCTTCCAGGGCCGCCGTCACGGGGGGCGCCGTCGCCATGCACGCGCACGTGGCTGGTTCCACCTCCCCGATCCTGTTCACCCTCGGGATCAACCGGCTCGGGCAGGCGATCGTCGTGGCCCCTCGCGCGCTGAAGTCGGGAGTCCCGCTGGCTCCGGAACACGACGGCCAGCCCTTCATAGGGGTTCCGGCCGACATACCCCGTGCCGACGCCGGCGCGACGTCCATGACGGCGGCGGCGACTACGCACCGATCGCCGACGCCAGGCCGCAGGTAGCCCCCTCCGTAGCGCCCAGATGCGGCGCGAACGGCGGCGTGAGCGCTGCTCCTACCGGCAAGGCGGCTATTAGCCTCGCGGTTTCACTTGGGGAGGGCTGACCCTGGGGCGGCAATGTGAAAGGGGTCTCATGCATGATCGGGTGACATGACGTGCCCCACGGTTTGGGTTCCAGCCGCAGTGGCTCACTGGCGGTGGGAATGGTGTCTTGCTCGAAGAGTAGTTCGTACTCGATCGGGGTGCGGTAGCCCAGTGCTGAGTGGCGCCGCTGTCGGTTGTGACAGACCTCGATGTACTCGAAGATCGCGTTGTCAAACTCGACCTGGGTCTTCCACCGCCTGCGATTTAACAGCTCGATCTGCATCGAGGACCAGAACAACTCCATCATCGCGTTGTCCAGGCCGTCCCCGACGGTGCCGAACGATGGCAGGAGCCCGGCGGAGCGGACCCTTTCCCCGAAGACCCAGGAGGTGAACTGAGCACCGTGATCGGCGTGAACTATCCCGCCCGGTTCGGGGCGGCGGTTGCGAATGGCCATGTCCAACGCGTTGACCACGAGGGTCGAGTCCTGCCTGGAGTCCGATCGGCCAGCCCACGATCTTGCGGCTGAACGCGGCCAGGACCGACGCGCAGTACACCCACCCTTCCCTGGTGCGGTGTTGCGTGATGTCAGTGACCCACAGCTCGTTGGGACGCAGCCGATGGAACTTGCGGTTGACCAGGTCGCCGGCGGTGACGACGCCACGCAGGCGCTTCACTCGTACCGGTCCGGGCAGTCCGTAGATCCCGGCCTGTGTCGTCAGCACCGACACGGTCCTCGAGCACACCCGGATTCCCATTCCCATGGTGAGCTCGGCGTGTATGCGGCGGTAGCCGTAGGTGCCCCGTGAGGCGACATGGACCTCGTGGATCAGCCCGGTCAGCCACTCCCGCCGCAGCTGCCGCGGCGTGGTGGGGGTGCGTTTGTGCTTGTAGTAGTTCTGCCGGGCGACCCCGAGGATCCGGCAGCATCGATCGACCGGTGCCCCGGCATCGACGAGACGGTCGATCACCGGGTAGAGCCTTTTGGGGCCGGCTTGTCCTCGCTGAGGAACTTGGCGGCCTTGCGGACGATCTCAAGCTCGGTTTCCAACTCACGGATCCGTCGACGCGCTGCACGCAGCTCTGCGGACTCCTCCGAGATCCTGCCAGGCCGTCGGCCGTTGTCGATGTCGTTCTGGCGCAACCACTTCGACAACGTGACCGGATGGATGCCGAGTTCAACGGCGGTCTGCTTCTGTTCTTTCCCTGCCCGAACCAGTGAGCTCATTCAGCGTTGCCTCTCCAGGGTGAGGACGGCTTTGGCGATGACGGTCATGCGGTTGGGGCTGATGCGGGATCTGCGGAGGATCTGCCAGGACTTCAGTCGTGCGATGCCGCGTTCGACAGGCGCCCGGGCCTGGGCGAGAGCGCGGTTGACGGTGCGCTGGGTGGGGGTGAGTTCTCCGCCGGGTGGTCGTCTGAGGCCGGTGGTGACCCAGGGGCCGGTGCCCGTGTAGGCCCGGTCGGCCAGGATCGGGACACCTTGTCGCTCGCAGACCCGGAGAATCTTGTGGCTGCGGGCGGCGGTCAGGTCATGGGTACGGCCTGGCAGGGCGG
Organism: Streptomyces sp. NPDC058683; assembly: GCF_042716195.1. Classification (NCBI taxonomy): domain Bacteria; kingdom Bacillati; phylum Actinomycetota; class Actinomycetes; order Kitasatosporales; family Streptomycetaceae; genus Streptomyces; species Streptomyces sp. NPDC058683. Next base: position 49,636 of record NZ_JBHXSK010000061.1, read on the forward strand.
GTGAGATCCACAGCACGTCGCCGGTGGGGTCGGTGACGATCTGGACGTTCACGCCGTGCCGGCGGTGCTTCGCGGAGTAGTCAGCGCGGCTGTCGCCGACGCGGTCGCACTCGGCGAGGGTGCCGTCCAGGAGCACGAAGTCCGGGTCGTGCTCGCGCAACGTCTTCAGCAGGCCCGGGGCGCTGCCGGCGAGCAGGTCGGTCACCGCGGTGACGTAGGCGTGGGCAGTGCCGACAGATATGCCGAAGGAGGCCGCGATCCTTACGAGGGTGTCGTGGCGGTGCAAGTACACGAGTGCGACGAGGGCACGCTGATGCGGCGGGAGTTTGCACCGTCGGTCACCCTCACGGGTGACGATGAGCATCGTGACCCACTCGACCAGGGCGTGAGGCAGGTCGAGTGCGGCAGGATACGGAACCAACAGGGCTCCTGTGTTGCTGAGTTGAGACGTCGAACACCTCCCTCAACGGCACGGGAGCCTCGTGCGTTGCGCATCCCGCCTGCGTCACCCACCCGATGTCCACGCTGAAACAGCTCAACGAGGATGGCGGGGCTGCAAACCTGCCCCACCTTCGATGGACATGACCAGGTCCACAGGCACTACCGCTCAACTTCGACGGTTGAACCGAAGCGATCACATCACGTACGTCAGCACATACAGCAGAAGAAGTGGCACGATCATCGCTTCCACGGCCAGCAGCCACCACAGAGGATGCCACGCTTCAGAACGCGAATCGAGTTCCTCCCGAGTACGGACCCGTCGCCACGGCGAGGCAGGGTCGTACACGAGAAGGGTTTCCTCGCCGGGCGTGCCCAGAATCCTTCTGCGGAGCGGCGATATGTACATCACCTGCCGGCCTGAATCCGTCACGAATTCAAAGCTGGTCGAGTAGCTGCCCTCGGAGACCGAAACGTTTCTACAGCGGCCGACGACTTCCTTACCCACGTGTCTCAGCTGTCGCTCGACCCACAATGGGACCAAGCCGAACCAAAAGATAAAAGGTATGGGAAAGACGACCAGTCCGACCAAAATCCACCCCAGTGTGTCCACTCCTGGAGCATGCCACACGCCAACACCAGAGCAGGCATGATCGATGCTCGCAACGCACGAGGCTCCCGTGTCGTTGGGGGAGGCATTCGAAGTCACAACCCACAGGCACAGGAGCTGTGTTGGCTCCGTGTTCTGCCGCACTCGGTCTGCCTCCCGCTCTAGTCGAGCGGGTCACCACTGCACCAGGGCATCTCCGTCGGCACCAGCCACCCCCACACGGCAGCCGTCGTCGACCTGCTCGCCGACCGCGCACCCGGCCTGCTGCGCACCCTGCACAGGCGGATCCGGACTACGTCCTGCTCGACGGGCACTCTCGCGGAGTGCGACCGGGTCGGCGACAACCGGTCCGACTTCTCCCATAAGCGCCGCCGGCACCGGGTGAACGTGCAGGTGGTGACCGACCCGGCCGGGCTGCTGCTGAGGATCTCGCCGACGATGCCCGGCCGCACGCACAGAGCTCTTTCGGCGTTGTCTCACCCTGGAGAGGCAGTGCTGAAAGAGCTCAGTGCGACGGCACGGGCACGGAACTCAGCGGGGTAGGCGCGGGGCATGTCCGGCAGCCTTTCGTGAAGGCCGTCAGTTAGCAACCAGAACTGGAACTTGAGAGCTGGGGCACGTCATGTTCGTGAGACGGGTCATCCCATGACGTCCCGTCCCACTCAATCGCCCGCAATACCGGTGTTGCCATGAGGGCGACTGTACTGGCCGATCATGCTGCGGACATCAGCGGACGGCCGCTTATGAAACGCACCCTAAAGCATGCAGCAGAAGGCCGTGAGCAGGCCATTTCCCTTGTATGCGTGGGGTGTTGACGGCTGATCCGTTGTGGGTGGAGACGTTCACGGGGCTGCGAATGAAGCAGTTCGAGCGGTTGTTGAAGGTGGTGCGGGAGCGAGGTGGCGGCGGGCCGCGCATCGGGAGGCCGTGGTGTCTGCCGCTTGCCGACCGGGTGCTGCTGGTGGCTATCTACTACCGCACGAACCTCACCATGCGGCAGCTCGCGCCGCTCTTCGGGGTCTCGCCTGCCACGGTGTGCAGGGTCATCCAGCGGCTGCGGCCCCTCCTGGCACTCGAGTCGGCCACACGGCCCGTCGATGCCGCGGACCGGCTGTGAATCGTGGACGGCACGCTGGTCCCGGTCCGTGACCGCAAGGTCGGCGCCTCGAGCCGCAACTACCGGTTCTCCGCGAACGTGCAGGTCATCATCGATGCGGACACTCGCCTGGTCGTAGCCACCGCCCGCCCGGCTCCGGGCAACAGGGCCGACGCCCATGTATGGCGCGACTCCGGTCTGCCGCAGCAGTGCCAGGGCGTCACCGTGCTCGGCGACGGCGCCTACATCAACACCGGCCTGCTCGTCCCGCACCGCAAACGACCCGGCCGGGCCCTCCTGGCCGGCGAGGAAGCCGACAACGCGGAGCATCGCCGGGTCCGTGCGCGGGTCGAGCATGCGATCGGCCGGCTGAAGAACTACAAGATCCTCCGCGATTGCCGACAGCACGGCGACGGCCTCCACCACGCAGTCCAAGCTGTCGCCCACATGCACAACCTCGCCCTGGCCACGTGATCAGAACAGCCATGATCGCCCTCTGGCCTGCAAAAACACGCCTTTCTGCAACACCCTTAGCTTGACTCTGTCGGGGATCTTGGATTTTCTCGGTGCGTCGGCGTGATCACCGGGCATGCTCGGGGCTGTTCCGCAGGCCGATGCAGTTGTCGAGGTGTTCGTTGTCGCTCCGTCCGCGTTCCGGTGAGCAAGTCCCGCCTCTGACCGCGCAGATCGCGCGGGCGAGCAACCCGCACGGTACGACGGCGATATGGGTGCGGGACCAGTTGGACGGGCTGTGGCACGACGAGGACTTCTCCGGCTGGTACCCGCGCGACGGCCGTCCCGGTCTTTCGCCCCCCCAGTTGGCCACCGTGTGCGTGCTGCAGTTCCTGCTCGGTCTGTCGGACCGCCAGGCGGCGGAAGCGGTCCGCTGTCGCATCGATCTCAAATAAGCGCTGGCCATGGAGCTGGACGATCCCGGCTTCCACCACAGTGTGCTGGCCGACTTCCGCGAACGCGTCGCCCAGGACGACCGCGCCGACCGCCTTCTCGACATTGCACTCGCCCGACTGAAGGAGGCCGGACTGGTGCGCGAGCGCACCAGGCAGCGCACCGACTCCACTCACGTCCTGGCCGCGGTGCGCGACCTGACCCGGCTGGAACTGGTCACCGAGGCGATCCGTGCCGCGCTCGAAGAAGCCGCCCGCACGGCCGGGCATCTGCTGGTCGGCCTGGTTGACGAGGAGCGGGGGCGCCGTTACGGCCGTCCGGTCCGTCTGGGCAAGAACCCCACCCGGCCCAAGACCAGAATCCTGGCCGCGGGCAACGACGCCTGCCGGTTACTCGAGCGCCTCCACCGGTACGATCAGAGCTACCGGCTGGGCCCGCAGGCCGAGGCCCTGCGGCAGATCGTCGTGCAGAACTACTACCGCGACGCGGCAGGTCGCCTGCGCTGGCGCACCGCCGACGACGGCCGTCTACCGCCCTCCTCCTCGGCGATCGTCTCCCCTTACGACACCACGGCGCGCTATGTCCGCCACGGGCACATCATCCGCTGGAAGGGGTTCGCCGCGCATGTCACCGAGACATGCGCCTCCGGCAGCGTCAACGTGATCACGGACGTGGCCACCACCTCGGCCGCCACGAACGACGGCCAGGCCCTGCCCGGCATCCACCGACTGGCGCGTCGCGGACTGCTGCCAGCCGAGCACCTGGTCGACGGCGGCTACACCTCCCTCGTCCACCTGGAACGAGCCGCCAGCAAACACCAGGTCACCATCAGCGGCCCACTGCCGGGCAACCCCACCCGCCAGCACCGCAGGAACGAAGGCTTCTACCGGGACGACTTCCACATCGACTTCGACCGCCGACAGGTCACCTGCCCCCAGGGCCAGATCAGCAAGGGATGGCACGGCCCTTACCCGACCTCCTCACCCACCGCAGCACCCCTGATCGTGGCCCGGTTCACCAAGAGCCAGTGCCGCCCCTGCCCGGTCCGCACTCGGTGCACCACCACCGCCGACAGCGCCCGGACCGTGGGATTTCCCCCACGGGAACTCCGCGACCTGCAAGCCCGCGTCCGCGCCGAGCAGCAGACCCCCGGCTGGAAGGCCCGCTACGCGGTCCGCTCCGGAGTCGAGGGCACCATCAAACGAGTTCGCCCACGGACACGACATGCGCCACTGCCGCTACCAAGGACAGCCGAAGACCCATCTGCAACACATACTCACAGCCATCGCCGTGAACATCGAACGCCTCAGCAGCCTGCCGCCGACTGAGGAAACCCCCTCACCGCGGCCACCCACCGCCTTCCAGACCTTCCTGGATCAGCACGGCATCCCCCGGTCGAAGTCCTGGCGAATACCGGGCAGTTGACCTCGATCACTCCAAGATCCCCGACAGAGTCGAGCTAGTCGACCGCCCTTCGCCATGGAAGGCACTCACGCGCAGGCTGGCGAAATCCCGTGCAGCAGTGGCGGCAGTGACGAGTGGACGACGCCAGTCGATGCCCGTCGATGTAAGTCGACCTTGGCCGACTCTTGCCGGTGCTGCCAGATCTTCGGCTCCCTGCGGTGCGGCGGAAGTCAGCGGTGGTCGCACTCTTGACAATCTGACGTGCGCGTCGAAAAATGGTCATTGAAGTCAATTTAAGGAGCAGCCCATGTCTGGACCAACCCGGATCGGCCTCGTCGTCCCCAGTTCGAACGTGACGGTAGAGACGGAGATGCCGCGGCTGCTCGGCCGGCACCCCAGTGCGCGCTTCTCGTTCCACTCCAGCCGCATGCGCATGCACACGGTGTCGCCCGAGCAACTCCGGGCCATGAACGCCCAGCGTGAACGCTGCATTCTCGAACTGGGTGATGCCGGTGTCGACGCCCTCCTCTACGCCTGTCTTGTCGCCGTTATGGTCGGCGGACCGGGCGAGCACGAGCGCGTCGAGTCCGCCATCACCGAGCAGTTGTCCACCGGAGGCGCCAGCGCCGCGGTGTTGTCCAGCGCTGGTGCACTGCCGGAGGCGCTCAGGGCTCTGGAAGCGCGCCGGATCGCTCTGGTCACCCCATATGCGCTTCCTTTGGCCAAGCAGGTCGTGGCCTACATGGAATCGGAGGGCTTCGAAGTCGCCGACTGGCGAGCCCTTGAGGTCGAGGACAACGAGCAGGTCGGTCGAATCGCGCCGGAGCGCGTGATGGACGCAGCCCGGGATCTTGACCTGACCGGCGTCGATGCCCTTGTGATCTCGGCGTGTGTCCAGATGCCTTCCCTCGATCTTGTGCAGCCTGCCGAGGACGAGTTCGGCATTCCCGTGGTTTCCGCTGCTACCGCCGGGGCCTACATGCTCCTGCGGAAGCTCAGCCTGCCCGTCGACCTCCCCGATGCGGGCAGCCTGCTCCAGGCAGTTGTACAGGCTGCCGGATGAGCCCTTGCCGAGAGACCGATCAGTCACTGTATGAGGAGGCCTGACATGGAACGGCGCGAGCACCGGGTGATGGGCGTCGACCACGCCGCATTTCCCACGTTCGATCCCGTGGGTACCGTCCGATTCTACCGTGATGTGCTGAAGTTCCCCGTCGTTCATTCGATCTGTGCGGCCGGCTGGGGCCCGGAGCGCCACCCGGACTTCATTCACTTCTTCTTCGACATCGGTAACGACGACCGCATCGCCTTCTTCTACTACTTCGGGTTCGAGCCCCCGGCGGGCGCCGGAGACGCCGGAGACGTCTACGCCAAGTTCGCCGACGATGTTCCCCAGTTCTTCATCAACTCCCGCCATCTGGCCATTCACGTCGAGAACGAGGAGGACTTGCTCGAATACCGGCGCCGTCTCGATGACTCGCAGTGGCCGGTGGAGATGCAGGTCATGCACGAGACGATCGAGTCGATCTATACCCACGACCCCAACGGCTACATGGTGGAGATCACCCGCGCGCTGAGGCCTGTCACCGTCCAGGAAGATCTCGACGCCGAGCTCACTGTCGATGCGTTGATCGATGTTGCGTCCGGGCCCGAGCCGACCATGGACAAGCTCCTCACCCGCAAGGCGGAGCTGATCGTGGAGCGTGCTGCGCACTGGGAGGAGAACCGCGCGGGCGCAGGTTCCGAGGAGGAGCTGACCCGGCGATGAGTACTTTCTACGTTCTTGATGTTCCGGAGAACACGACGATCCCCGAGATCGCGGCGCAGGATCCCGCGGTCCGCGTGGGCAAGGTGGGCCCCTACTTCCGGATCACCTCACCGGGCACGATCGTCGTGGACCGGCGTGCCACCGGGTGCAGACATGCCGTGTGGTATAGCGTGGTCGCGGGGCTCGAAGAATCCCGGATTACCCAGCAGGACAAGGACGCACTGCGCGTGGAGGCACGATGAGCGCTTCCGTTCGCCTGGGTGCCGGGCGGCACATCGCGGGCCGGCCGATCCCTGACACGGCCGTTTCCACGGCGCACGAGCTCACGACCTCGGACGGGGCGAAGGTGTCGGGCGTGCTCCGGATGATGCCTGGCGCGCGCACCGTCGTCTGTCTGATGCATCCGCGACAGGACTTCACCCATCATGTGCTCGTACCGGAGCTGCTGTCCCGCGGAGTAGCCGTGTGGACCCAGGGAAGCCGCTCGGTCAACAACGACCTGAACCTGCTGCACGAGCAGGCGGTGCTCGACATGGCCGCGGGCCAGGTCTTCCTGCGGAGCGGCGGATTCGAGCACGTCGTCACTCTGGGACATTCGGGCGGTGGTCCCCTCGCCGCGCTCTATCACCAGCAAGCTGGACTGCTGCCCGGCCAGCGGCTCTTCCGTACCCCAGCCGGCCGCCCGGTCGACCTCGCGTCTGCCGAGATGCCGCTGCCTGACGGGGCGGTATTCATGGCTCCCCATCTGGGCCAGGGAGCGCTCCTGAAGCGTCTCATCGATCCTTCGGTCACCGATGAGACCGACCCGCTGTCCAGGGACCCGGAGCTCGACCCCTACAACCCGGAGAACGGCTTTGCCGATGCGCCGGCGGATTCCTCGTACCCAGCCGAGTTCGTGGAGCGTTACCGGGCCGCGCAGCAAGCCCGCATAGCGCGCATCGACGACCACGCCCGGGAGTTGGCGGCCGACGCAACGGCCGCACGCAAACGTTTCAAGCACAGTGGGGTCGCCGACGACAGGCGGCAGGCACTCGCTCCCAGAATCGTCACCGTGTACCGCACGGACGCCGACCTCCGCTCCGTCGACCGGTCGCTCGATCCCAATGAACGGCCGTACGGATCGCTGTTCGGCAGCCGCCCCGACTTGATCAACTACGGTCTCCTGGGATTCGGACGCCTCTCCACCCCCGAGGCATGGCTGTCCACCTGGTCGGCAACATCGACTCATGCGGACTTCCTGCGCTGCGCGCCAGGAATCAACGTGACGACTCTGCTGATCGAGCTCACTGGTGATCAGGCAGCCTTCCCCGGGGACGCCCTGGCGATGATGGAGGGCTTCGGCTCCGCGGACAAGACCCATGAACGCGTCCCGGGACTGCACTTCGGCGGCCCACTGGCACCCGGTGAGCCCACGGGCAGCAGTCTGGCCGGTGACGTCATCGGCACCTGGCTCGCCGAACGCTTTCCCGTCACTGCTTGACCCATGGTGCGATGCGGGCGCGGCACCGGCTCGGATGCCCGTACGTGCGTCGCACGTACGGGCCGCACGTATCGGAGCCAGGGCCCAGACGGCGTACGGGGTAGCCTGCCGTCCGACTGACGTAGAACAGGAAGGCGCCCCCAGCACGCCTTCCTGTTCTACAGAATTCCGAACACCGCGGCTCGCGCTTTCATACGTGTGCCAGGTGGGCCCATCAGGATGGTCCCTATGGCTGAACGTCCAGGAGACCGCGCAGACTGTCGCGTTCCTCCCTGGACATGCCGATGGGACGACCGGCTGAAGTGCCCGCGTCGATGCCGATGTCCTGCCCCGTCACGAGTCGGCTCGCATCGCTGGCCAGCCACAGCACCGCCGCAGCGACATCGGCGGTGGTGACGAGCGCCCCGATCGCCTGCTTGTGCCTCATGACCGGATCGAATACGGCTGCGACGGCGTCGACTGAACCGTCGGCTGCGGACGAGCCCACGCCGGCTCCCTTGGCAAATATGCCGGTGGGCACGAAACCGGGGGACACACTGAGCCCTTTTCAACCTCAGTGGGGCTGCTGACGCGGGTCGCCCCTGGTCGAGCCGGGCGGAAGCTCTGGGGGCAGGATGTCTTCGTGCCCACCATGGTTGTTGAGATCCACGTGCCGTTGCTGCCGACGCCCGGCCTGCCAGACGGTTCCTACCCGTTTCCCTGGATCGAGGAGGTCGAGGACTTCCTGTCCGATCTCGAAGTCCAGGGTGACGTGGAAGTCTTCGATGAGGGAGAGGAGGACGAGGACGTCTACGTCTTCTTCGTCACCGGATCCGGTGAGGGGGATCTTTTGGCGGTGGCGTCCCGCGTGGCCACGCTGCCTGGGGTTCCTGCGGGAGCCGTTGCGGTCGTCAGCAATGACGAGGCCGAGGAGTTCGGTCTAGGACGACGGGTGGCGCTTCCACTGCCTGCGCTCTGAGCGCCGGTGCGGAGCCTTCGTACCTCCCCTCAGGGCGGTTCAGGTCGCCCGGCAGCGGGGCACCGCGTGCGTGACGAAGTGAAGCTCCTGGTAGACGAGTTGTCGACCAAGATCAACCTGTCCACCCGGAGCTTTGCATGCTTGTCTACCCATCAGGACTCGATCTGTCCAGTTCAGCCCTGCGGTTCCTGGCCGGGAAGCTGACGGTCCTGCGCCGTGAACGCGGAACGCGGTGGCGCCGGCTCGGAACGACACGGCAGGCCCTGCTGGTCCTGGCCCACCTGCGATGCGGACACACCTACGCCCAGCTGGCCACCGGTTTCGGCATCAGCCTCAGCACCGTCTACCGGTACGTGAGCGAGGCCGTCGAACTGCTGGCCGCCATCGCTCCCGACCTCGCCGAAGCGGTACGCGCCGCCTCCCGCAAAGCCTTCGTGATCCTGGACGGAACCCTCCTGCCGATCGACCGCATCGCGGCTGATCAGCCCTTCTATTCCGGCAAACACAAAAGACACGGCATGAACGTGCAAGTCCTGGCCGACCCGGCCGGGAGACTGCTGTGGGCCTCGCCCGCGCTACCCGGAGCCGTTCACGACCTTCGCGCGGCCCGCGAACACGGCATTCTCGACTCCCTGTCCGAAGCCGGCATCCGTTGCTGGGCCGACAAGGGATACCAAGGAGCCGGCGAAACCGTCCGCGTGCCCTACCGCGGTCGCTGGGAGAAGCTCTCCGCAGGCCAGCAGTCGGTCAACCGCGCCCATGCCAAAATCCGGGCGCTGGGCGAGCAGGCCATGGCCACGCTCAAGACCTGGCGACTCCTGCGTAAGCTGCGGTGCAGCACCACCCGCATCACCAGCCTTGTTCAGGCCGTCCTCACCCTCCACCTGACCTGCTCAAACCAAGGTTGAAAACGGCTCACTGTTGACCCTGATTCCGTGCTCGCCCAGGTCTACCGCCGAGCAGCGCGTGAGATGGAGAACCGCAGCCTTGGCGGTCGAGTAGTCCAGTCCGGACCAGCCGGCCACCTTGCCCGCGAGGCTGGCCATGTTGATGATGCTGCCTGAACGCTGAGCGAGCATCTGCCGCGCCGCGTACTTCGTGCCGTACATGGTGCCGTGGACATGTACCGCGAGAGTTCGCTGGAACACTTCGCCGTCGAATCCGGTGACCGATGCTCCGTTACCGGGACCGCCAGCGTTGTTGACCATGATGTCCAGCCGTCCGTGGCGCTCGACGGTATGAGCGACGAGTGCTTCTACGTCCTCTTCCACTGATACGTCTGTGCGGACGAAAGTAGCCGTCTCACCAAGAGACGAGGCCTTCGACTCGCCCTCAGCTTCTCGGCGCCCGGCGAGGACAACGTGGGCACCTTCGTGTACGAATGCTTCCGCTATGCGAGCTCCGATACCGCTCGTAGCCCCGGTGACAATGGCGACCTTCTTGTCCAAAGTTTTCATTTTTTCTCCAGAAATGAGCGTACGGCTGTGAAGTCGACGCTGACAGCGGAAAGAGAGGGCAGTCTGATCGGCGAACCATGCAGTGCGTCGGCCGACCTCCCGGAGGCGAGAAGCAGCGGGATCGCGCCGATGCTCGGGTACGTCGTCCCGTCCGGGATAGCGATCAAAGCGTCGAAGTCAGTGCGGCTGGCCTCGGGCTCGAGCCACTGGTTGCTGCCGCGGCTACGGAAGCTGCCGATCCAGCCGTCCTCCTCGTGGAAGAACCGGATGGCGGTGAAGGCTGGCTTCGTGCCTATGTCGAACCAGTGCGTTGTGCCGCGCGGCACGCCCAGCAGGTCGCCCTTCTCGCACGGCGCGGCGTGCACCTCGCCGCCGACGTGGAGGTAGAAGGTCCCGGACCCGGAGACGGAGAAGCGGATCTCGTCATCGTCGTCGTGCGTGTGCTCCTGGAGGAACTTCTCGCGCGCGGCCTTCGCCTTCGCCGGGTACTCCGGGTCGTCGCTGGGGTGCAGCCCCAGGACGTCGACCGTGGTGAAGCCCTCGTCGGCGTTGAGCTTCTCGATCTCGGGACCGTACGCGGCAAACACGGTGTCGCTGTCGGCGTCCGCCGGTACGCCCTCGCGGATCGGCCACTGCTCGTAGCGCACACCGATCGGCGCGAGCGTGGCGGCGATCTCGGCGGGGTCGGAGGTACGGCGCACCACGGTCTCAGGGCCGGTCTCGGGCCAGGTCGTCAGCAGGGTCATGGGAGCAACTCCAGAAGGTTGTAGGAGGAGACCGGATACCGCGATGAGCGTCTGGACGGGCAGGAGGGAAGAGGGCGGTGATGCGGCGCCGTGTGTGGAGAGCGGAGGATTCGACCCTCAGTCTCGGCGCGCGCCGTTGGCGGCATGACGAAGGGGCGCGAGGTCCGGGGCGTCGTCAGGTTGGGTCTCGTCAGTACTGCTATCGGCTATTTCTCTCGGGGAGCGACGGACTATGGCCTCTTTGGTTGGCTCACAGAGGAGATCGCCGATATCAAGGCCGCTTTCGTATGCCATGGTGAGATCGGCGATGCCATTGAGGGTGTGGCCGCGCTTCAGCAGGGCCGTGATGGCACGCAGCCGTGCCAGGTGGCGGCTGTTGTACCAAGCAATGCGACCTTCTCGCCGCGGTTGGGGGATGAGGTCGCGCTCGCGGTAAAAGCGCACTGTGCGAACTGGTACGCCGGCCTGGTCCGCCAACTCCGCGATCCGGTACTCGTACTGATCTCCGTGGCCGCCGCCTATGCCGGGGGAGGAATTTCGTCGCATAGCCTTGTTTCTCTGTCACACCGGTTCGTCACCAGGTGTAGCTGGGGTATTGCAGTCATTTGGAATTCCCGGCCTTGCAACCGTTCCCGCCCGAGGCTGCGGTACGTTAGAGACCGAGGATTTGAGGGTTCTCGGCCAATTTACGGAAATATTCGGCAGGGTTTTCCACCAGGCGACGCGCGGTCAGGTCAAGAAGGCCACCGACGCTGGACACTTCGGCGGCTAGTTGGCCGCTGACGGTGTGAAACTTTTGATGAACCCACAGTGCCTTTCCTGCGCCCCAGGCAAGCTCGCAGGAAACATCAACGTCGTCACCGGCCCGCAATTCCCCGTGATATCGGACGGTTGTTTCAAGGTTTACCGGACCGACACCGTTTTCCAAGAGGTCAGCCTGCCGAACACCCGCCGCCTGCATCAAGGACCAACGGGCATGCTCTGCGTACTGCAGGTACACGCTTCCGTTCAAGTGCCCGAGGGCATCGGTTTCGTATCCTCGCACCCTGATTCGCGTGACAAACATGCAACTTCCTCCGGATCATTCATGAATTCCGGATTGTTTGGCTATCCGGAGTGTTTTGAATCAAGAAAGGATAGTTCCGTAGCTAGCAGACCTTCTGTAGATCCTGGGCGATGGATACGCGGTTTTCAATGTCGCAAACAAACACTGATCGCTGTACCGTCGGTGCGAAACGGTCATAGGATGGCTTAGCTGGGGCGGGTGCAGATCATGTGGACGCTTGTGTCCACATATAGAAGTGACGGACGGCGTGTTTGGGCCCCTCCTTCCGATGCGTGCCCGGTGAGGTCATGGCAGGAGTCGCTCGAGGACGTCGAGGCTGAGGCGGACGGAGTTGAGAGCCTGCCGCGGCGAATTGTTCTCACCCTCGTGTTGGCTTTTACTGAGGACCATGTCGACCGCGGCCTGGGACACTTGACGGGTGGTCACCACTACGTCCAGACCGCCTCCTGGGTGAAACCACCAGGCCACCCAGTTGCACATGCCCACGATGCTGAGCGCTGCTACCCGGGGGTCGAGTGTCTTGAACGCCCCGGAAGCCACGCCCTCTTTGATGACGGCGCACAGTTCGTTGAGGACGGTCTTGCGGACCCGCACCTGCTGAGCGCGTACGGATGTCGGCAACGCGAACTCGGATTGGTTGAGCAGGCGAAAGGGGCCAGGGTGTTCCGCGCGCTGTCGTACCAGCTCCGCGGCGAGAGTACGCAGTTTGTCCTCTGGTGTGTGGGTGGCGGTACGCATGGCGGCCAAGGAGCTGTCGAGTGCCCGGCTCAACTCGTCCATCAGCATCATCAGCAGCTCCTCCTTGCTCGAGACGTAGTGATAGAGCGCCGATCGCGAGATGCCGATGGCGGCAGCGATGTCCTGCAAGGTTGTCGTTTCGTACCCCCGCTCGCCGAACAGCTCTGTCGCCTTGTCGAGCGCCTCGTGGATGACCAGGGAACGCCGCGTCGAGTGATGGCTGGTCGGTGGCGGCTTGCTTCGACTCATGAGGTGATCGTAATTCAAAGCCGTCACGTATGTCGATATTTTGATGACAGTGTCGAATCCTGCGGTCTGGACCGACCGAACTGGCAGCTGTCAGAGGTAGGGCAGGGCGCAGCCCTGTGCGGGAGGCGTTTACGGAGAGGGATCTTCCCGAGCTCGTGGGCGCGTGACCGACCTGCTCGGCTCTCGTTCGACCACATCGCAGATGCTGCAGCCACGCCAAGACCGCGTCCCTTGGGCGGCGGACAGCGGGTGATGTGAGGGATTCTCTGGTCCCGCAACAACCGCCGAGTGGCGAGCATGGGACACACCGAGTCGGGTGAGGAGCCGCCTGTGACTCCTCACCCCACGCCTACTTCGCCGGCCGCAGTGCAGCCGGCTGTTGTTCGAACGGGACCACATCCACGTCCCGGACGGGCTCTCCAGCGGGTTGCCCGACCAACAATGCCGTCAGCTCTCCGCCCGCCCGCCCGATCCGTTCCGCGTGACGCTCAAACAGGCTCTGGACTGCCAGGCCGCCAGCGTCGAGGAGATCCGGATGGAATTGGTGAGGACCGGTGTCTTGCCGGGCCACGCCCAAGCCCCCTGACACTCGCCCAGCGCAGGATGACGCATCTGAACCGCTCCGGGATCGGTGGAGGCTCCGGACTGTCCCGAGTTGGGTGGAGTCGAGTTGCTTGGTTTCAGGCTACTGGCGGGGTGCGGAGTTCGTACTCCACCGGGCTGAGCATGCCCAGCGCGGAGTGCCTGCGCTGTCGGTTATGGAAGATTTCCAGGTACTCGAAGAGCGCGGTGGACAGCAGACGCGTCCGCCACCGTCTACGGTTGAGCAGTTCGACCTGGACCCGGGCCCAGAAGGACTCCATCAGACCCGGAGCGGTTCATCCCGCGCCTCGCCAACTGACAAGGCCACGCGACACCTAGGGACGCCCCACACACAGAGGCCGCCCGCCAAGCAATCCAGGGTCGAGCCCCCCGGCAGGCAAGCGCAGTGCACCAGAGGAGGCGGTCACCCCTCCCCGGGCAAGAGGCGCTCAAGCGCATCGAGACTGGAGCGCGCCATGGCCAGCGCCGACTTCGCTGAATCCACCGGCCCCCGCGGGGCATCACCGGCAGCAACCATGTCGATGGCGGACTGGCTGATCTGGCGAGCCACCGAATCGATGTCGTAGTCCGGACCCGGGTGGTACCACCAGGCCACCCAGTTGCACATGCCAAGGACGCTGAATGCCGCGACCCGCGGGTCGAGCGGTTTGAATTCCCCCCGCTCGATGCCCTCCTCGATCACACCCGAGAGGGCAGCCAGCACGTCCCGTCGTGCTTGTCGGTGGCGAGAGCGCAGCGGTTCCGGCAGCGCCGACTCAGTCTGATCGTGGACGCGGAACTGCTGTGGCGACTCCGCCCTCTGCCGCACCAGATTGTCGGTCAGTTCGCGCAGCTTCCCCTCCGGCGTGAGGTCCGTACGAGCCTTCAACGCCGCCAAAGTCTCGGCCAACCCGAGGCTCATCTGCTCGACCAACATGGCAAGCAGCTCTTCTTTGCTCGTCACATAGTGGTAGAGGGCTGTACGGGAAACGCCGACGGCTGCGGCAACGTCCTGGAGGGTGGTGGTTTCGTACCCCTTCTCCGCAAAGAGGCGCGTTGCCTTCTCCAGCAGGTCTCGGGTGACGAGGCTACGCCGCGCTGTACTACGACGTGGCGTGTCCGATCCCTTCGACGGAGCCTCTTTCTTCGCGGCGACGGCGCTTTTCCCCGGTGTTTTACCTGCCATGACACTGATCGTAGTCGAACAGAACCACGTATGTCGATAACTCCACCCTCGCGACGAAAGAGGGCTCCTCCCTGCGCGGCGTCACGTTCTCGCCGGCAGCCCTATGCCAGGTGGGGCGAGAGGAGAGAGCGCACTATCTGCAATTCTCGGTCGAGAATCGGCTGCAGATCGGGGCGCGGAGCTGACAGCTCGTGCAGGGAGGCGGCTGCCGCCTCCTCAAGCCCGCGCCGCCGCGGATCGCTCTGACCCATCTCTGGCCAGCACTCGGGCTTGAGCGCCGACAAAGCGAGCAGCAGGTACCCCGGGTGTTTTACTGACACGGCGACAGGCCGCAATGCTCGGGCTTGTTCGCCACTACGTGCCTCTCCGAGCGCCTCCTCTGCGAGTGTGTCCAGTTCCACCAAGTCCCGTCGGACTATGGCGCACAGGCGCGCATGCCCGTCCAACGGCGTGGCCAGTATCTCGGCGAGGAGTGCCTGCTGGAAACGAACGGAGTGAGCGATGCCTTCTACGAGGAGGTGGGTGCTGGGGCACGGCAGGAGAACCAGCACCCCCAGCACACCGGATACACAGCCGATGAGAGTCGTGGCCGTGCGGTCCCAGGACAGCGCCGCGGCGTCGAGCGGGACGGAACTGGCGCCGCGGATCGTCAAGAGCACCATCGGCGTGACAAACAGCATGGCGAGACCATAGTTCCGCGGGAGAGATAGCTCGGCCAGGAAGAAGAGCACGGCGACCAGAACTGTCACCACGGGGAAGGCCAGATGCGGCTGGAGCAGTGCCATGCCGGCACCACCGCCCACCACGGTGGCCAGGCCTCGCTGGGCGGCTCGGTACCAAGTCATCCACGAGTGAGAGCCCCAAAGCGTTGCCACGGCGCATACGGGGGCCCAGTACCAACGATCCAGACCAATGACGACGGTGGTGGCACCGCAGACCAGCGTCAGCAATGCGCCCCGTATGACCATTGCCCGCTCACGTCTCCGCAAGGAACGGATCCGCCGCGGTGGACGACATCGCGTGGCATCGGCCGCCAGGAGGGTTCCCGTGGAACTCCGCTTCGGCTCCGCGAGTACACGGCGCATCTCTTGGTCGAGGGCCCGCCCCGCGCGGCCGGCCGACGGCGCGGAGTCATCGGCAGGGGCACTGTTGTCGACAGTCGCGCCGACGACGGCACCCGGGAGAGCCTGGGCGCGTGTGAGCATGCCGGCCGAAAGCGCAGCGCCACGTTCCAGGGCAGCCAACTCGGCTGCATGAAGCAGCAGTGGGGCGCGATCCCCCAATACACACAACCGTCCCACCTCTGCAGCGTCGCGGCCTGGTACGCGTCGCGCCAATGCCAGCGTCTGCTGGGCACTGTCCAGAGCTGCCCAGGCTGCGGCGCGTGCGGCATCAAATCCGGGTGTCCCTGCCGAGCAAATGGCGTCCGCGATGGCGCGGTAAGTTCCTAGTAGGGCCCGGTGTTCAGGTCCCTGCCGACATATCAACCACGGCGCTACTGAACTTGAAAGCGTGATGTCGGTAACGATCACCCAGCCGACGCGCGCGTGTTGGTGCCGTAGCTCAACGATCTACGAGTGGCGCCGGGCGG
>NZ_JBHXSK010000062.1:0-64259 GCF_042716195.1 Streptomyces sp. NPDC058683
CCCCACGGCCCGAGGCCGTGGGGCTCGCGCGTTTCACGGTCGCTCAGCCGGCCGGCTGCGGCGGCGGCGTGAAGTGGTGCCCCCAGAAGGCACCGTCGGTGATCTCGTACACGGGGACCGGCTCCGGCACCTTCAGACCGTTCCAGCCGAACTCGACGGCGTAGTTCTCCGGTGACCACACGTAGAACGACACCATGTGGTCGTTGGTGTGCTTGCCGAGGCTGTGCATCATCGGCACCTCGTACTTGCCGGCCCGGTCCAGGGCGCGTCCGACGTCGTCCAGCGTCGCCGCCTCGACCATGAAGTGCAGCAGCCGCCCAGGACCCGGCATCGGAGTGACGCCGAGGGTGTGGTGCCGGGGATTGCAGCCCATGAACCAGGTCGTGCCGCCCGGCGAGCGCATCGTGTTCCGCTCGATGAAACCGAGCACGTTCACATAGAACTCGAAGGTGGTCCGCGCGTCCTCGGCAGAGACGATCGCGTGCCCGAACCCCATGTCCCCGGTGACGAACTTCGACATCAGGGGGGTGTGCACGGGCACATGGTCGAGAACGGTGCCGTAGAAGAGCTCGACCGGGTTGCCGCCCGGGTCGTTGAACTTGACGAAGCCGGTGACCTTCCGGTCCGCCGCCTCGGCCTCGGTGCCGGGCGTCACCTTGATCCCGGCCTTCTCGACGTCCGCGACCAGGCGTTCGAGCTCCCGCTCGTCCAGGACCTCGAAGCCGATCGCCGTCATGCCGGGCTGGGCGCCCGGGGAGACCACGATCCGAGCCGGGTAGTCGTCCATCCGGAAGGACAGCGACTCGGCATCGCCGCCCTCGACCGGCATGAGCCCGAGGAAATCGGCTCCGAAAGCCTTCCACTTCCCGATGTCGTTGGACTCGAGCCTCAGGTACCCGAGCGAGTGAACTCCCATCTGACCCTCCCCTTCGCACTGGTCAGTCCAGGGCGGCCAGGGCCCCGGTTTCTCCACATGCGCGACGGTAGGCGCTCCGGTGTGCCCGCCGCCGGTGCCGTCCCACTGACCGGGAGAGACGGGACCGATCGACACCGGCCGGGCGGGACCGCGCTGGGCTGGGCGGATCCGTTGTGTCATCCACGCGACGTTTATTGTATCGACCGGCTATTCTAATTTTCGCTCGGAGGATGCGAAGCAGCGCAACGGGAGCGAGTCATGACCGACAAGGGCGTCGAGGGAACCGCCGATCTCAGGGCCGCGGGCTGGAAGGCCATGCGAGCGGCCCTGCCCGGTGTCTTCCCCGAAGGGGATATCGACCTGCGCGACGGGCGCATCGGCGAAGACCTCGTCGACATCGGCCTCACGAGTGTCTGGGCGGCACTGTGGGCTCGCGAGGGACTGACCCCGCGTGATCGGAGCCTGGTCACCCTGGGCATCCTCATCGCCCTCGGCGCGGAGAGCGAGCTGAAGACCCACGTCCGCGTCGCGCTGACCAACGGACTGACCCGGGACGAGATCGCGGAGGTCGTCTACCACTCCAGCGGTTACACCGGTTTCCCGCGCGCGGTGGCCGCCCGTACCGCCGCTCGCGAGGCGTTGCAGGGCTGACTGCCCGGCCGTCGCGCCGTTGCCGCGCCTCCGGTCCCCTCGGTTCGACGCCGAGTCCGAGGTGTGTGCCCACGTGCCGGCCGTCCGACTGGCGGAGCAGTCGCCGTCCCGCCCTGATTTTCCCCCGTCCCCCCACTCCCACCTGGAGGAAAGACCATGGCCGAGGCCGACATCGAACCCGCCCTCGACGAACAGATCTACGACTACCAGGACGACCGGGACGGCAAGTGCCCGTTCGCCCCGCCGCCCGGACTGCGCGCCCTGAACGAGAAGGCTCCCGTGACCCGCGGACGGATCTGGGACGGCAGCACGCCCTGGCTCGTCACGGGCCATGCCGCCCAGCGCGCGATACTCTCCGACCCGCGGGTGAGCTCGGACGACAAACAGCCCGGATTCCCGCTCCCCAACCGGGCGATGGCGGAGAACGTCCAGCACTATCCGCTGACCATCTTCAACGCGGACGGCGAGGACCACAGCCGCATCCGCCGCATGATGACCCGGCCGTTCACCCGCCCGCGGATGGAGGCGCTCCGGTGGGACATCCAGCGGTTCACCGACGAGCTGATCGACAAGATGCTGGCCGGGCCCAAGCCGGTGGACCTGGTGACCGCGCTGTCCCTGCCGCTGCCGTCGCTGATGATCTGCGCGCTGCTCGGAGTGCCGTACGAGGACCATGACTTCTTCCAGGAGCATGCCTCCTTCGCCACCCGCAGCGACAAGACCGCGGAGGACGACCGGCGGGCGAACGAGGCGCTCGGCGGATACCTGGCGGCGTTGCTGCAGACGAAGATGGAGACGCCCGGCGAGGACGTGCTCTCGGACTTCGCCGCGCGGATCAACGGGGGCGAACTCACCCTTCCCGAGGCGACCCTGCTCTCGATGATCCTGCTGATCGCCGGGCACGAGACCAGCGCCAACATGATCACGCTGGGCACCGCCCTGCTGCTCGAAAACCCCGAGCAGCTGGCCCGGTTGCGCGCGATCGACGACACGAAGGCCGTCGCGGGCGCGGTCGAGGAGATCCTGCGCTATCTGACCGTCGCCCAGTTCGGGCAGCGGCGGATCGCCAAGGAGGACTTCGACTTCGAGGGCGTGCGGATCGAGGCGGGCGACGGCATCGTCGTGCCGCTGCCCGCCGGGAACTGGGATCCGACGGCGTTCCCCGAGCCGGAGAAGCTCGACCTGGACCGGAAGGCGAGCCATCACCATGCCTTCGGCTGGGGCGTCCACCAGTGCCTCGGCCAGCAGCTCGCCCGGATCGAGCTCCAGGTCGTCTACGGCACCCTCTACCGCCGCGTCCCGACCCTGCGCCTCGCGGTCGATCCCGACGAACTCGCCTTCCGGCCGGCCGACGCGCTCGCCTTCGGCATCAAGGAGCTGCCGGTCACCTGGTAGTCGGGGCTCTGGTCCCGCCTGGCGGTAGCGCTGCGGGCACTCGCACCGGGTTGCTGGTCCGGCCCCTACGGGCGGGACCAGCAACCTCGTCCGCTCCGTCTCAGTGCTGGTACGGCTTGTCGGCCAGCGTCAGGCCCTCCAGCGCCAGCCCCAGAGTCGTGCCCTCGTCCAGACGGCGGGCGAGTCGCTGGCGCAGGGCGAGGGGTGTGAGCCTCAGCAGCAACGGCGGCCTGGCGGCCAGTCCTTCGGCCAGCTCCAGCGCCCGGGGGAGGACTTCGGCGGGCGGGAGGACCTCATTGACCATGCCCAGCCGGAGTGCTTCTTCGGCCTGGATGACCTGCTGGGTCAGTGCCGCGTAACGTGCGCGGTTGATGCCGAGGATCTCCTCCCAGACGACGTGGACTCCGTCACCGGGCACCACCTCGCCCGCGAGGTGCGGGAAGTCCTGGAAATACGCGGTGTCCGAAGCGATCGTGAGGTCGCCCAGCAGGACCCATTCCGAATGGATGGTCGCGGGCCCGTTGATCGCCGAGACGATCGGCATCGGGAGGTCGACCAGTACCCGCAGTACCTGGCGGCCCTCCCAGTAGATGTCGTCCCAGTGCAGCGGTTTGAAGGCCTGGCGGTCGTCGTTCGGGTCCATGTCGGTCATGAAGCGGTCCCCGGTGCCCGTGAGCACCAGGACCCGGTTCTCCCGGTCGTCGGCGATCTCCCTGAGGACACGGGGGAAGTCACGGTGCAGCCGGGCGCTCAGCGGGGCGGGCCCGCCGTCGCCGTGCAACCGCAGGGTCAGCACGCCGCTCTTCGAACGCTCGACGGCGAAGTCGGGAAAGGCCTGGAAATACGGTGGAGTCTCCATGCGGGAATCCTTGGGTGCGGGGAACCGACGTGGATGAGGACGAGTGCCGACGCCGGTGTCAGCGGATGCTGAACCCGGCGTCCAGCGGCCATTGGATGCCGGTGATGAACCGTGCCTGTTCCGAGACGAGGTAGGCCACGGCGCCGGCCACGTCCTCGGGCTGGAGAATCTCGATCGGCAGGGCGTTCTGCATACCCGAGATGAGGTTGTCGTCGCCGTCGGAGGCCTGCGCCATCAGCCTTTCCATGGCCTCGTTCTGGGTCATGCCACTGAGCACCCCGGTGGGATGGATGGTGTTGACCCGGATCCACTCCGGGGCGAGCGCACCGGCGAGGTTCTGCATCAGACCGACGAGACCCCGTTTCGCGGCGGTGTAGGCGATGCCGCTGGTGTTGAGGGAGGGCGTGCCCTTGAGCCCGGCCGACGAACTGGTGATGACGATCGAGCCCCCGCGACCGCCGGCGCGCAGTGCCGGAAGGGCGACCCGCACGGTGTGGAACACGCCGGTGAGGTTGACGTCGATCACGTCGTTCCAGTCCGCGAGGACGTCCTTGGACTCGTCCCCGAGCCGGATGATGCCGGCATTGGCGATGACGATGTCCAGCCGGCCGAACTTCGTGTACCCCTCGTCGAAAGCGGCTTGCAGGGCCGTGAAATCCCGTACGTCGCACTTGCGGGCGACGATGCGGCGCTTCTCCTCCTCGACCAGCCGAACCGTTTCGGCGAGATCGTCCTCCGTCGCGTTCGGATACGTCATCGTCGGGATGTCCGCGCAGATGTCGACTCCGATGATGTCGCATCCCTCGCGGGCGAGCCGTACCGCGTGGGCGCGCCCCTGCCCCCGGGCGACTCCCGTGATGAAGGCGACCTTTCCCGCAAGGTCCTCGGACATCGTCTCTCCTTCGGAACGATCGGCCGGCGGACGCGGAGCCCCGGTCCCGGGGAAACCGGACGCCGAAGTGCCGTGCCCCACAGGAAGCCGGTCCTGGAACGGGTGCTCAAGGCAGTGTCATCGCCGGTACGGCGGCCCCGGCGGCGGATGTCCGCTGAGCGGAACGGAACCTCCCGGGCAGGACGGCTCCGCATCGGACGCCGGTGGCCGGCATGGCGTACCCGGCCGGCACGGGTACGGGCCCCCGCGCCGCGAGGGGCGGTGCGGGGGCCCGTTCGGGCCACGGTACGGTCGAGGTCCTCCGCTCGTGCCGGCCTCATGGTCCTGGGACGAGCGCTCCGACGGTCACGCCGGGGGACGTGATCAAGCGGCCTGGCCGACCTCCGCGTCCTGGAGACGCTCGGCCTTCGGGATCAGGGCGACACACAGTCCGCCGAGGGCGCAGCAGCCGACGACCAGCCACATCCCGTTGGTGAACCCCTTGTCGAGGTAGAACTGAGTGCCCTTCAGGACCATTCCGTGCTGTGTCATCACCACATAGGCCAGCTGGGAGACGATGATCTGCGCCACGCCCTGAGCGAGGTTCTGCGCGCCGTTGGCCAGAGCCTGCTCCTCGGGGCTGACCACTTCGATGATCATGATGGGGACGACGGCTACGACGATGCCGGTACCGAGTCCCGCGATCACACCCCAGGAGATGATCTCGGCGGCGGTGTGGTGGTACTGCGTGCCGATGCCGTAGCCGAGGACGGCCAGCGCGGCACCGACGGCCAGCAGGATCCGGCTGTCCGTGCGACGGGCGAGCGTGCCCGTCCCCACGGCACCCACGATGATCATGACGCTGATCGGGCTGGTGACGATGGCGTTGTGCGTTCCCGACCAGCCGAGGCCGTCGGAGACATGGGGGATGTTCGGCATCAGCACCAGCAGCTGGATCACCACACCGACGGCGCTGAGCGAACCGGCCGCCACGGAGGTGGCGAGCAGTGCCGTCCACACGGTGCGGCGCCGGGTCATGGCCAGCGGGAACAGCGGCTCGGTGACCCGGCGTTCGACCAGCAGGAAGGCGATCAGCACGACCGCCGCACCCACGACGAACCCGATGAACCTGCCGCTGCCCCAGCCCCAGTCCGAGCCCTCGCCGACGGCGTAGACGAGGAGGGTGACGCCGCCGCCGAGGAGGATTCCGCCGGCCCAGTCCATCCGGCCGCCGCGCTCGCGGACGGGGCTCTCCGGGACGAGGAACGTCACCAGGAGCAGGCTCACGGCCGTGCTGATCGCCATGAACCACAGAACGCCGCGGAAACCGTGGTTGTCGAGCAGCCAGCCGGACAGGAAGGGTCCGCCGAAGGCGACGAGACCCACACCGCCGGCCATGATCCCGTTGGCCAGCCCGACCCAACGGCGGGGGAAGACGTCACGGGTGATGGCGTAGCAGATCGGGGTGGCCGCCACGTAGATGCCCGCGATGCCGCGCCCGATCAGGAGCGTGCGGTAGTCGGTGGCGACGGCTGCGACGAGGTCTCCGACGAGGCCCAGCGCGGTGGCGACGACCAGGGCACGCTTCTTGCCGAACAGGGCCGCTCCCTTGACCACGAAGGGGAGGAAGAAGGTCCCGCTCAGCAGGGTCAGCAGGGTGAACCAGGCGATCTGGGTGGTCTGGAAGTGGATCGCGACCGCGGCCTGGGTGACGCCCGACAGCGCGGCCACGAGGGACACCAGCTGCACGGCCCACATCAGGGCGACGACGATGACCACGTTGCGCGGGGTCGAGCGGGATCTCTCCGACGTCTCGGGTGGTGTGATCTGTGTCTGGGACATGGAAGGGCCTTCCGTGGGTGAGCGGAGGTCCAGGGAGCGGCTCAGTTCCGGGCGGCGTGGGGGACGCTGGGAGCGGGATCGGTCCCTGTGGATGGTGTCGTTCCGAGTGACCGCCGCCCGTAAGAGGGGAGCGGCTCGGCTCTTGTCGCCGCCCTGACCGACCGTGTCGGTCGATGCGGTGGGCCCGGAAGAGCGGCGGCGCAGGGTGATGGTGCGGCATCTGCGGCGCGGGGTGCCGAGCCGTGCCCGTAAAATAGACCCAACGGTCGGTACAATCAATGGTTTGGTCAGGAAATGCGGTCGGTCGGCCGTGCGCGGCGCTGTGCTGCGGCCGTCACCAGGCCGTCCAGCCTCCGTCGACCGTGACCGTGGTGCCGGTCATGAAGCGGGAGGCGTCCGAGGCGAGGAAGACCGCGGCGCCGCCCAGCTCGTCGGCTTCACCGACCCGGCCCAGCGGAGTTCCGCGGACGATCCGTTCGCCCCAGCGGCTGTCGAGCAGGCCGGAGCTGAGATCCGTGCGGAAGTAGCCGGGCGCCAGGGTGTTGACGCGCACTCCGCGCTCGGCCCACTCGACGGCGAGCGCCCTGGTGAGCGCCTCGACGCCGCCCTTGCTCGCGGCGTACGCGGCGATCCGTTCGAAACCGGTGCCGGCGTGCACCGACGAGACGTTGACGATCGACCCGGAGCCCTGCTCCAGCATCACCTTCCCGGCTTCGCGGCAGCAGTAGAAGGTGCCCGCCAGGTTCACGTCGACGACCCGCTGCCAGTCCTCGTCGGTGACGTACTCGCTGCGGGTGAAGTGCGGACTGATGCCTGCGCAGTTGACCACGACGTCGAGGCGGCCCGCCCACTCGGTGACGCGGTCGACGGCCGTCCGCACGGCGGCCGAGTCGGAGACGGAAGCGGGCACGGCCAGCACCTTGCCGCCCTGGGCCGACAGTTCGTCGGAGAGTTGCTCCAGATCGGCGGCCGTGCGTGCCGTGACGGCCAGCGTCGCCCCTGCCTGGTGGAGAGCCACCGCCATGGCGCGGCCGAGGCCCTTTCCGGCACCGGTGACCCATACGGTCCTGCCGTCCAGGCGCAGTCGGGTGTTCACGTCGGTCATGCCTGCTCCTCCGTGGGGATGTCGCGCAGGGTCCGCTTGAGGACTTTGCCGGAGGGGGTACGGGGAAGCGCGTCGACGACGTCGAAGCGGGTGGGCACCTTGAACTTGGCCAGGCGGGCCCGGCAGAACTCGCCCAGTTCCTCCGGCCCGGCCGTGGTACCCGGCCGGAAGACGACGAAGGCGCGGGGGACCTCACCCCAGCGGGGGTGGGTGAGGCCGACCACGGCGGCTTCCAGGACGGCGGGGTGTTCGTACAGGACCCGCTCGACCTCTGGCGTGGCGATGTTCTCCCCGCCGGAGACGATCATGTCTTTCTTCCGGTCGTCTATATAGAGGAAGCCGTCCTCGTCGACGTGCCCGATGTCGCCGGTGTGGAACCAGCCGTCCTTCAGGGCGGCGGCGGTGGCCCGCTCGTCGCGCCAGTAGCCGGCGAAGACCTTCGGGCCGCGCAGGGTGATCTCGCCGAGCTGGCCCGTGGGGGCTTCCTCGCCGGAGTCGCCGACGATGCGGACCCGGGTGTGGGGCACGGGGCGGCCGACGGATCCGAGTTTGGCCAGGGAGTGCGCACGGTCCAGGAAGGTGTCGCCGGAGACGGTCTCGGTCAGGCCGTAGGCGTCGGCGAACCAGGCGTTGGGGAAGGCGGTCGTGATCCGCCGCAGCACCGGCTCGGGGGTCTTCTCGCCGCCGCCCAGGACGAAACGTACGGACGCGGTGTCGTAGGTCTCGCGGTCCGGGACCTCCAGGACGGCGTTGACCATGGCCGGCGCCAACCAGACGTTGGTGACCTGGTGTTCTTGGATCGCGCGCAGCACGCCCTCGGGGTCGAACCTGCGCTGCAGGACGACCTTGCCGCCCGCGTACAGCACTCCGAGAGCGGGCATGTCCAGCCCTCCGACGTGGTAGAGCGGTCCGCAGACCAGCGTGGTGTCCGCCGCGGTCAGCCCGAAGTGCACGATGTGGGCGAGGTTCTTGGCCTGCACGTTCCCGTAGGTGAGACACACGCCTTTGGGCCGTGAGGTGGTGCCGGAGGTGTACATCAGACGCTGCAGGTCACCCGGGGCCACGTCCACCGGCTCCACTCGGGCGCCCTTGTGGCGGGCCAGCAGCTCCTCGTAACCCGTCCACGGCGGCGCGGTGGGATCGGCGTCGAGCTGGATCCGGTGCTCCAGGTGGCTCAGCCCCGGGTCGATCCGGGCCACGGCCGGGACGAACTCCGGCTCGGTCACGATCACCTTGGCACGGGCGTGGTCGAGGATGTACTGCCATTCGTCTTCGGACAGCCGGTAGTTCAGCGGCAGGAAAACCGCCCCGATCCGGTTGACGGCATACACCAGCTCCAGGAACTCCGGCCGGTTGTACAGCAGCAGCCCCACGATGTCACCCCGGCCCACGCCGAGTTCGGACAGGCCCGCGGCCAGCTGGTTGACCCGTTCGTGCAGCTCGCGCACGGTCAGGTGCCGTTCGTCCTGGACGACGGTCACGGCATCGGGCCGCTGGGCCAAGTGGTAGTCGAGGATGCTCGCGAAATTGTGCACGGCGACTCTCCCGTTCGGCGACCGGCATTGTCCCGACCGGTCAGTTGCCCACTACAATGTTTTCGTGTACTCATTGGTCTATAAAACCGTAGCCGCACTTTACGGCGCTCCGCTGCCACCTACAACCGCCGCGCGGAGCGTTTTCGGCCGAGCAGGAGGGTCTCTGTGCCACGTATTCGATGGGAGGCCGACGGACCGGTCGTGGTCCTCCGGCTGACGAATCCACCGATGAACGCCTTCGACTCCGAACAACGGCGCGAGCTGGCGGCGGTGGCCCGTGAGCTGGCCGACTCCCGCGACGTACGGGCCGTGGTGCTCTACGGCGGTGAGCGGCTGTTCGCGGCCGGTGCCGACATCCAGGCGCTGGCGGCGATGGGGCCCGAGGAGATACGAAGCTGGAACCGGGCCCTGCAACGGACCTTCGACGAGGTCGCCCGGCTGCCGATGCCGGTCGTCGCGGCGATCACCGGCTACGCGCTCGGCGGCGGCCTCGAACTGGCGCTGTGCGCCGACTACCGCGTCGCGGCCCGGGACGCCCTGCTCGGTCAGCCGGAGGTGCAGCTCGGCATCATGCCGGGATCCGGCGGCACCCAGCGGCTGACGCGCCTGCTCGGCCCGGCACGGGCCAAGAACCTGCTGATGACCGGTCGCCGGGTGGGCGCCGAGGAGGCGCTGCGGATCGGCCTGGTGGACGAGGTGGTCCCGGCCGACGAGGTGCTCGCCGCCGCCCTCGGCTACGCGAAGCGGCTCGCGGAGGGGCCCGCCGCGGCTCTGGAAGCGATCAAGGAGGCGGTGGACCACGGCGCCGACGCCGGCGTGTCCACCGGACTCGCCCTGGAGCGGTCCCTGTTCACCGGAGTCTTCGGCACCGCCGACGCGGCCACCGGACTTCGCTCCTTCCTCGAACACGGACCGGGAAAGGCGACGTTCGCAGGCCCCGGGCCGGACCACGACGACACGGAGGGAGGCAGGGCGTGAAGGCACTGCGCTGGCACGGTGCACGGGACCTGCGGCTGGAAGAGGTCCCCGACCCATCCCGGCCGAGGCCGCACGAGGCGGTCGTGGAGGTCTCCTGGTGCGGGGTGTGCGGCACCGATCTGCACGAGTTCCTCGAAGGCCCGCACATGATCCGCACCGGCCCGCAC
Organism: Streptomyces sp. NPDC058683; assembly: GCF_042716195.1. Classification (NCBI taxonomy): domain Bacteria; kingdom Bacillati; phylum Actinomycetota; class Actinomycetes; order Kitasatosporales; family Streptomycetaceae; genus Streptomyces; species Streptomyces sp. NPDC058683. The sequence goes on from NZ_JBHXSK010000062.1 coordinate 10,320, forward strand.
CCCCTCACCGGAGCGGAGCCGCCCCTGGCGCTGGGGCACGAGTTCAGCGGAACCGTCCTCGCGCTGGGCTCCGAGGTGCCCGGCATCGAGGTCGGCGACCGCGTGACCGCCGATCCCGTCTGGCGATGCGGCACTTGCTACTGGTGCGTGCGCGGCGAGTACCACATCTGCCCCAGGAGCGGTTCCGTGGGACTCGCCTCCGCCGGCGCGTTCGCCGAACGCGTCACCGTGCCGCTCGCCGGGCTGGTCCGCCTGCCCGGCAACGTCACCGACGAGATGGCCGCGCTCGCCGAACCACTGGCCGTCGGACTGCACGCGGTGACCCGGGCGGAAGTAGGACCCGGTGACAACGTGCTGGTGGTCGGCGGCGGACCGATCGGCTTCGCGGTCGTGCTCGCCGCCCGACTCGCGGGAGCCGCCGGGCTGTACGTGAGCGAGCCGCTGAAGGAGCGCCGGGACAAGCTCCTGGAGATCGGTGTCACGGAGGCGTTCGACCCGAACGAGACGGACGTACGCCGGGAGGTCTTCCTGCGCACCGGCCGTGTCGGCCCGGACGCGGTGATCGACGCGACCGGCGTGGCGGCGCTCGCGGGACAGGCGGTCGCCACCGTCCGGCGCGGCGGCCGGGTCGTCCTGGCGGGGGTCGGACACGGCAACGTCGAGATCGACATGGGGCAACTGGTCTTCTACGAGCGGGCCGTGCTGGGCACGCTCGGCTACAACTTCGACATCCCCCGCGTCATCGACCTGATGAGCACCGGGCGCCTGGACGCCTCACCCCTGCTCACCGGTCGGTTCTCGCTGGCACAGGGCATCGGGGTCTTCAGCGACCTGACTGTGGACCGGGCCCGGCATCTCAAGGTTCTGCTGACTCCCAAGGGGCTGTGACATGGATTTCGACCTGCCGGAAGAGACGCGCGCGCTGCAGGAGATGGTCCGCGAGTTCGCGGCCCGCGAGATCACGCCGCACGCCGCCGAGTGGTCCGAGAACGAGGAGTTCCCGACCCATATCTTCACCAAGCTCGGCTCGCTCGGACTGATGGGCATGCTGGTGCCCGAGGAGTACGACGGCGCCGGATCGGACCTGGTGTCCTATGTGGCGGTGATGGAGGAGCTGGGCGCCGCCGACCAGTCCGTGGCCTCCTCCTGGAACGCGCACTCCACGATCGCCACGCTGCCGCTGCTCGCCTACGGCACGGAGGAGCAGAAGCACCGCTGGCTGGCTCCGCTGGCCCGGGGCGAGGCCATCGGAGCGTTCGGCCTGACCGAGCCCGAGGCCGGCTCCGACGCGGCCGGCATCGCCACCACCGCCCGCCGCGTGGACGGGGGCTGGGTGATCAACGGCACCAAGATGTTCATCACCAACGCCGGTACGGACATCAGCCAGGGCGTGACCCTGCTCGCGGTGACCGGACGCGACGACGGAGGACGCAAGCGGTTCGCGACCTTCTACGTGCCGACGGACACGCCCGGCTACACCGTCGGCCGCAAGCTGAAGAAGCTCGGCTGGCACGCCATGGACACCCGGGAACTCGTCTTCACCGACTGCTTCATCCCCGAGGACCATCTCATCGGCGAGGAAGGCGGGGGACTGCGCCAGTTCCTGTCCGTCCTGGACAAGGGCCGGATCAGCGTGGCGGCGCTGGGCATGTCACTGGCGAAGGCGGCGCTCGCGCTCGCGCTCCAGCACGCCAAGGAGCGCGAGCAGTTCGGGCGTCCGCTGGCCGCCTTCCAGGCCGTGGCCCACAAGATCGCGGATCTGGGCACGGAGTTCGAGGCGGCCCGTTGCATGGTCTACCGCGCCGCCTGGCTCGCCGACCAGGGGCGTCCGCACGCCACGGAGGCGGCGATGGCGAAGCTGTACGCCTCCGAGGTCGCCAACCGCGCGGCCTCCCAGGCGGTGCAGATCCACGGCGGCTACGGCTACATGCGGGAGTCGGAGATCTCCCGCTTCTACGCCGACGCCAAGATCCTCGAGATCGGCGAGGGCACCAACGAGATCCAGCGCAACGTCATCGCCAGGGCACTGGTCGAGCGGGCGTGAGATCCGGGTGGCTCCGGCCCGTGGCGCGGGGCCGGACACCAGCTCCACAAGGGGACGCAGGAGTAGTGAGGACACACCATGACCGTGGCACCGCAGATGACCGCAGTGAGATCCACGCACGCGGAACAACTCCTTGAGATGTACCGGCGGATGAGCCGCATCCGCCGGTTCGAGCAGCGGGCGTCGGACCTGTACAAGGCCACGGAGATCCCCGGCTTCCTGCATCTGTCGATCGGGCAGGAGGCCAGCGCGGTCGGCGCCTGCTGGCCCCTTCGCGACACCGACGGCATCACCTCCACCCACCGGGGCCACGGACACGTGCTGGCCAAGGGGCTGGACACGGCGTCGATGATGGCCGAGCTGATGGGCAAGGAGGCGGGCACCTGCCACGGCCGCGGCGGCTCCATGCACATCGCCGACCCGGGTCTCGGCATCTACGGCGCCAACGGCATCGTCGGCGCGGGCCTGCCCATCGCCACCGGAGTGGCCACCGCCGCCAAGCTGCGCGACGCGGGGGACGTGGTGGTGGCGTTCTTCGGGGACGGCGCGGTCGCGCAGGGCATGTTCCACGAGGCGGTCAACCTCGCCGCCGTATGGGACCTGCCGGTCGTCTTCCTGTGCGAGAACAACCACTACTCGGAGTTCTCGCCCGCCGCCGAGCAGCACCGGGCGCCGCTCTCCGCCCGTGCCGCCGGATACGGGATCGGCTACGCACACGTCGACGGCAACGACGTCCTGGCGGTGACCGGGATCATGACCGACGTGGTGGAGCGGATCCGGCAGGGCGGGGGTCCGGTCCTGGTGGAGGCGGAGACCTACCGCTGGCACGGCCACTACGAGGGTGACCCGCAGCGCTACCGCAGCCCGGAGGAGGTCACCGCGGCCAAGGAACGCGACCCCCTGCTCGTGGCACGCCGGCATCTGGCGGCGGCCGGGGTGGACGCGTCCCGGGCCGACGCGGTGGACGAGGAGATCGACAAGGAGATCGACGCGGCGGTGGAGTGGGCGAGGAGCCTGCCCGAGCCCGCCCCGGAGACCCTCCACGACTTCGTCACCGCTCCGCGTACCGCCGTACCCGAACCGGCCCCGCTCCCGGACGAGGCCGAGATCTTCCGTTCGATGGACGCCGTACGGCTCGCCCTGGAGCACGAACTCGCCGCGGACCCCTCGGTGTTCGTGGCCGGGATCGACGTCGGCGCCGGCGGCAACGTCTTCGGGCTCACCCGCGGCCTGGCGCAGGCGTTCCCGGGCAGGGTGCGCGACACCCCGATCAGCGAGAGCGCGATCCTCGGTGCGGCGGTGGGTGCCGCCATGGCCGGGATGAAGCCCGTCGTGGAGATCATGTACATGGACTTCATCGGTGTCTGCCTCGACATGCTGCTCAACCAGGCGGCGAAGCTGCGCTTCATGACCGGCGGCCGTGCGTCCATGCCGCTCGTCGTCCGCACCCAGTTCGGCGCCGGCCGCTCCTCGGGCAGCCAGCACTCGCAGAGCCTGGAGGCGCTGCTCGCGCACATCCCCGGACTGACCGTGGTGATGCCTTCCAACCCCGCTGACACATACGGGCTGTTGAGGGCCGCGATCCAGGACCCCAATCCGGTCGTCTTCGTCGAGAACCGGCTGCAGTACGGCCTCAAGGGGCCACGGCCGCCGGCCGATCACCTGATCCCGCTGGGCCGGGCGAAGGTGGTGCGCGAGGGCACTGACATCACGCTCGTCTCCTGGTCCCGTATGGTGCAGGACTGTCTCGCCGCTGCCGAGCTGCTGAGCGCGGAAGGCGTCAGCGTCGAGGTCGTCGACCTGCGTACGGTGGCACCGCTCGACCGCGAGACCGTGCTCGCCTCCCTGGCGAAGACGAACCGTCTGGTGATCGCCCACGAGGCGGTCCGGGACTTCGGGGTCGGCGCCGAGCTGTCCGCGCTCGCCGTCGACGAGGGTTTCTGGCACCTGGACGCACCGGTCACGCGCGTGGCGCCGCCCCCGGTACCCGCCCCGTACGCGCCCTCCCTGGAGCGTGCGTGGCTGCCCTCACGGGACACGATCGCCGAGACCCTGCGCCGTATCGCCGCGATCTGAACCGCAATGGACCGAGTGATCCAAAACCCTTTCTCGCCCGACCCGTCCCGCGGCTTGCTGATCGCAGTCCCTAGAATGCTGAATCATGGCAAGACCACCAGGGCACGGACCGGGTTACGAGATCAAGCGTCAGGAGATCATCGACAAGGCGGCCGCGCTGTTCGCCGAGAAAGGGTACGCCGCCACCGGTATCGCGGAGGTGGGCGATGCCGCGGGGCTGGCCAGGGGCGCGCTCTATTACTACATCGGCTCGAAGGAGCATCTGCTTGTCGAGATCCAGGACCGGGTGATGCGCCCCATGCTCGCCGGCGTGCACCGGATCGCCGCCCTGGACGAGGATCCGGTGCTACAGCTTCGGCTGCTGTCCCAGACCCTCCTGGAGAACATCCTGGCCCGGCTGGACCATGTCCGGGTCTACGAACACGACTACCGGAACCTGCGCGGGGCCAACCGCACCCGCCTGCTGAGCCAGCGCCGCGAATTCGAGGATGTCGTCCAGCGGTTGCTCGTCGCCGCGATGGAGGACGGATCGTTCCGCAAGGCCGATCCCAGGCTGGCCACCCTGCAGTTCCTGAACATGCACAACCACACCTACCAGTGGATCAGGACGGGTGGCGAGTGGGACGCTCGGCGTCTGTCCCGGGAGTACTGCGCGACGCTCTTCTCGGGATTCGCCGGCCCCGGCCGCCGGTTCGACGACATCGAGGACCGTGTGAGCGACTTCCTCGCGAAACGGGAGACCGCCGCCCCCGTACCGATTCCGCGTTCCTCCGCCAAGGCGTGACGCGGGGGGCCGTCTCCTGTTCCGGGCGTTGCCTACCTCTGCGCGCGCCGATAGTGTGACGGGGATTTAATTCACCGACCGATCGGTCTAACCTCTTGTGTCCTGCTCAGCGGTGGGCGACCGCTCAGCACGAGGAGGGATGTTGAGTGGACTGGCGAACCGAGGCCGACGTGCTGATCGTGGGGGCCGGCACCACGGGCCTCTACCAGCTCTACCGTGCCCGGGCCGAGGGCTTCTCCGCGGTGCTGCTCGAGGCCGGCCTGGGGGTCGGCGGGATCTGGTACTGGAACAACTCCTTCGAGGCGCGCTTCGAGGCGGAGAGCAGTGTCCGCGGACACCTCTTCTCGGCAGAGCTGGGAGCCGCTTGGGAGCGGCCCGAGGAAGGCGCCGGACAACCGGTCATCGAGGGCTATCTCAACCATCTGGTCGACCGTCAGGACCTGCGCCCGCACATCCGGTTGGGCGTCACGGTGGGGTCGGCGGTCTACGACGACCCGACCGGGACCTGGTCGGTGCTGACCGGCGACGCCGTCGAGTACCGGGCACGCTTCCTGGTCGCCGCCACCGGAGCCCTCCCGGCGCCCGGCCGTCTCTGTACGGGCGGCCGGCAGCAGGCCGGGGCCGGACACCGCAAAGGCCGGGACGTCGGGCGGGCGCACCGGGTCGCCCGCCAGGAGCCGTCCGCCTCGCACGTCCCGGAGAACCGCTCGTCCGCGTTCAGCGACAGCGGTGTGTGCGCGGGAGGTCTCATCGTGGCCGGGGACGACGCGTTCAGCGGCGGCACGCTGAAGCGGCTCGGGGTGCGGGGCCGGGACGGACTCAGGCTGGCGGGCTACTGGGCGGACGGCCCGCGGAGCTATCTCGGTGTCATGACCGCGGGCTTCCCGAACTTCTTCTTCCCCGGTGGCCCGCACTGCGCACCCGACAACCCTCGTCATCCCGGCGATCAGGTGGACTTCATCACCGGTGCCCTCGTGCGGGCCCGCGATCACCGGCGGGACGTCGTCGAGGTGGGGCTCGCGGCCGAGGAGGAGTGGACGGACCTGATGGCCGGGGCGCCAGTCCCGTGGCGGCCGTACCCGTTGCCGGGATCGCCCCTGGGAGGGCCGGCCGACGAGACCGTGGGCGACGTGTACGGGGCGTTCATCTTCTCCGAAGCCGCGCGGGCGGCCTGATGCGGGACCTTCGCGTTGCCGCGCGCGCCGTGGTGTGAGCGGCGGGATCCGGCCGACGGATCCGCGTGGCCGTACGCACGCGCACGACGGTGCCCCAGGATCCGTTTCCCGGGGCACCGGCGTGGTCGTGGGGGAGCGCGGGTGTCACGCGTCTGCCGCGAGGCCCGCCTTCGCCAGGTCGAAGGTGTTGAACTCGTTCTCCCGGACCTCCTGGATCAGCTCCTGGAGCTTCCACCGCCCGGTGGGGTTCAGCAGCTGGCTGACCGCCTTGCCCGGGATGTTGGCCCCGTAGAAGTAGCTGGCCTTCTGGAAGATCGACATGTTGTCGCTGTTGTTCATGAGGTCGGTCCACTCCTGCTCCGCGGCGGCCTTGACCTCGATCACGTTGTAGCCCTGCTTGTACGCGTGCAGCAGCGCCTCGTGCGCGAAGTCCACCTGGTCGCCGGCGTAGCGCGGGTTGTTGCCGAGTGCGCCGTGCGGGCCGCCGGGGAAGAAGAAGTTGGGGAACCCGGCCGCGGCGATCCCGAGATAGGTACGCGGGCCGTTCGCCCAGTGCTCCTCCAGCGCCAGACCCTGGCGTCCGCGCACCCCCAGGCGGTTGAGCGCGCCGGTACCGAAGTCGTAGCCCGTGCCCCAGATGACGATGTCGAACTCACGCAGGCCCGCCGAGGTCTCGATGCCCGTCTCGGTGAACCGGACGATGGGCTCCTCGGGCAGGGAGACGAGCGAGACGGCCGGCTTGTTGTACGCCTCGAAGTAGCCGGTGCCGAACGGCGGGCGCCGGGCGCCGTAGCCGCCGTCGGTGGGGATGAGCTTCTCCGCCGTCGCGGGGTCCTTCACGATGCCGCGGATCTTGCCGGCCATGAAGTCGCACCACTCGGCGTTCACCGTGGGATTGAACGTCATGTCGCGGTAGTGCTCGGTCAACTTCGTGAAGCCGGGGCTGTTCCAGACCTTCTCGTAGAACTCCTGGCGCTCCTCGGGGCTGACGTCCGCGCCCATGACCGGATTCATGGTGTGCAGGAACCCGCTGGGAGAGGTGTCGAGGGTGTCCCGGATCCGCTCGTAGTCCGCCTTGAGCCCGGCCTGCTCCTCGGCCGTGATCGGCCTGTTGTTGAGGGGCGTGACCCAGTCCGCCTTCATCTGGAAGACGGTCAGGGAGGCCACCTCGTCGGCGATGGCCGGCACGATCTGGACGCCGCTGGAGCCGGTCCCGACGAGCGCCACCCGCTTGCCGGTGAAGTCGATCGGCTTCTTGGGCCAGCGACTGGTGTGGTGCTGCTCGCCCCTGAAGTCCTCCCGGCCCGCGATGCCGGGGATGAAGGGGACCGAGAGGTTTCCGGTGGCCGCGACGAGGAAGCGCGTCCGGACCGTGGTGCCGTTCTCGGCCGTCACCGTCCAGGTGCCGGACGGCTCGTCGAAGACGGCCGAGGTCACCTTGGTGTTGACGGCGATGTCACGCCGCAGGTCGAACCGGTCGACCACGTGGTTGAAGTACCGCTCGATCTCCGGCTGCCCGGCGTACTGCTCCGACCACTCCCACTCCTCCCACAGCTCCTTGGAGAAGAGGTAGCCGTAGGTGTAGCTCTCGGAGTCGAAGCGCGCCTCGGGATAGCGGTTCCAGTACCACACACCGCCGACGCCGCTGCCGGCCTCCCACAGCCTCGCCGAGAGACCCGCCTCGCGAGCCCGGTACAGCTGGTAGATGCCGGTGACACCCGCGCCGATGACCACGACGTCCAGCAGGTCGGCCGGATCGGCCTGACCTCCGGGTGCCGCGGCCGCCGTCTTCGTCGTCTTGCTCATCTGCCCTCCACAGTGCACAGGGGGCTGCTCCGCCCGCGTGAGCCCGAGTTTTATATGTCGACCGATCGATCGAATATTGAGGTGAGAGTAGAGCAGGGCCCTGACTCGATCAATGGCCGTGCCGTGGGGAGATGCCTGCGGGCGGTGGTCGACCCTCTGAATGTCTGCCGCGAACTCCTCCGCGGCCTGGCGACAGGTGATTCCTGTCCTGGTCGTTGATTATACCGACCGATTGGACTAACTTTCGGAGCGCGGGGAGGACACAGTGTCGTGCCAACAGGAGTCGCCCATGACGGCCAAGAACGCCGAAGAGCCGACCGGCCTGCGCGCTGCCGGGCTCAAGGCCATGCGAGACGCACTGCCCGGTGTGTTCCCGGACGGGGACATCGACCTGCGGGACGGGCGCCTCGGTGAGGAACTGGTCGAGATCGGCCTGACCAGTGTGTGGGGATCCCTGTGGGCGCGTGAGGGGCTCGGTCCGCGTGACCGCAGCCTGGTCACCCTGGGAATCCTCATCGCGCTGGGCGCGGAGACCGAACTGCGGACCCACTTCCGGATCGGCGTCACCAACGGTCTGACCCGGGACGAGATCGCCGAAGTCATCTACCACGCCAGTGGTTACGCGGGTTTCCCGGCCGCGACGGCGGCCCGGAACGCCGCACGGGAGGCCCTCCCCGACTGACGGGGGGCGGTGCTCCATGGGGCGCCGGACGCATGCACGGGGTGCATGGCCGGCCGAGCGGCGGGGTCTGTCGGAGGCCTGTCGCGCGGTGTCACACGAGCGAGGAGCAGGGGTATGTCATTGCAGGGAAAGGTCGCCGTCGTCACCGGCGGCGCCCGGGGTATCGGCCAGGCGGTCGCGACGGTACTGGCGGCGCAGGGTGCGAAGGTCGCGGTGTGGGATCTGGATCTCGGTGGGGCCGAGAAGACCGTCACCGCGATCCAGGAGGCGGGTGGAACGGCGATCGCCGTAGGCGGGGATGCGGCCGAGGCCACTGCCGTGGCCTCGGCGGCGGCCCGGACCCGGGCTGAGCTGGGCCCCGTCACGATCCTCGTCAACAACGCGGGGATCACCGCTTACCAGCCGTTCACCAGCATCGCCGAGGATGCCTGGGACCGCATGATCGGCATCAATCTCAAGGGGCCGTTCCTGGTCACCAAGGAGCTGGTGCCCGACATGCTGGAGGCGGGCTGGGGGCGCATCGTCAACATCTCGTCCTCGTCCGCGCAGACCGGTGCGCCGGCCATGGCCCACTATGCGGCCTCCAAGGGCGGGGTCATCGGCCTCACCCGGGCGCTGGCCATCGAGTTCGCGGACAAGGGCATCACCGTCAACCACGTGCCCCCGGGCTTCATCGACACCCCCCTGGTGCGCCAAGGGCCGATCGACGTGGACGCGGTCGCGCTGACGATGCCGATGAAGCGGGCCGGCCGGCCCGAGGACGTCGCCTACGCGGTCGCGTATCTGGCCTCCGAAGAAGCCGGATACGTCACGGGACAGACCCTCAGTACCAACGGCGGACGCTATCTCGCATGACATCCGCCTGTCTCTTTATTCTTTAGACCGTCTGGTCTATTTTGAGGGAACGTATGAAGCAACATCGGAGTCAGCCATGAGGATCGAGCACGGTGTCCAGGCCGCCGGGGTGAGCGCATGACCGCCCCCGGACGGATCCTGGTGGTGGGCGCGTCGGCGTCCGGACTCACCACGGTGGAGTCGCTGCGACGCAAGGGATACACCGGCGAGGTCGCCGTGATCGGCGACGAGCCGCACGCGCCGTACGACCGGCCGCCCCTGTCCAAGCAGGTCCTCTCCGGCGCGTGGGAACCGCAGTGGGCGACGTTGCGCACGGAGGAGATCCTTTCCGGCCTCGACGCCGACTTCGTACTCGGCGACGAGGCGATCGCGCTGGACGCGGCGGCCCGGACCGTGCGCACCGCGTCCGGACGGGAACTGTCCGCGGACGCGGTCGTCCTCGCCACCGGCGTCCGGCCTCGAACGCTGCCCGGTCAGGACGGCCTGGCGGGTGTTCACGTGCTCCGGGGACTCGACGACGCACTCGCCCTGAAGGCGGAGCTGCGCCCCGGCGCGCGGCTGGTCGTGGTCGGCGAGGGCGTGCTCGGGTCGGAGATCGCGGCCACCGCGCGCACGCTCGGACTGGAGGTCACCCTCACCGGTCCGCTGTCCGCGCCGATGGCCCTGCAAGTGGGCCCGATGGTGGCCGGGCTGCTGGCGGAACTCCACCAGGAGCACGGCGTACGACTGCGGTTGGGGGCCGGGGTCGCGGGGCTGAGCGGCCGCGACGGGCGGGTCGCCGGGGTGCAGCTGAGCACCGGGGAGACCCTCGCGGCGGAGGTGGTCGTCGTCGCCATCGGTGCGTCCCCCGCGACCGAGTGGCTGTCGGACAGCGGCCTGACCCTGGACAACGGGGTCGTGTGCGACTCCCGTTGCCGTGCGGCGGACGGGATCTACGCGGTCGGTGACGTGGCCCGGTTCCACCATGAGAGCTACGACCGCCTGATGCGTCTGGAGAACCGTACGAACGCCACGGAGCAGGCCGCGGCCGTCGCCGGTGTCCTTCTCGGCGAGGACCGGCCGTACGTGCCCGTGCCCTACTTCTGGACCGACCAGTTCGAGGCGAAGCTCCAGGTCCACGGGCTGCTGCCCGTGGACGCCGACGTGGAGGTCGTCGAAGGCGAAGTGGCGGCCCGCCGGTTCGTCGCCCGGTACTCCAGCGAGGGCGCGGTGACCGGGGTGCTGGGCTGGAACATGCCCAAGCAGACGCGCCTGCGCCGCCAGGAGGTCGTCGACGCCCTGCACACCCCCGTCCCCACCCCCTGAGACGAATGGGAGAGATTGCATGAAGGTCCTCATCGACGAGGAGAAGTGCGTCGCCGCCGGACAGTGCGTGAACGCTTCCCCGGACGTCTTCGACCAGCGTGACGAGGACGGCATCGTCGTCCTGCTGCACGAGAACCCGCCGGCGGAGCTGGCGGACGACGTCCGTAACGCGGCGGCGGTGTGCCCCGCGCTCGCCATCCGCATAGAGGAATAACCGGCCGTGGCGGCCCGGGAGACCCGGAAGTCAGACACGGCGGGACAGCGCAGTACGACAGGAGTCACCCATGAGTGAGTTCAGCTTCGAAGGACGTGTGGCCGTCGTCACCGGCGCGGGGCGGGGTATCGGGCGGGCCCATGCCCGTCTGCTGGCCGAACGGGGAGCGAAGGTCGTCGTCAACGACCTCGGCGGATCGATGGCGGGCGAGGGGGCCGACGCCGGTCCGGCGCAGCAGGTGGCCGACTCGATCGTCGCGGCCGGCGGCCAGGCCGTCGCCGACACCAACGACGTCTCCACCGAGGCGGGCGGCGAGGCGATCATCGGCTCCGCGCTGGACGCCTTCGGCCGCGTCGACATCGTCGTCAACAACGCCGGCATCATCAGGTGGGCGGGGCTGCCCGAGGTCGACCTCGACAACCTCGAACGCCATCTCGCCGTTCACCTGCTCGGCTCGTTCAACACCATGAAGGCCGCCTGGCCGCACTTCGTCGAGCAGGGGTACGGCCGGGTCGTGCTGACGACGTCCGCCGGTCTGTTCGGCCTCGACAACAACCTGTCGTACGCGGCGGCCAAGGGAGGCGTGGTCGGTCTGGCCCGCAGCGCGCGGCTGGCCGGCGAACCGCACGGCATCAAGGTGAACGTGGTCGCCCCGGCCGCGCTGACCCGCATGGGCGGCATCGAGGACGAGGCCGCGGCCGAGGCCGCCGCCCAGCAGGCGGGCATGCCCTCGGAGGCGGTGTCGCCGCTCGTCGCCTATCTCGCGCACGAGGCCTGCCCGGTCAATGGCGAGATCTACGCGGCGGGCGCCGGCCGCTTCGCGCGCTTCTTCATCGGGTCCACACCCGGCTATGTGCACGAGGACGGTCCGGCCACGATCGAGGACGTCGTGAAGAACTGGGACGTGATCAACGACGAGAAGGACTACTACGTACCCGGGGACCTGATGGCGTGGACCGGCGCCTTCCTCGGGCACCAGTTCAGCGAGAAGCCGGGCGCCGCGTCCTCGTAGGCGCTCGCCCGGTTCGGCCTGGACGCGCGCGGGGACAGCCGCTCAGGTGTCCCCGCCGGGCTTCGGTCCGGCCAGGTCGCGGCCGATGATCTCCTTCATGATCTCGGTCGTTCCGCCGACGAGTGTCTGCACGCGTGCGTCGGCGTACGCCCGTGAGATCCGGTACTCGTCCATGTAGCCGTAGCCGCCGTGCAGTTGGAGACAGGCGGCGACCACCCGGTTCTGGAGTTCCGTGGCCCACCACTTGGCCTTGGCCCCGGTCACGGCGTCGAGGGTACCCTCGTTGAGGTCGAGGACGCAGCGCTCCAGATAGCCGCGGGTCACCTCGACCTCGGTGGTCAGTTCGGCCAGCCGGAACCGGGTGTTCTGGAAGTCGGCGAGCCGCCGCCCGAACACCCGGCGCTCCCGTGTGTACGTCACCGTCCAGCGCACGGCCGCCTCCGCCGCCACCACCGCGCGCCAGGCGATCGAGAGCCGCTCCAGGGGGAGTTGGGCGGTGAGCTGGCCGAAGCCCGCGCCCTCCTCGCCCAGCAGGGCTTCCGGAGGCAGCCGCACGTCGTCGAAGTACAGCTCGGCGGTGTCCTGGGCGTGCAGGCCCAACTTCCTGAGCTTGCGCCCTCGTTGGAATCCCGGTGCCGTGGACGGTACGAGGAACAGGGAGAGCCGGGAGCGGCCGGCCGCCTCCCCGGTGCGGGCGGCCACGATCACCAGATCGGAGCTGGAACCGCTGGTGATGAACGTCTCGGCGCCGTTGAGGACCCAGTCCGTCCCCTCGCGTCGCGCGGTGGTGCGTATCCCGCGCAGGTCGCTGCCGCCGCCCGGCTCGGTCATGGCGATGGACGCGACCGCCTCGCCCGCCGCCATGCCGGGCAGCCACCTTTCCTGCTGCTCGTCGGTCCCGAACCCGACCAGGTACGAGGCGACGATGTCCTCGTTGATCGAGAAGCCGGAAGCCAGGGCGGCCGCCCCGACCTCGGCCAACTCCTCCTGGATCACGCACCGGAAACGGTAGTCGCCGGCGCCCGCCCCGCCGAACCGCTCGGGTACGCGCAGTCCCAGCACACCCGCGGCGGCCGCCGCCTTCCAGACGGAGCGGTCGATGAGGCGCGCCTCCTCCCACTCCTCCAGATGCGGGGTCACCGAGCGCTCGACCAGGCTGCGCACGGTCCGGCGGAACGCGGTGTGGTCGTCCTCGTAGAAGCTGTACGGCATCGCCCGCTCCTCCCAGGTCATTATCTAAAACCGTTAACTGATATACCCTATGGCGCGAGTCATCATAGGAGGACCGATGTCAGCGGTTCCACCCCTCGGCGACGTGCGGGTCCTGGAGTTCCTGGGCCTGGGGCCCGGGCCGTTCGCGGGCATGCTGCTCGCCGATCTGGGGGCCGACGTACTGGCCGTCACCAGGCCGCGCACCGCCAGGCCCGCGCTGGCGGAGAACCGGCCCGTAGTCGAACTCGACGTCAAGTCGGCCGAAGGGCGCCAGGAGGCGCTGCGGCTCGCCGAGCGGTGCGACGTCCTGATCGAGGGCTTCCGGCCCGGCGTGATGGAGCGGCTGGGGCTGGGGCCGGAGAAGGTGCGAAAGGTCAACCCACGGCTGGTCTACACGCGCATGACCGGCTGGGGACAACACGGCCCGCTCGCCCCGACGGCGGGGCACGACATCAACTACATAGCGATCACCGGTGCTTTGCACCACGCCGCACGGCAGGGCGAGGTACCCACCCCGACCGCCAACCTGCTGGGGGACTTCGGCGCGGGCGGCATGTATCTGGTGATGTCCGTCCTGGCCGCACTCCACGAGCGTGCCCGTACGGGAGCGGGCCAGGTGCTCGACATTGCCATCGTCGACGGAACGACCTACCTCACGGCCATGCTGCACGAGTACCGGTCCAGGGGCACCTGGTCGGACGTCGCCGGCACCAACAGGCTGGACACCGGGGCGCCTTACTACGACGTCTACCGGTGCGCCGACGGCGGGCACGTGGCGATCGGTGCCCTGGAGGCGCCGTTCTTCGCGGCACTCGTGGAGCTGCTGGACCTCGACCCCGCGTGGACCGACACACGCGAGGACCCCCGCGTCTGGCCCGAGTTGCGCCGGGAGATCGAGCGGGCCGTACGACGGCGCACGCGGGACGAATGGGCGGCCGCGGCCGAGAAGACGGACGCCTGCCTGAGCCCCGTGCTGAACTTGGCGGAAGCCGCCGGCCATCCGCACCTGCGCGCCAGACACGCGCTGGTGCCCGCGCCGGACGGCCGGACGGGATGGCGGCCGACGCTGGGCGGCCGGCGGTTCGCGGGTGCACCGTCGGCGTCGTCGGTGGAGGACACGCTCGCCCGGTGGCGGGCGGACGAGCCCGGGGCGGTCCGGCGCTCTGACGGGCCCTGCGGGCCCGATCGGGTGGACACGCGGAACCTGCGATGTGGGAGCGAGGAGAGATGACGGCACGTCAGGCAGTGATCGTGGACGCGGTGCGCACTCCCATCGGGAAGCGCAACGGGGCGCTGAGCGAGGTGCATCCCGTCGACCTCTCGGCGGTCGTCCTGCGCGCGCTCGTGGAGCGCAACGAGGTCCCGCCGGAGTACATCGAAGACGTGATGTGGGGATGCGTCACGCAGTTGGGGGACCAGTCCAGCAACATCGCCCGGTTCACGGCGCTCGCGGCCGGCTGGCCCGAGAGTATTCCGGGCGTCACCTTCAACCGGGCCTGCGGCTCCAGCCAGCAGGCCGTCGAATCGGCGGTGCACGCCGTCGTCGCGGGCGCCTACGACTGGGTGATCGCGGGAGGCGTCGAGTCCATGTCCCGCGTGCCGCTCGGAGCCGCCCGGCAGACCGGCCTGCCCTACGGGCGGACCGTGCTGGACCGCTACCGGACGGACCGGCTGGAACAGGGCACCGGGGCCGAGATGATCGCCCGCAAGTGGGGACTCGACCGGCACCGACTGGACGAGTACGCCTCGCGTTCGCACACGCTGGCCGCCGCCGCCATCGACGCGGAGGTCTTCGACGAGCAGTTGGTCACCGTGCCCGCGGCGCCGGATCTGAAGCAGGACGAGGGACTGCGCCGGGGCACGTCGCCCGAGACCCTGGCGAAGCTCAAGCCGTCCTTCGAGGAGGACGGGGTCATCCACGCGGGCAACGCCTCCCAGATCTCCGACGGAGCCGCCGCACTGCTCATCACCACGGCCGAGCTGGCCCGCCGTCACGGACTGCGCCCGCTGGCGACGATCCGTGCGGGCGCGGTCGTCGGGGACGACCCGGTGATGATGCTGACGGCGCCCATCCCCGCCACCCACAAGGTACTGCGGCGGGCCGGCCTGTCGATCGGGGACATCGGTGCCTTCGAGGTCAACGAGGCCTTCGCCCCGGTACCGCTCGCCTGGCAGAGCGAGCTGAAGGCCGACCCGGACCGGGTCAACCCGCTCGGCGGCGCCATCGCGGTAGGACACCCGCTCGGCGCGTCCGGTGCCGTCCTCGCCACCCGGCTGCTGCACCACATGCGCCGCCACGGCATCCGGTTCGGCCTCCAGACCATGTGCGAGGGCGGCGGCACCGCCAACGCCACCGTCTTCGAGCTCGCCGACTGACATGACCGGAACGCGGACACCGGAGGGGACGGCAGTGAGCGTGACACCCGAGCAG
The DNA here is from genome assembly GCF_042716195.1 of Streptomyces sp. NPDC058683. Classification (NCBI taxonomy): domain Bacteria; kingdom Bacillati; phylum Actinomycetota; class Actinomycetes; order Kitasatosporales; family Streptomycetaceae; genus Streptomyces; species Streptomyces sp. NPDC058683. Next base: position 25,916 of record NZ_JBHXSK010000062.1, read on the forward strand.
CGGCGGCACGACCTCGACGCCCTGCGGGAGCGCTGGTACCGGGAGGGCCACTACTCCTCGCGCACCATGGCCGACGCCCTGGAGGACGCCGGCCGCCGGGTGCCCGGGACGCGGTTCGTGTTCGCCGCGGAGACGGAGACGACCACGGTCACCCTGGCGGACGTGCTCGCACTGGGCAGACGGGCGGCGGCCGGGCTGCGCCGGCTCGGGGTACGGCCCGGTGACGTGGTCGCCGTACAGGTCCCCAACCGGCTGGAGCTGGTGGTGTCGTACTTCGGCACCTGGCTGGCCGGCGCGGTCGTCCTGCCCATCACCCACATCTACGACTCCGCCGAGGTCGGCGTCATCCTGCGCGATGCCCGGGCGAAGCTGCTCGTCCTGGCCGACGCGTGGCGCTCCATCGACTTCGGTGAACGCCTGGCCCGCCTCGACGCGGGGCCCGCCCTCGACCACGTCGTCATGATCGGCGACCGGGTGGCGCCGGACACGGTCCCTTGGGCCACCCTGCTCGCCGAGGCGGAGGAGACGCCGCCGCGCGAGGACGTGTGCGCCGACGACGTGTGCGCGGTGATCTACACCTCCGGGACCACCGGCGCGCCCAAGGGCGTGCAGCACACCCACAACACGCTGCTGCACGAGCTGCGCAAGGGTGACCTGATGAACGAGGCGGGACCCGACGACACCCGCCTCGTCCCCTGGCCCTCCGGCCATGTCGCGGGACTGCTCGCCGCGTGCAGCGGGATCGTCGGGGGCACCGACACGGTGCACATGGACCGCTGGAACGAACGCCGTGCCGTCGAGCTCGTCGAGGAGTTCCGGTGCACCATCACCAGCGGCACACCCCTGCACGTGGAGGCGCTGCTTAGGGCTGCCGAGGAGCACGGCCGGGACATCTCCAGCCTGCGCTTCGTCCAGATCGGCGCCGCCAACGTCCCGCCCGCGCTGGTCGCCAGGGCCGACGACGCGGGCATCGTCGTGGCCCGCGCCTACGGCAGCACCGAGCACCCTCGGTGTGCGACCTCACCGCTGGACGCCTCGGCGCGCCAGCGGTCCCAGACGGACGGCCTGGTGCGCTTCGGCGACGAGGTGCGGATCGTCGACGAGGAACTGCGTCCGCTGCCGGTGGGGGAGGCGGGTGAGGTCGTGACCCGCGGTCCCAGCCAGTTCGTCGGCTACCGCGACCGCGCGTACGACGCAGTGGCGTTCCTGCCCGGCGGCTGGTTCCGCACCGGCGACGTGGGACGGCTCGACGAGGACGGCCACCTGACCATCACCGACCGCATCAAGGACATCATCATCCGCGGCGGGGAGAACATCGCCTCCAAGGAGGTCGAGGACATCCTCACCACCCACCCACGGGTCCGGCACGCCGCCGTGGTCGCCGAACCCGACCCGCGGTACGGCGAGCGCGTGGCCGCCTTCGTGGTCCTCGACAGCGGCACACTCGACGTCGCGGAGGTACGCGAACTGTTCGCCCGTCACCGGGTGGCGCCGCAGAAGGCGCCCGAGCGTGTCGTGGTCGTCCCCGACCTCCCGCGGGCCCCGTCGGGGAAGGTCCGCAAGTTCGAGCTGCGCGAACGGCTGCGGGGGGCGGGGGCCACGGAACAGTCCGCCGAGAGGGCCCGTGCCTGACCGCCCGTACCCCGTGCCTGACCGCCCCGCAACGTGTGCCGCCGTGATCCGGGGCCGGTCCTGGCCTCGGCCCCGGCGTAACAAGAGAGGCTCCTCATGGACGTGGGACTGCTGATGAGCTCCTCCGGCGGCTTCGCCGAAGCCGCCCGGCGGCTGGGTGACTTCGAGGCGGCCGGAGTCGACTCGGTGCTGCTGCCCGAGGCGTACACCTTCGACTCGGTGAGCCGGCTCGGCCACCTCGCCGCACGCACCGAGCGGATGCGCCTCGCGACCAGCATCCTCAACGTGTACTCGCGCACCCCCGCGCTCCTCGCGATGACCGCGGCCGGACTCGACTTCGTGTCGGAAGGACGGTTCGAACTGGGCATCGGGGCGTCCGGCCCCCAGGTGGTCGAGGGGTTCCACGGGCTGCCCCACACGTCCCCGCTGACCCGGATCCGGGAGGTGATCGAGATCTGCCGGACCGTCTGGCGGCGTGCGCCTCTGCGGCACGAGGGCCGGGTCTTCCAGCTGCCGCTGACCGCCGAGCGCGGGGGTACGGGCCGGGGCGGCCGCGCTCTGAAGCTCATCAACCATCCCGTCCGGCCGGACATCCCGATCGTCCTGGCGGCCTTGGGCCCCAGGAGCGTGGAGCTGGCGGCGGAGCTGTGCGAGGGGTGGCAGCCCACGCTGTACCTTCCGGAGGCGGCCAAGGAGTTCTTCGGCCCCTCTATGGAGTCCGGGCGGGCCCGGCGGCGGGGCGGGCTGCCGCCGCTCAGGGTCGTCGCCGACGTCAAGGTCCTCGTCAGCGACGACGAGGAGGAACTCGCGGCCGGACGGCAACGGGTCCGCGAGTACATCGCCCTGTACGTCGGCGGCATGGGAGCCCCGGGCCGGAACTTCTACAACGCCCTCGTCGCGCGGTACGGCTTCGAAGGTCCGGCGGCGCAGATCGAGGAGCTGTACCAGGGCGGTCGCAAGGACGAGGCGGCCGCCGCGGTCCCCGGCGAACTGGTCGACGCGGTGGCCCTGGTGGGCCCGAGGGGTCTGGTCGCGGAGCGGGTGGCGGCGTTCCGCGACAGCGGGATCACGGGGCTGAACGCCTCGCCGATCGCGGTCACCCACGATCGGCGGGTCGGGGACATGGAACTGCTCAAGCGGCTTGCCGGCTGACCGCCGTGCACTCCAGGTGGGCGAGCACCCGCTGATGATGGTGGGCGGCGGTGCCGTGGACCAGCGAGTCCACCGTCGCCCGCCGCAGATACAGGTGCAGGTCGTGTTCCCAGGTGAAGCCGATGCCGCCATGGGTCTGCAAGGCCTCCCCGGCGACATCGGGGAGGCCTTCGCTCGCGAAGGCCTTGGCCACGGAGGCCGCCATGGCGGCGTCGTCGTGGCCCGCGTCGAAGGCCATGGCCGCGTAGTAGGTGGCGGCCCGCAGGCCCCGCAGGGTGATCAGCATGTCGGCGGCCTTGTGCTTGACGGCCTGGAAGCTGCCCAGCGGACGGCCGAACTGTTCGCGCACGGTCACATGGCCGACCGTCATCTCCAGCAGCCGCTGCCCCACGCCCAGCGCGTCCGCTGCGGTGAGGACCGCCATCGCGTCCACCGCCCGGCTCGCGTCGCCGGGGCGGTCGGACAGCACCTGTCCGGGCGGCACGGTCACGTCGTCGAACACGACGTCGTACCAGGAACGGGTCAGATCCAGGGTGGTGCGCCGCTCCGTACGGGCCGCGGACGTCGGGACCAGGAGGACGTACGGTTCGTCCCCGGTGAGTGTCACCAGCAGCCAGTCGGTGCAGGCGGCGGCGTGCACGGCCGTGGCCCGGCCCGACAGGACGAGGTGCTGCCCCGCCCGGCGCGCGGCGAGGGAGCCGTGGTGGACGAACCCCGCCTTCAGCCGTCCTTCGCCGAGTTCCGACGCGGCCTGTGCGGCGAGGTCGTTCAGCGCAGGGCTCCACGCGGCGGCCATCGACGCCAGGGCCGTCTCCATGAACGGGCCCGGTGCCGCCGCGCGTCCCAGTTCCTCGGCCACCAGGCAGAGTTCCGCCAGCCCCTGCTCCGCGCCTCCTTGGCCTTCGGGGGTCGCGAGACCCGTCCAGCCCATGCGTGCGCCCCTGTTCCACAGCTTGTCGTCGACGTCCAGTCCCGCGTCGTGGACCGACCGGACGAGGTGCGGAGGGCAGTACGAGGTGAGCAGATCCCGCGACGTCTCGCGCAACGCGGCCTGTTCCTCGGAGAGTTCGAAGTCCACCATCGACCGGCCCTTCCCTGGTCGTACCGGTTACGGATCACTAGCCTCTCATTGAGTGTAATGATTAAGCTATCTGAGGTGTCAGCTTCCGGACGATCCCATGGCCGGGAACCCGGCGGGGGAGAGGAACGATGATGTCGGACCAGGAGTCCAGCGCCGGCGAGCGCGCGTACGAGACCGTGCTGTTCGAGGTGGCAGAGCACGTCGCCACGGTCACCCTCAGCCGTCCGCACAAGCTCAACGCGTTCAACCAGACCATGGTGGACGAGTTCCGGGACATCTGGGAGCGCGTGCGCACCGAGGACGCCGTCCACGTGGTGGTCCTGCGGGCCGCCGGCGAGCGCGCCTTCTGCACGGGCACCGACGTCGACGACGGGATCCATCTCGCGGAGAACGTGTGGAGCCAGGAGGATCCGGGGCGGGGGCTGAGTCCCAAGCAGAACAGGGTGTGGAAGCCGGTCGTCGCCGCCGTGCACGGCATGGTCGCCGGCGGCGCGTTCTACTGGCTCAACGACTGCGACATCGTGATCGGCGCGGACGACGCCACCTTCTTCGACCCGCATGTGAGTTACGGCATGACCTCGGCGCTGGAGCCCATCGGGCTGGCCCGGCGCATCCCCCTCGGCGAAGCCCTGCGGTGGGCGCTGCTCGGGCTGGACGAGCGGATGTCGGCCGCGCGGGCGCGCGAGATCGGTCTGGTGTCCGAGCTGGTGCCCTACCCGGAACTGTGGGGCCGGGCCGACGAACTGGCGCGCATCATCGCGGCCAAGCCGCCCGCGGCCGTGCAGGGAACCGTCCGGGCGATCTGGGAGACGCACGGCCTGGACCGCGAGGCGGCCCAGGCACTCGGCTGGCACTACACGACGATCGGCAATCCCCTCGGCAAGCCGCAGGTCTCGCGCGAGACCTTCGCCAAACCCAAATGGACCCTGCGCTGACCCGGACCTTGCCCCGTCAGCCGGCGAACCGCGCGATCTCCGCGTCCAGCAGATCGCCGAGGGTGTCCGCCGGAGGGTCCGGCAGGCGCACCGGGGCCTGCCGGGTCGGCAGGAGTACGACGGCCCGTCCCGGTGTCGAGACCTCCCCGCGCTGGTTGTGGCAGGCCACCTCGATGTGCACCTCGTTGCCGACGTCGGTCCGTATCTTGTCCACCACGACACCGCGCACCCACGTGGTGTCCCCGACGTAGTTGAACTTGCGGTGCTCGCAGCGGAGTCTGAACAGCCAGCCGTCGTCGCCCATCCAGTCCGTCAGGGCGTGGGTCAGCCAGGTCTCGCGCATGCCGCCGTAGTCGTAGCTCATGGGGATGCCCAGTTCCCGTGCGCGCGCCGGCTCCCAGTGCAGCCGCTGCACCGTGTCCGGGATGTTCCGGGCGTTGGGCGGGTACAGACCGGGGGCTTTGCGCCGCACCCGCCGGGCGACCGCGAAGGCCCCCGGCGGCGTCAGCTGCATGCCCCACCCCACATGCCAGACGACCACGTCGGTCACGGTGAGCGGCCCCTTGACCCGGGGCTGGAGCTCGTCGCCGACGTGGACGTCCTCGAAGTAGCGGGTGTTCGCCCCGCGGCGCTCCTCGGCGTCGTAGGCCGCGTCGATCTCGGCGAGCTGGCCGGCGGTGTAGGGGGGAAACTCCAGGTCCTCCTTCCCGCCGGCTCGGTTCCTGCTGGTGTGCCGTTCGGCGTGGATCCAGGTGCCGCGCTGGAGGGCGACCACCTGCCCCGCGCCGTCGGCGAACAGGAAGCCGTTGGTCACGTGGGCGGCCCTGCCGCCGAAGGAACTCGGCTTGACCTGGACGCCGACCTGGGCCCGCAGGCAGGAGCAGCGGTCGCCGAGACGCAGCGGCCGGTAGTACTCGAACTCCATGGCGGCCTGGTAGGCGCCGAGCCCGGCGAACGGGTCGCCCTTGAGGATCGCCTTGGCCCGGTCGTCCGGTTCGACGGCGTTCTCGCCCATGGTGTAGAGGAAGTTCGGCGGTGCGATCGTGCCCTTCCACCGGGTGGCCGGGCCGTGTGCGGGGTCGCACCACAGGGGGTTGTCGTCGCCGTATCCGAGTGCGAAGTGACGGATGCCGTCGGCGGTCACTTCGAGGTTGTGCGGTGGCAGGCGGCGCTGGGGGACACCGATGCGGCGGCGTGAGCGCTCCACGGCGTCGTCGGTGAGGAGGCCGTAGTCCGGCCGGTCCGTCAACGTGGTCACCATCTCTCCTTGCTTCGTGGGCAGGCGGCTGTCCGGCGAGCGGGTGGACCGGCCCTAGCCGCGGTCGGGGAACGGTCCACCGGCGGTGAAGAGCTTCTGGAGCCGGGGCCGGTCGACCTTGAGCGAGGGAGTCCGCGGCAACTGGTCCAGGATCCGCAGATCCACCGGCATCTGATAGCGCGTCAGTCGGCTCGCCAGGTGGTCGAGCAGGTCCTGTCTGCTGGCCTGGGCGCACAACGTGACCGCCACGACCGGCACTTCACCCAGGCGTTCGTCCGGCAGCCCGACGGCGGTGGCGTCACTCACGGCCGGATGCTGGTGCAGCGCGTCCTCGATCACACTCGGGGGAATCTTGAAGCCGCCCCGGTTGATCGCGTCGTCCGCGCGGCCGTGGATGAACAGGAAGCCGTCCGCGTCCAGCGAGGCCAGGTCGTTCGTGCGCAGCCAGCCCCCGTTGGTGACGGGCAGTTGGGGGCCGCGGGCCTCCAGCAGTCCGATGCTGTCCGGTGCCTGGACGTCCTGTGTCGTGCGGTCGACCACCCGCAGTTCGATGCCGCGGTGGGCGCGGCCCACGCTGCCGCGCTTCGCTCCCGCCCACTGGCGGTGATCGGCGAGCGACCAGCCCGCGATGGCGCCGGCGAACTCGGTGGCGCCGTAGGTGGCGAGGACCGGTATGCCGTACCGGGCCTCGAACTCCTCGGCCAGTTCGGGCGGCAGGGGCGCCGTGCCGGAGCCGATCGCCCGCACGCTGCTGAAGGTGTCGACGGGGAGCTCCGCGTGCAGCACCATGCGGATCGCGGTGGGCGGCAGGCGCAGTTGGCGCGGCCGGTGCCGGCGGACCAACCGGGCCCACTCGTCGACCTGGAACCGTTCCATCAGGGCGACGGACCGGCCGTCGACGGCATGGGCGATCGCGAAGTACAGCCCGCTGATGTGGGCGAGCGAGGACCACAGGATGACGCATCCGCGGCGCAGGCGCGGGCCGGTGCTGTCGTCGAGCACCGTGCCGGCGGCATGGAAGGCGGCGGTCAGCTGCGGATAGGTCAGGGAGACGCGCTTGGGCCTGCCGGTCGTGCCGCTGGTCATCATCACCACGGCCACGTCGTCCGCGGGAAGCCCGGCCGGTGAGGCCGTCCAGGAGTCCGGCCGGAGCAGCAGGCCCGTCTCCTGGCAAGCGGTCAGAGGGACGGCGCCGATGTCCTTTGCCGCGTCACGGACGGCGTCCCGGGCCCAGTCCTCCTCGTCGGCGACGACGACGTCCGGGCGCAGTGAGCGGATGTCGTCACCGAGGCCCGTCTCGCCCACGTGGGGGCTGAGGGTGACGATCTGTCGGCCGGTGGCGATCACCGCCAGCAGTGCGGCCAGTGGGGCCGGCCTGTTGCGCAGGACGAGGCCGACCCGTCGAGCGGAGGGGTGACCGCCCAGGAGGGCTTCCAGATCGCGGGTGGCGTCGGCGAGGTACGACCACGGAAGGCTCGACTCCGCGAAGGTCAGCGCCGTCGCGGTCGGGTCGATGCCCATCACGTGACGGAGCCAGTTCGAGAGCAGGGGCAAGGTGCGCCCGGCGGGATGCGAGCGGGCCTGTTTCGTCATGGCGTCCTTCTACGGGGAGGCAGACGTTTAAGCTAAATTAGTTACTTGATTCTATGGGTACAGTCCAGGTGAGGCCAATGGGTGGCCCGCTCTGGTGCGTCGAAGGCACTCCTGAAACAGACAAATCTTTTATTTGACATGCCTGATTCTTGGGGAGGACACATGCAGTTGGACGCCATCACCGCAGTCGTCACCGGCGGCGCCTCCGGCCTCGGAGCCGCGACCGCGGCGGCGTTCGCGGAGGCGGGAGCGAAGGTGGTCATCACCGACCTGCCCGGCTCCGCCGGTGCCCGGGCGGCTGCCGCGACAGGCGGCGGAGTCCGGTTCGTGCCCGCCGACATCACCGACGAGGACAGCCTGCGGGCTGCCTTCGAAGCGGCCCGGGAGACCGGCAACCTGCGAGCCGTCGTGCACTGCGCGGGCCGCGGCGGGGACCGGCTGCGCATCCTCGACAAGTCCGGCGCGCCCGCCGCGCTGGACAGTTACCGGCAGGTCCTGGAGGTCAACCTCGTCGGCAGCTACAACGTCCTGCGGCTGGCGGCGGCCGCCATGGCCGGCAACACCGTCGAGGACGGCGACCGCGGTGCCATCGTGCTGACCGCGTCGGCAGCGGCCTTCGAGGGACAGATCGGCCAGACCTCGTACGCCTCCTCCAAGGGCGGTGTGCACGCGATGACCCTGGTGGCCGCCCGCGACCTCGCGAGCTGGGCGATCCGGGTGAACACCATCGCGCCCGGAACCTTCGACACCCCGATGCTGGCAAGGCTGCGCGAGGACATCCGGCAGAGCATCGCCGAGACCATCCCCCACCCCAGGCGCCTCGGCCATGCCGCGGACTACGCCGACCTGGCGCTGGCCATGGTGCGCAACCCCTACCTCAACGGCGAGACCGTCCGCCTCGACGGCGCCCTGCGCATGGGCCCGCGGTGAGCGCCGCCCCCGAGGTCCTGGTGGACGCACACGACCGGGTCCTCGTCATCACCCTCAACAGACCGGCACAGAAGAACGCGATGACCCTGGCGGCCGCCCATCTCGTCGCCGAGGCCCTCGACCGCCTGGACGACTCACCGGACCTGTCCGTCGCCGTCCTGGCCGGCGCCGGCGGGACCTTCTGCGCGGGCATGGACCTGAAACGGTTCGCGCTCGGGGAGCGTCCGGCGCTGCCGGGCCGTGGCTTCGGCGGGCTGGTCGAGGCACCCCCCGAGAAGCCGATCATCGCCGCGGTCGAGGGCTGGGCGCTCGGCGGCGGCTGCGAACTCGCCCTGGCCTGCGACATGGTGGTGGCAGCGCGAGGAGCACGCTTCGGGCTGCCCGAAGTCAGGCGTGGTCTGGTGGCACGGGGCGGCGGAATGATCAGGCTGCCGCAGCGTCTGCCGCGCTCCGTCGCGATGGAACTGCTGCTCACGGGCGACCCGATCGACGCCGAGCGGGCGGAGCGACTGGGACTGGTCAACCGCGTCGTCCCCGAGGGGCAGGCGCTGGAGGCGGCGCTACAACTCGCCGGACGCGTCGCCGGGAACGCGCCCCTGGCCGTGCGGTGCGCCAAGGCCGTGGCGAGCGCCGCCCCCGGGTGGCCACAGGACGAGGCGTGGCGCAGACAGGCTTCGCTGTCCGACGCCGTGTTCGCATCGCAGGACGCACAAGAAGGAGCACGGGCCTTCGTGGAGCGCAGGGACCCCAAGTGGACGGGGCGTTAGACGCGTCGCGGGTGACGTCACCGGGTGCCGGCGGCGAACCGGTCGGTGCCCGGCACGGCGAGCAGGGCGAGTTTCTCGCGGCTCTCCGTGCCCGGGGTGGTGGTGAATGGCAGCAGCGACTGATCTTGTCTTTTAACCTCTGAGGCTGTCGCGCTCGATGATGCTCTCGGGGAGCCTGGTCGTTTTCCCGACGCCATAGTGGGTCGTGGGGCGGCGGTTCTTCGAAGGGCCGGGGACAGAACAGACGATCCGCGCTGGTCGGCGCGTTCAGGCGGAGCCAGTTGCTCACGTCGACGGCGAGGACCAGGCGGCCGTCGGCGGCCTGCGGCATGGGCAGGCCGGCCAGCACCTGCCGCAGCTGGGGCGCGTCCACGCTTCCGCTGTTGAGTACGTCGTACATCGCGCCGTGTCCGCGCCGGTGCTCAGCCACCAGCGTCAGGTCGACCGGCGCCGTCACCGGTCCGTCCGCGCACAGCAACGCGTCGGCGAGGTCGAACAGTTCGTCCCCACGCGCGGTCAGGCAGTCGAATAAGTCGTCCCGGAAGCGGGACGCTTTCGCGAACTCCTCCCCCGGAACATGATCAGGCAGCAAACTCACCTTCAACGGCCTTCGTCGTGGTCATGCGTGTCCCTGGCCGGAGCACATGATCAGACGAAGGCCGTCTCAGCGTCCGGTGAACACCCAGGTGAGCGGCCTAGTTCGAGGACCATTTCGACACCGGTCCTGCCGCGGTGCCGGCAGCGTGGGATGAGGCTGGCCGGCAATCCGGTCGAAGCCCTATGAGCCCACCGTGCCCTGCACGAATCGCCGAAGGTGCGCACGCACGGTGGTGGGCTGTTCCAACCAGGGCTCGTGCCCAGCGTCTTCGACGCGCGTCAGCGGAAGATCGAGCCTGAGCGCGAGTGATTCAAGAGCCGACACTGGGCGGGGATCGTCGGTCCCACCGAGAAGCTCCGCCCGCGCGGGCAGGCATGCGCGCAGCTCGGCAAGATGCTCATCGAGCGGGTCCGCGCGCCCTGCCTTGCCAAGCTCGCTGTTCATAGCCCAGTTGACGGGGCGACGCCGCCAGGCACCCTGCGCGGCCCAGTGCCAGCCCCGTTCGGGATCGGCGTGGTCGGTGAACCAGGCCAGTGTGAGCAGCTCGACCTCCTGCTCCTCCGAGCGGTGCGGCGACTCCTCCAATGCGCGGAGCCGCTCCAGCTGTGCTGCGGACATGCGGCGGCCTCGCTCCGCTCGGTACCCGGTACGCCAATCATCGACGAACGGCCCGCACATCAGCAGCATCGCGGCAGCCCGGTCAGGATGCGTCAGGCAGAACCGGCTCGCCAGGTCAGTACCGTAGGAGTGGCCGATCAGCACAGCGCTGGGCACGTCCCATGCGTCGAGCAACTCGATGAGATCGTCGACATGCCGGGCGAAGGAATGGCGCCCCCGCCACGGGGATCGACCCGTGCCACGCTGGTCGTACCGGTACACAGGCGCGAGGTCCGCGACCATGGGGGCGACATCGCCCAGATAATCCGGCAGACCCGGACCGCCATGGAGCATGACCACAGCCGGCCGCCGAGTCGTGTCCCCCAGCGCCATCCAACGTAACTGCGCCTCGTCGGTCATCGACGTGAGGCCCTGCGTCTCCATCAAGGTCACCGCGGAGAACCTTCCGGTGTCAGTGCCTGTTCCATATCTCCAGTTCCGAGGAGTCCTGGCGCCTAGGCTGGCCGTGTGTCCGAGGGCGCCGGGCCGGCCGGAGAGCGGGTGTGTGGGGGCTGTGGTGAACGACTGAGGCTTGGAGCGCGGTCCGACGCAGTGTTCCGTTCTGCGGTGTGTCGTGCCAGGCAGTGGCGTCGGGTATGCCGGCTGCGGAAGCGGGTGGCGGCCGAGCTGGACGGCGATGGTGTGACCAAGTGCCCGGTCTGTGGGGCGACTTGGGAGGTGGGGGTGGACCGGCGGTCGGACGCCGTCTACTGCTCGCGGCGGTGCGTGACGAGGGCTTGGCGGGCCTGGACGGATTCGTACGGTGAACGGTCACGGTGACCGTTAGACGAACACGTCCGGATCGCACTTCTGATCATATAACGGTCACCCCTGGTTAATCGTTGTGATCATAGGATTTGCATTCCGACTCTCGGGTTCGAGAGGCGGGTCGTGTCTCGTCACGGTCAACGGCCGTGCCCGGCCAGCGGGTTGGGGTGAGAGCCGTGCCCGAAGGGATCGAGAAGACCGGCGACGGCGGGAAGGTGCTGCCGTGGTTCGTGCGTAGTTCGGGCACTCGGACCGACGGCAACATCCGCTCATGCCGATGAGCGGACACCTGACCTTGAGCTGGCACGGCAAGCCGCAGCGTGCAGGTTGGATCGAACCAAGGTATTTTCGATACGCTACGGAAGCGTAGCGGAATTGAGGTGCGGGGTGGGTACTTCGGAGTCCAGCGGCACGACTCGGCCCTCGGTGATGGGACGGCCGCGGGATTCCAGCCGTGACCTGGCCATTCTTGACGCGACACTGTCACTGCTGACCGAGGTGGGATACGAGCAGCTCTCGATGGAGGCGGTGGCCGGGCGTTCCGGGGCGGCGAAGACGACGATCTACCGCCGGTACCCCGACAAGGCGGCGCTGGTCGCCGCAGCGGTCGAGCGCCGTGCGCCCGCGAAGCCCCCACAGCCTGCGGGAGAGAGTCTCCGGGAGGACGTGCATTCCCTGGCGGCATGGCTCGCGCGGAGCATCTCCGAACAGGACGTGGGTCTGCTCGGGGCCGTGTTCGCCGGCATGCGCAGCGACGCGCGGCTCGCCCAGGCGATGCGGCGGATCCTGCGGCGGGACGAGACCGCGATGACGGACGGACTTGTTCGCCAAGCGGCCGAGCGGCTGGTGCCCGGGGCGGCACCGCTCTTTGCCGAGGTCGCTTCCGCGGTGATCGTGCATCGCGTCGTGGTCGTGGGCGAGCCGTGCGACGCCGCCTTCGTTGCGCATCTCGTCGACGACATCCTCTTGCCGCTCCTGCGCCGTACCTGAGCGTCCTCTCGCGCGATCCGGCCGATTCGCATCACTCGCAAACTGGGAGACATGATGAAAGCAGTGCGCTATGACCGTTTTTCGGGCATCGACGGGATTTACCTCGCGGACGTCCCCGAGCCCGTGGCCGGCCCGGGCGAGGTGGTGGTACGGGTCGAGGCCGGTGCGCTCAACCCCGGGGCGCTACCCGCGCTGCACGGCAGTTCGTACACGCCGGGTCGCGATCTCGCCGGTGAAGTCGTTGCGGTCGGTGCCGACGTGCTCGACTTCACCGTCGGTGACGCGGTGCTGGGCAGGCTCCAGAGCTGGGACGCCCACGCCCAGTTCGTCGCCATCCCCGCCGTCCAGCTGGTGAGCAAGCCTCAAGCCCTCTCCTGGGACGTGGCGGGCTCGCTCTACACCACACCGATGGCGGGCCTCGGTGCCATCCGGGCGGTTGAGCCCCGTCCGGGCGAGACCATCGTGATCTCGGGCGCATCGGGCGGCGTCGGGTTCACCGCCGCCCAGCTCGCACTCCGTGCCGGAGCGACGGTGATCGGTCTGACCAGCGACGCACATTTCGACCTGCTCCGGCAACATGGCATCCAGCCTGTCCAATACGGCGACGGCGAACAGGAACGGATCCTCGCCACCACCGACCGAGCCGATGCCTTCGTCGACGCCGTCGGTGGCGGCTACATCGACCTCGCCATCAACCTCGGCGTTCCGATAGACCGCATCGACACCGTCGTCGACTATCGCGGAGCGAAAGAAAAGGGCGTCAAGTCTCTCGGAACGACCGATGCCGGCGGCACCCCGGCGCTGGCCGAACTGGCCGCCCTCGCCGCTACCGGCGACCTGTACATCCCCATCGCCGCAACGTACCCACTCACCGCCGTGCGCGACGCCTATCAGGCCTTGGCCGACCGCAAGACCCACGGGCGCATCGTGCTCCACCCCCAAGATCTCGTCTGAACCACCCTCGTCCCACATCCGCTCATGCCGCAAAGTGGTCGCTCGCCGCTCCAGTTCGGCGGGGTCGTTCCCAGCTCGATGCAGGCGCTGGGAACGACCCGAGGTGAACTCAGGTCATCGTCGTGCTGCGATGACGGGTATGGCGAGTTCGACCGGCGCGACGCGAGCCAGGCGCTTGGTCTCTTCGCGTTTCTGCCGGAGGAAGGTGAGAGTGAGGTCGATACCCTCGACCTCACCGAGCCATGCCTCGTGCGCGAAGGGGCGGTGGATCAGGCACCTCAACACCCAGCTCAGTTCGGTGGAGTCCACCCTCGACATCATCGCGGAGCACATCGACACCTGACCGAATGGGGGGGACGGCGGAACCGTCCCCCAACCCCCTTTCCTGGAAGGAGGGTTCGCGTTGTCCCGGCGCCGCTGCTATCCCTCCGACACCTACGACGACGAATGGGCCCTCACCGAGGCCCTCCTCCCGCCGCCGGCCTGCGAGTGCCCCACCGGGGGCCGTCCCGAGAAGCACCCGCGCCGCGAGGTCGTCGACGCGATCCGCTACGTCGTCGACACCGGTTGCAAGTGGCGGGCCCTGCCCCGCGACTTCCCGCCCTGGCGGACCTGCTACAACTTCATGGCCCGCTGGGCGGCGGCCGGCGTCGTCGGACAGATCCGCGACCAGCTCCGCAAACGCATCCGCCGTGAGATGGGCCCTGCGCCCGGCGCGGTCGCCACCGTCATCGACTCCCAGTCCCTGAAGGTCGCGGAGACCGTCGGGCGTGACTCGCGCGGTTACGACGGCGCGAAGAAGATCAACGGTCGAAAACGGCACCTGGTCGTCGACACCAAAGGCCTGCCGCTGTTCGTCATGGTCACCCCAGCCGACACGACCGACCGCGACGCGGCGAAGGAAGTGCTGTTCCGGCTGCGGCTGATACACCCCGAGATCGCCATCGTCTGGGCCGACTCCGGTTATGCCGGACAGCTCGTGACCTGGGCGAGGAAGCATCTCGATCTGACGCTGAAGACCATCAGCCGTCCGAAGGACGCGGTCGGGTTCGTCATCCTGCCCCGTCGCTGGGTCGTCGAACGCTCGCTCGCCTGGATCATGCACGCCCGCCGTCACGCCTGGGACTACGAGCGGCTCATCCAGCACTCGGAATCGTTGATCACCTGGGCCGCGATCACCCTGATGACCAGGCGCATCACCCGCCGGTCCTCCCGCAGGAGCGGACAATCCAGCCTCCCGCGAGGCCATCCGGGACTGATCGTTCTCAAGTTCACGGTCGGCAACTCCACCCGGACCGGCCCGGAATCCCGGCCGGGAGCCCACTTTCCCACGAGGCAGCTCAGCCGGCCAGGCTCCGCGCTACTGGCCTGCCGGGCAGCGGTGTGACAAATCAACCGCCTCATTGGCAGGAGAACGCTGCCCGGCAGACCCCCGATCTTGGCCCAGCGGGAGGGCGCAGCGCGACGGCGCACAAGCGCGTTTGGCATGCCTGAATCAGGAACAGGCACTCACCTTGTTCTTTAACCTCGGTCCGGCCATGGCAGGGTGGCTGGCGGGCCTGCGAGTAAGCGTCGAATCGGGATGCACCGCTGTGCAAGGCAGTTGCATACTCACCGCATGGCCTTGTTCTCTGGGCGGTTCCGGGATCCGCGCAGCACCGAGTACGACTTCATCAGCTTGATCATTGTGCGGTGTCCTGGTTGCGAAAAGGCCGCTCGTGTCGTTCCAGCGCCCGAAGACTCTGATTCCGGGGGTCGGATCCTGTTCAGGCCGCGACGTCTGGTCTGTCGTGGCTGCGGGCTGTCTCGGGTGTGGAGCGGCCGTCGTGTCGGGCTCTCTGCCGGCACAGCTCAACCTGCGACGGATCCGTACTTCGGTATGCCTTTGTGGCTCCAGGTTGAGACCCGGCACGGGTGGTTGTGGGCGTACAACCTCGAGCATCTCGACTTGATCCGTCGTTTCGTCCAGGCATCGCTGCGGGAACGAGCGCCCTGGTACGACACCGGGCAGAAGATGACGTTGGTGGCCCGTCTTCCGGCATGGATCAAGCGGGCGAAGAACCGGGGCGAGATCCTGCGTGCCGTCAGCCGTATCCAGGCCTCGCTGGTTGCCGCCTGACCTGCTCACCGGCGTTCGAACATCACTCGAACTTGATCTCTGGTTGGGCTGTTCTACGGACACGCGGGCGGCCTCCGCACGATCATGTGCTCCGACCAAAGAGGCACTTGACCAGTGCGAAGGCCGTAAGGGTGAGTCTGCTGCCTGATGCTGTTCCGGCGGAGGCGTTCGCGAACGCCTCACGCTTTCGGGACGACTTATTCGACTGTCTGACCGCGCGCGGGGACGAACTGTTCGAGCTCGTCGACGCGTTGCTGTGCGCGGACGGTCCGGTGACGTCGCCGGTGGACCTGACGCTGGTGGCCGAGCACCGGCGCGGGCACGGCGCGATGTACGAGGCGTTGAACAGCGGGAACGTGGATGTGCCCCGGTTTCGGCAGGTGCTGGCCGGTCTGCCGATGCCGCGGGCCGCCGACGGGCGCCTGGTTTTGGCGGTCGACGTCAGCAACTGGTTGCGCCCTGACGCGCCGACCAGCGCGAACCGTCTGTTCTGCCACGTCTACGGCCGCAGCGGACGGTCCTCGGACCAGTTCATTCCCGGCTGGCCGTACTCGTTCGTCGCCGCCCTCGAATCGGGCCGGACGTCCTGGTGCCAGCTCCTGGACGCCGTCCGTCTCGGCCCCGCGGACGACGTCGCCGAGGTCACCGCCGCCCAGGTCCGCCGTGTGGTCGAGGACCTGATCGAGATGGGCCGCTGGCACTTGGGCGACCGCGACATCCTCATCGTCTTCGACGCCGGCTACGACGCCCCGCGCATGGCCCACCTCCTCGACGGCCTCCCGGTCGAGGTGCTGAGACGGATGCGCTCCGACCGCGTCATGCGACGGCCGACGCCCTCGCTCAAGGAGTACACCCTGGCCTATCCCCGGGGCGGGCGACCGCCGAAGCACGGCAAGGAGTTCCGCTTCGCCAAGCCGGAGACCTGGGGCGAGCCGGACGCGACTACGACGCAGGTCACCGACCGGTACGGCACCGCCCGCGCGATGGCCTGGGACCGCATCCACCCCCGCCTGACCACCCGCTCCGCGTGGATCGACCACACGGGCGAACTCCCCATCATCGAGGGCACACTAATCCGCCTCCAGGTAGACCGCCTGCCCGGCGGAGGCGACCCGCTCCCGCTCTGGCTGTGGTCCTCCGCCACCGGCCTGAGCAGCCACGACGTCGACGTGCGCTGGCAGGCGTTCCTACGGAGATTCGACCTGGAGCACACCTTCCGGTTGATGAAACAGACCCTCGGGTGGACCCGTCCGAAGCTGCGAACCCCCGAGGCCGGCGAGCGCTGGACCTGGCTGATCATCGCCGCGCACACCCAGATCCGACTTTTGCGCGGGGCAGCCGCCGACTTGCGGCGGCCATGGGAGAAGCCCGCCGAGTCCGGCCGGCTCACCCCGGCCCGAGTCCGCCGGGGGTTTCGGAACCTCCGCCCGCACCTGCACTGTCCGGCCCGTGCACCGAAACCCTCAACTCCCGGCCCTGGAAGACCACTTGGCTCGAAGAACCGGCGACCCGCCACCCGCTACGACGTGGGCAAGACCGTGAAGCGACCCGAAAGTATCACCGAACGAAACCTGCTCAGACCATAAATCACAAGCTGATTACCTGTTTGCGAACCTTGGCTCGGGGTTCGGCTCGCATGGAGTTGCGCTCACGTTCGGGCGGGGTGCGCATCGCTGTCCGGGGCCTCGAAGGTGGCGTCGTCCTGGCAGGTGAGGGCGCCGTCACCGTGGGCTGTCGGTGAGGCCTTCCACCCGCTGCTTGAGGCCTTGGTTGAACTCGGCGTACCCGTCGCGCTTGGGCGTCCTCAGCAACCGCCGGGTCAGGGTGACCAGGGCGCCGGAGAACTCCTCGTGGTTGGTCAGGCGGGTGGTGCCGTCGTGGTTCGGGGAGAGGACGAAGGAGTGCTGGCCCTGGAACAGCCGCTTCGTGCCGAGCGTGCCGGTCCACCGCAACTCCTGGCCGGGTGTCGCGACGGTGACCGTGGGCCTGAAGGTCATGCCCGGCATGCGCATGGTGAGCCTGCTTCCCACCTGAGCGGTTCCCTCGGCTGCGGAGAAATTGCTCCACTCCCCATAGGCGGCGAAGTCGGTGAGGACGTTCCACACCGATTCCGGGGTGGCGTCGATGTCGATGACGGCGGTGAGGACAGCGTCCATGACGGTTCCCATTTCTGGCGGGTGTGAGGAGGAGGGGTTGGCGGTCCGGCGAGCGCGTGGTCTACCGGTGATGATCGGCGGGGTCTGCGACGTCGGTGGAGTCCGTGATCGCGGCGGAGTCTGTGCTCGCCGCGGCGCGAAGGCCACGGTCGACGAGGTCGATGAGGTACTCGAAGCTCTCGCCGACGTCGGTGGACCACTGGAATCCGCCGGATGCCTGCAGGCTGGCGAAGCCGTGGAAGACACTGCGCACCGCCCGCAGCGCGTGGGTCATCTGCTGCGGGGCGATGTCGTATCCCCGCAGTACCGCTTCGAAGGGTCCGATCCCTCGTCTGGCGGCGAGCGTGATCGGGTCGTCGGGGCCGGTCGGCGTGAGGCCGAGGGTCGCCGCGTAGCGACCGGGGTGGGCGAGTACGAAGTCGCGGAGCGCGCCGGCCGCGGCCGCCAGGGCGTCGCGCCCGGCGCGGCCCTGGATGGCCGTGCCGATCGCGTCGGCGGCCTCGTCGAAGGCGAGCGCCGCGATGCGCCGGTGGAGGTCGTCCTGGCTGGCGATGTGCTTGTAGAGCGACGGGGCGCGCACCCCGACCCGCTCGGCCAGCCGGCCCATGGTCAGCTCGGTGAAGCCGATCTCGTCCGCGAGTTCGGCGGCGGCGACGACGATCGTGGCCGCGTCCAGGCCTGCCCTAGGCATCGACGCCGGCCAGGAAGGTCAGGACCGCGGTGAGGGTCTGCTGAGGAAATTGGACGTGCGGGTAGTGACCGGCCCCCTCGATCATCTCCAGCCGGCCCAGACCGGTCGGCAGGTCGGCGACGATCGCCTCGCCCTCGGCCTGCGGTGAGGCCCAGTCGGGGTCGAGGGTGCCCTGCACGATGAGCACCGGGCAGGTGACGTTGCCCAGCTGCTCACCGGCGTCGACGGGGGAGATCTTGCCCATCGCCTGCAGGACCTTCATCCGGCCGGGCTCCTCCAGCATCGCGGTGATCTGCCCCATGCGCGTGTCCCAGTCCGCGGGCTTGGAGCCGGGGTAGGCGACGTCCAGGTACTTGGCCCACTGCCGGGTGCTGCCGAGGATGGTGGTGCCCATGAGATGGGTCGCGCCGCGGCGGTAGCCGGCCACCCGCAGGTCACCGAGCCGGACCTGCTGCTTGCGGGTGAAGGGCGCGAGCTCGACCAGTGCGGTGATGAGCTCCGGGGCCTTGGCCGCGGCGATCGTGACCGCACCGCCGGCGATGGAGTGGCCGACGAGCACCGCGGGTTCGCCGAGGTGCTTCACCAGGGCGATCAGGTCACCCGCGAGGTCCGTGCGGGTGTAGGACGCCCACCCGACGCTGGACTCACCGTGACCGCGCAGGTCCACCGCGACGACTCGGTACCCGGCTTCCACCAGGGCGGGAGTGAAGAACCGGTAGGCCTCGCGGCTGTCGCCCATGCCGTGGGCAACCACCACCAGCGGCCCGGCTGCGCCGCTCACCTCGTACGCGATCGTCCCACCGTTGACGTTCAGGAACTCGGTCACGACTACCTCCATTGACTCTGCCAGTCCGATGGCTAACTGCGTTAGCTAAAAGCTATCAGCCTTAGCCTGGAAGTCAATCCCCACGAAAGGGCTGCGGGCCAGGCCGTGCCGCACATGGAGCCCGCGGGCTATGCCACCCCCCAACAAGCGCGGGCGGATGATGCAAAGCTCCGCCACCTCCTCGCGGCGCAGACCCGGAGCACGTCGGCGTTGCCCGCGGCGCAGCCCCATCAGACGGCCAGCTCCTGGCCCGCGTCCGGCAGTGGCACGCCGACATCCACCAGCTGCGCGAACGCGGCTGGACGATCAGCGCGATTGCCGACGGCCTGGGTCGGGACCGCAAGACGGTGCGCCCCTACCTGACGACCGACCTCGACCAGATCCTCGCCTCCGCACGAGAGCGCGGGCTCAACGGCCACATCAACCGCTTCAAGTCGTACCTGCAACAACGCTTCCGCGGCCGCACGATCAACGCCGCAGGCCCCTTCCGCGACATTCGCGAACGCGGCTACCGCGGAAGCCGCGTCGTCGTCACCGAGTACATCGCGACCCTCCGAGCCGGCACCGCCGACCCCGAACCAGCACGGCCGATCCCCAGCCCCCGCCGAATCACCACCTGCATCATTCGCAGCCCCGACACCCTGACCGACAGCTGGCGCGACCAGCTCGAACGCATCCTGGAAGCCTGCCCCGACTTCGCCACCGCACCTGATCCCGCCCACGAGTTCAGCGCCATCGCCCGCGAACGCCGAGGCCACGACCTCATCCACCGGATGACCCGCACCCTCGACCACGGACTATCGCCGGTCATACGGGCGAGCGTCCTTCGCTCTCCTGCGGACCCTGGTTCTCGCTCAGCCGCCGTGATCGTCGGAACGGCAGAACACCCTCGTGATCGTCGACCGCCTCGGTCACCGCCGGCGCGGCGGGCGGCCAGGCGCCACTGGTCGGAGCGGCCGGCCTGCTTCAGAGCTGCTGCCCGGGCCCTACGACCGTGAGTCCCACCTGCTCGACGAGCCAGTGCGCGTACGGCTCCCTCATCTGGCGGCCGTCGACGCCGGCGCTGCGGACATGGACGAGGACGGTGTGGTCATCGGCGGACTCGTCGAGCTCGCGGGTGCGGGTATTGAAGAGGAGCGTCACCTCAGCGTGCTTGGACTCGGCGTGAAAACCCACCTCGGGCGCGTCCGGCCAGCGCAGCATCTCCCAGTTGATCCAACCCACGTTCGTGCCGATCGCCGCCGTGAACGCGTCCTCGATGCTGCCGACCGGCTGGTCGTACAGCTCGCACTCCACCGGCAGCCGCCCTTCGTACGCGGCCGGGTCGGCCGGCAGACCCGGCCCCTGCACGCCGGCGACCAGCGCGGGCTGCTCCTCCAACGGCACCCCGTCGAAGTCCAGGTAATCCGCCTGCCCTCGGAACCACCCCTCGGGCAGTTCCTTCGCCACACGCCGCACCTCGGCGATGGAACGAATCTCTGCGTACACGGAGACCTTGGAGTACTCGCAGCGACCGAACTCCATGAGACGGCGCGCGGTGCTGAGGGCGAGTGCGAGGTCGGGGGTACGGAAGACGGGATAGGCGATGTCGTTGGACATGCGTGCACTGTGCCACGGCCCGTCGTCGCAGGTCATCGCGCTTTCGGACGATCGTGCGCGCGTCCGCCTGTGGCCCGCCGGCAGCAGGTGCCCACTGTGGCCCGCCGGCAGCAGGTGCCCATTTCGGACGACCCATGCGTCTGTCCGAGCGTCTTCCGAGCGTGCCACGAACGGGAGACACGCGCTGAGAGGTATGCAGTTTCGAGCAAGGCGGCCTTGGTTCACGCGAGGAGATCAGCTATGTACGCAGTGGTTCGGCGGTACGAAGGGGTGACGGATCCTGCCGAGGCGGGACGCCGAGTGGACGAGGGATTCGTCCCCCTCCTCCGCCAGGTCCCCGGCTTCGTGGCCTACTACTGGATCGACGCCGGGGATGGAGTGATGGTCTCTACCAGCGTCTATGAAGACCAGGCCGGGGCCGACGAGTCGGTCAAGAGGGCGGCGGACTTCGTACGGGACAACCTCGCGTCGCTGCTTCCCAACCCTCCTCAGGTCACGGCAGGCCAGGTCGTGGCTGCCGGGTAGCGGACTCCGCAGTGGGGCCGGAGTATTCTCGCGCTGCTGACCTGGCTATTCGGCCCGCGGGCGGAAGTCAAAGGACAAGCTGATTGCCGGCGCCTCTCGGGTTGTTAGTCTGCGCGCATGTCAGACCTGGAGCCCGTCGCCTGGCCACCTGAGCCGGTCAGGACCGAGAGGCTCGTGCTCCGTGAGCCCGAGGCCCGGGACCGTGCGGCGTTCATCGAGCTGTTGGCGTCGCCAGAGGTGCACACCTACCTCGGTGGCCCCCGCTCGCGTGACGAACTCGAGCGCGAGATGCCCGGGGTACCCGAGCGGTGGCCCGGGAGTTTCGTCGTTGATCTCGACGGGACGATGATCGGCCAGATCCTGCTCAGGAGAGCCACGGAGCACCGTCGCCCGGCTGCCGCGGGGAAGGCCGATCTCGGCTACATGTTCCTGCCGCGGGCGTGGGGATTCGGGTACGCCGCCGAGGCGTGCGCGGCGGCACTCGAGTGGTTCGACGGCGTCCTTCCCGGCGAGCCCGTGGTGCTCGCCACCCAGACCGCCAACGTCGGTTCGATGCGCCTCGCGGCAAAGCTGGGTTTCCTCGAGGTGGAGCGGTTCCAGGCCTGGGACGCCGAGCAATGGCTCGGCCTGCGGCCCCCGGTCACGCCCTCCGCTTGAGCCCAAGGTCGCCAGGGTGGTTGGCATCCCCTCCAACGAAAGCTTTTGCGCGAGCCGCCGTCGGGATGATGGGGTGGCACGGTGATCAGCAACGATGAGGCGGGGGCCGTCCGACCGTTGACTTTGGCCTGGGTGAGCCGGCATCTGGAGCCCGGCGAACGGATCGTCAAGACCGAGGCACTGCACGGCGGCATCACCGCCGAAATGCGGCGGCTGACCATCAGTACGCGGGACGGCGGCACCCGCGACTTGGTACTGCGGACCTTCGTCGACCCGTTCTTCGAGGAGCACGCCGAGGACCTGCTGAACCGAGAGGCCGGCGTGCTCTCCCTGCTCGCGGGGACCGGCGTGCCGACTCCCGGACCGGTCGCGGTTGATCCGGCCGCCGCGCACTGCGAGTATCCGTCACTTCTGATGACACATCTGCAGGGCCGGACGGTCCTCGACGATGAGGGACTGGAGGCGCGCGTTCCCCTGCTGGCCCGTCAACTCGTGGCGATCCACGCACTGCAACCCGCCGAACGGCCCCGGGAGTACGAGGCGTGGACGACCGCCGACGCAGTCGTCCCGCCGGACGGCGCCGACGCGGTGGCATGGGCCGCGGCGACCGGCGTGATCCGCAAGCCTCCGCCACCCTATGAGGGGCGGTTCCTGCACCGGGACTTCCACCCCGGCAACGTGCTGTTCGAGGTGCCGCCCCCAGGCCCGGCAGGTCCCCGGATCACTGGGGTCGTCGACTGGGTACAGACCTCCTGGGGCCCGGCGGACCTCGATGTGGCGCACTGCTCCACCAATCTCGCGCTGCTGCACGGCCCGGCGTGGGGTATGCGGTTCGCTGAGGCGTACGAGAAGGCCGGCGGGGTGCTGGCCGCGGCTGCGGGCGAGCGGTTGTACTGGCGGCTGCTGGACGCTCTGGCGTTCGCAGCGGGTGCGCAGTGGGTGGCGCGGCCGTGGCAGGAGGCGGGGCGGGCGGAGCTGACGACACGGGCCGTGGAGGCGAGACTTGATGCCTACGTCACCGCCCTGATGGACGCGCTGGGCTGAGCCAAGGCAGCCCGAGGTGTGGGCACGGCGGCGAGCGCCGGGCCCGACTGCCACGTCCGCACCGAGCCGATCGCACAGCCGCACCGGGCATCCCGAGTACGGACTGAATCCCGGTCGGCAGCTCTGCGGCCATCCCGAATCGAACGGCGACATCACGGACCGTAACGCCCCCCGGTGGTCGCTGCCAGAGCCGTTTGTGGCTCTGGCACAGATCTTGGGGCGCGGTTGCGGAGGGGCACCGCGGTGGTCGATAAGGGTCCGGGCTTGGTCTGGCAGGCGAAGACCCCGGTGCCGCTATCCTGCGCGGCATGGTCGATTCGTGTGCGGACCTTGATGACGCTGGTGTCGCGATAGCGGCGGTGCGTGCCGGCGCGGATGTAGTGCGCACCATGTACGGTCAGCGTCTCACCCGCATCGACAAGGGCGCCGGGGACTTTGCAACCGCCGCCGATGTGGAGGCCGAGAAGTCGATCCTCGGCGTCATCCGTGCCGCCCGGCCCGGGGATGCTGTGCTCGGCGAGGAGGGCGGGCAGCAGGGTGTTGCGGAGGCCGCACGACAGTGGTTGGTGGATCCCCTGTGCGGCACATTGAACTACGCCGTCGGCAATATGCTGGTGGCCGTCAACGTGGCGCTGCGCGGCGGTGCGGCGGCGGTGGCCGATCCGTTCAGTGGCGAGGTCTTCTTCACCGACGGTGAGACCGCCTGGGTGCGGGATGGCGGTGCCGATGTCCAGTTGGCGCCCACGTCCGCCACCCGACTGGTTGATGTCAACCTGGACCCGCCTTTCCCCGGCGCGCCGATGTTCCGGGCAGTGGACCTGCTGGCGCACCCGAGATTCGTGGAGCAGTTCCGGCCCCGGGTTGTCTCCACGACGCTCGCCCTGGCCTGGGTCGCTGCCGGCAAGCGCGCCGCATACATCACCGACGGCGATGACTTGTCCGGGAGCGTGCACTTCGCTGCCGGCATCGCTCTGTGCCGGGCCGCTGGGTGCGTGGTCACCGGGATCGACGGAGGTCCGATCGGACCGGCAGGCCGCGGACTTGTTGTGGCCGCAGACGGCGGAACTCACCGGTTGTTGATGTCGGTGATCCGTAGCTGAAGTGCGCGAGCACGGTCAGCGCTCGGCGCAGGTCCTGGTGCGGTCGCGGCAGGATATTGGAGCCTGCCTTCCTCGACGGTCTGATTGCGGAGGCGGCAACCGCTGTTGCTGGGGAAGCATGGCGCTTGCATCATCCCTGGATGGACGACACACCAAGCGCCTTCCCAACCGCTCTGCCCGCGTTGCGCGTTGCGGCGCGCGAGGCGGGCTTCACCAGGTCGTGCGAAGAGCGAACCGGCAGCTTGCTGGCCGTACTTGCGGCTGCCCGGCCGGGTAGCCGCATTCTCGAACTCGGCACCGGCGTGGGCGAAGGCACCGCTTGGCTCCTGAGCGGGATGGACGGAGCCTCTCGCCTGGTCACGGTAGAACTCGACGCCGCTGTACAGGCGGTTGCCCGCGAGCAGTTGGGGACCGACCCGAGGGTGACCTTCGTGGCTGGAGACGCCGGCAAATGGCTCGAGGACTACGACGGGGAGCTCTTCGACTTGGTGTTCGCGGATACATGGCCTGGCAAATTCACCCATCTTGAACGGGCCTTGGAACTCGTAGCCCCTGGAGGGGTCTACCTGATCGACGACCTGCTTCCGCAGCCAGGTTGGCCAGAGGCCCACGCGGCCTCCGTGACACTTTTGCTGGCCGAACTGGAAGAACGTCACGACTTCCGCTCCGTCCGACTGGCATGGGCAAGTGGACTTGTCATGGCTGTGCGGGGTGCGTCGGAGTCAACGGCCCCTTCATGATGCGGCCGGCAGCTTTCACGGGTGAGGCGTCGGGTCATCACCGTGATGAGCGCCCGGTTCAGACGGGCCTCGGAGCGCTGGGGCAGAACGTCGAAGCAAAGCCGCGGTCGGTCCGGACCTTGCGCCCGCCGCTGACGACAGGCCCCCACCCGGCAACGGTCCGAGCAGTGCACCGCCGCCTTCGGCCGCTCCACCCCCACCACCAGATCATCCAGCCGTACGACCTACTCAGCGGATGGCCACCGGGTTCACCAGACCGCCCGTACTGCGCAGGAAACGCTCGGGCGTCGCGTTCAGCAGGAAGGTGTAGCGGCCGTCCCGGGCACAGGCGGAGGCGAGTTCCTCCAGCACCCAGTTCTGTCCCTGGATCATGCCCATCATCACCAGGCACAGGACGTGCACGGGCAGCATGACGTCCTCGACGTTCGACGGCAGCAGTTCCATCGGCATGTTGTCGATCGCGGCCGCCGCCGCACGGCGCTCGTGGAAGAAGAGGGGGGCGTCGTGGTCGAGCGCGGGCACCGGCCGGCGATAGCTCGGGACGTCCGCCGCCAGGAAGTGCCTCACCTGCCCGGTCCGGACCAGGACGATGTCGCCCTCCTCCACCGGTGTTCCCTGGGCCTCCTCGACGGCCTCCAGGACGGCGCGCGTCACCGGGAACCGGCCCGGAAGGACGTCGACGCCCTGGTGCCGGGCCACGTCCAGGAGGATGCCGCGCGACACGACGGTGCCGGCCGCCTCGATGCCCAGCCGCGTGGCGCCGGAGGCGTCGATCGCGTCCGCCGGGATGCCGTTGTACATGGCACCGCGGTGACTGCAGTGCGACAGCGCGTCCCAGTGTGTCGCCGCCTGCGTGGGGGTCACCACGATGTCGTCGCTGTAGGCGACCGAGTCGGGGGAGTCGCCCATCAACGTGTTGATCGCGAGCATCGTCCGGACCGGATTGATCCGCCCCGGGACTCCGGTGCCGTTCTGCGGACCGTCCAGCGACAGCGACATGGAGAGCGAGAAGCTCTCGCCCGTCACCACCGAGGCCGTCGCCTTCCGCACCACTTCGGGCGTGATGAAGTTGAGCGTCCCGCGCTCGTCGTCGGCGCCCCAGCGCTTCCAGTTGCTGACCTGCTCGGCCAAGGTGTCGAACTCGGCAACGCTCAGCACGGTTTCCGCCTCTCTTCGCTGTGACTCGCGTTCGTACGACGTGACCGTCCCGGTTGGTCCACGTCAGGAGCGCGGCTCCCGGGGGAGTCCCAGGGCCCGCTCGGCGATGGTCGTGCGCAGTACCTCGTTGGCGCCGCCGGCGATGGTGTATGCCCGGGCGTAGAGGAGGGCGTCCTGCCAGTAACCTCCGTCCACGGCACGGTCGTCGCCCTCGGCCAGCAGGCCGTCCAGTCCCTGGAGTTGGACCCCGAGCGAGACGGCGTCGAGGTTGGTGTCGCCGAAGAAGACCTTGACCATCGCGGGATCGGTCGGTTCGTCGGTTCCCGCCGCCATCCGGGACTGCACGGCCTTGCTCATCAGGTCGGCGACGTACACCCGCGTCGCCAGCCGGCCGAGCCGATCGCGCACGGCCGCGTCACCCAGCGGCGGCGGCCCCTCCGGGCCGGGCCGGGCCGCCAGCGCCAGCAGACCGCTGAGGTCGTCGAGCAGTTCGGCACTCCGCGCGGCCACCGAACCCCGCTCCTGGGCCAGGCTCGCACCGGCGACCCGCCATCCGCCGTCGACCTCACCGATCACCCGGTCGGCCGGGATGCGCACCCCGTCCAGGAACACCTCGTTGAAGTCGGCGGTGCCGGTGATCTCCCTGAGCGGCCGGATCTCCACTCCCGGGGCGCGCATGTCGAGCGCGAACGCGGTGATGCCCCGGGTCTTCGGCGCCCCGGGATCGGTGCGCGCGAGCAGGTATCCGACGTCGGCGTACTGGGCGTTGGTCGTCCACACCTTCTGGCCGTCGACCACGAAGTGGTCGCCGTCCCGGCGGGCCCGGGTCCGCAGCGCCGCCAGGTCGCTGCCGGCCTCCGGTTCGCTGAAGAGCTGGCACCACAGGTCCTGGCCGGACCGCAGCCGGGGCAGGAAGTGGTGCTTCTGCTGCTCCGTCCCGTGGGCCAGCAGGGCGCCCGCGGCCAGGGCGCCGGCTCCGATCTGTCCCCAGGCCCGCGCCCGTGCCAGTTCCTCGGCGACGACGAAGGCGGGCTCGGGGCGTGGATCGGCAAGACCGCCGTACTCCGTCGGCCACGACCGGCCGAGATAGCCGGCGTCGTGGAGCCGGGCGATCCAGCGGCGCAGTTCGGGGACGAGTGCGGGGGCGGGCACCCGCACCCCCGTGTGGGTCTTCCTGCCGGGGGCGTGGGTACGGATGAACGAGCGCACCTCGGCCCGGAAGGCGTCGAGTTCGGCGCTGGTGTCGAGCCTCATCGTGTCTCCAGCCTCATCGTGTCTCCTGTCAGACCGAGGGCATGCCGGGATCGCGGGGGAGCCCGAGGACCTGTTCGGCGAGGGTGTTCCGCTGGATCTCGGCGGTGCCCGCCCCGATCGTGGAGGCCCGCGTGCGCAGGAAGCCGTGGAGCCACCTGCCGCGCTGCACCGCCTCCTCGGACCCGGGCCCCAGCAGGCCGGCCGGGCCGAGCATGTCGACGGCGAACTCGTGGATGTCCTGCTCGAACTGGGAGATGTGCAGACGCGATACCGAGGAGACGGGGCCCGGCTCCCCGTGGGTGAGGATGTCGGAGATCGTGCGCTGCCCGTTGTAGTGCATGATCCGTGCGCGGATCTCGAAGTCGGCCATCCGGTCCCGCACGTCCGCGTCGTCCAGCGCGCCGCGTTCCGCGAGGAGCTGCCGGAGTTCGCCGAGGACGCGCCGGTAGGTCGCGGCCTGGTTCATGGCGCCGGCGGCGCGCTCGTGCCCCAGACTCGTGCGGACCAGCGGCCAGCCCCCGTTCTCCTCCCCGACACGGTCGGCGACCGGTACGCGGACGTCGTCGAAGAACACCTCCGCGAACAGGTGCCCTCCGGTCAGGTCGCGCAGCGGACGGACGTCCACGCCCGGAGCGTGGGCGTCGACGACGAGGTAGGTGATCCCACGCTGCCGCGACTCACGCGTCCCCGTCCGTACGAGGGTGAAGAAGACGTCCGCCCTGGCGGCGTGGCTGGTCCACACCTTCTGCCCGTTCACCACGTAGGTGTCGCCCTCGCGGCGTGCGGTGGTGCGCAGGCCCGGCAGGTCGGAACCGGCCTCCGGCTCGGAGTAGCCCTGCGCCCACACGGTGTCCCCGCGCAGCATGGACGGCAGCCAGCGCCGGCGCTGCTCGTCGGTGCCGTACTTGATGATCGTCGGAGCGGCGATGCCCAGGCCCGTCCCGACCGGGCCGGGCACCCGGGCGCGCGCCAGTTCCTCCTGGTACACCACCTGATGGGCGAACGGCAGGTCCATCCCGCCGTACTCCTCGGGCCAGCTCGGCCCGGCGAAGCCGTGGTCGAAGAGGGTGGCCTGCCAGGCGCGCGTCCAGGCGAAGCGCTCCTCGGGATCCCGTGGCCGCCGCCCGGGCCCGTGGCCGGTGAGGAAGTCCCGCAGCCGGGAACGGAAGACGTCGAGCGACTCCGGGTTGCGGGGGAGGGCCGAAGCGGTCGTCACGGGCGGGCTCCTTCTGCCATGGTGAGCCGGGCCAGCCGGGCCCGTTCCTCGCGGGGCGTGCCGAACAGCAGCTCCGACGACTTGGCCCGGCGCAGATACAGATGCGCGCGGTGCTCCCAGGTGAAGCCGATCCCCCCGTGGATCTGGATGTTCTCCTTCGCCGCGTGGGTGAACGCCTCCGAGCAGTAGGAGCGGGCCACGGCGGCCGCGATCGCCGCCTCGGTGCCGGGCGTGCCCACGACCGACCCGGCGAACCTGGCCGCCGACCGGGCGCACTCCACCTCGACCAGCAGTTGTGCGCACTTGTGCTTGATCGCCTGGAAGGAGCCGATGGGCCGCCCGAACTGTTCCCGCGTCCTGGCATGTCCGACCGCCATGTCGAGGCAGGCGGCGGCTCCGCCGACCTGCTCCGCGGCGAGCGCCGCCCGCACGAGGTCCCGCACGGCCGCGAGCGACCCGGCAGCGTCGCCGGTCCCGATCCTGGTCACGGGGGTGGCGTCGAGGCGGATCCGCGCCAGCGGCCGGGTCGGATCCAGGGCGTCCAGCACCGTGCGGGTGAGACCGGACGCGGTGGCCGGGACACCGAAGAGGCCGACGCCTTCGGGGCACCGGGCGGTCACGAGCAGCAGGTCGGCGGTGTGCCCGTCGACGACGTACGTCTTCGTGCCGGAGAGCACCCAGCCGTCCCGCCCCCGCTCGGCCACGGTGGCGGGCGGGTCCGTCTCCCACGAACCGTCCGGTTCGGCCGTCGCGAGCGTCGCGGTGAGCGCTCCCGAGGCGATGCCCGGCAGCCACCGGTCCATGGCCGCCTCGTCACCGCAGTGCGCCAGCGTCTGACCGGCCAGTACGACAGTCGCGAAGAAGGGACTAGGGCACAGGGCGCGGCCCATCTCCTCCAGTACGACGCCGAGTTCGGGGAGGCCGAGTCCGGCACCGCCGAACCGCTCGGGCACGGCGAGACCGGTGAGGCCGAGCTGACCGGACAGCCGGCGCCAGAGGTTCCCGTCGTACTCCTGCGGGCCGGTGCCGGACGGCGGCGAGCTGTTGGCTGTGGCCTTGTCTTCGAGGAACGTGCGCACCAGCAGGCGCAGTTCCTCCTGTTCCTCACCGAGACTGAGGCTCATCGCGCATCCATCGACATCGTCATGCCCTTCACGCAGCTCGACCCTAACAGTGATCGGGTAAATCAGTAAACTGATTCCGATGTCAAGGATGGAAGGCCATCCCGCTCAGTGGACGGGCCGCGGGAGCGGGATGTGACCGCACGACCTTGCCCCGTTCCCGGTAATGAGGTTCTCCGAGCAAGTACACTCATTGTCATGAGTGCCACATTGGGGCCAGTCGGTCAGACGGTCCGCGCGCCCAAGACGGCGGAGCTGATCGCCGCGCAACTGCGCCGTCGTATCGTCCAGGGTGAGCTGACGCCCGGCGAGACGCTGCCGCCCGAGATCCAGCTCATGGAGCAGTTCGGCGTCTCGCGGCCCACCCTGCGCGAGGCCTTCCGCATCCTCGAAGCCGAGATGCTCATCAGCGTCCGCCGCGGCAGCCGGGGCGGCGCTCAGGTCATGGCCCCGGACTTCTCCGTGGCGGCCCGGCACGTCGGACTGCTCCTGCAGATGCAGGGGACCACCGTCGACGACGTCTACGAGGCCCGGATGATCGCCGAGCCGGCGTGTGCACGCATGCTGGCCAAGCGCCGTACGAAGCAGGACCTCACCGACCTCAGTGAGGTGGTGGCGGAGCTTCAGTCGGCCGTGGAGTCGAAGGACGACGCCGTGCCCGACCCGGCGCTGTGGTCGCGGCTGACGTACCGGTTCCATGAACTGATCATGGAGCGCTGCGGCAACAGGACCATGGCCGTCCAGGGAGCGGTCCTCCAGGAGATCGTGGCGACCCATCTCGAGATGCGGGTCGCGCGGAACTTCGACAAGACGGAGTCGCCCGAGCGGTTCCAGCGGGCCATCAAGGCCTACAAGCGGCTCGTGGTGCTGCTGGACGCCCGGGACGCCGAGGGCGCCGAGCGGCACTGGCGCACGCACATGAAGGTCGCGGGCACCTACCTCCTCAAGGACGACCTTCACAACAAGCCCGTGGTGGATCTCTTCGCCTGATCCGAGGCGCCCGCACCTGCCTCGCGGAACTCTCCTCGCGACGGTGCGGGCCACGCCCCGACGACCACGGACTTCGCAAGACGTGTCCCGGTCAGCGGGACTCGGCACCGACAGCTGATCGGTGCCGCCTACTCTCCTCCTGTTGGATCCAGCCGACCGGGCATCGCGCCCATCGGGACGGACTGAGACCCGGGAGAGCCGCGATGCGACGCGACCACGACCTCACCGGCACGCTTGCCTTAACTCGCTGACGAGCCCCGCGCTCCGGCACGTCCGCTTCCCCGGAATCCGAGGGATCCCCCGCAGCTTGCGGAGCCTCTTCCGGCGGCATCACCGGCTCTCCGCGTCAACGGCGTACCTCGGATCGCCGTCTCCCGGATCGCCGTCCCCTCCCCGCCTCGGTGACCCGCGTCCTCGACACCCAGGCAGTGCCCGACCACGCGACGGATCAAGGGAGATCCCATGGACGAAAAGCTGAAATTCAGGCTCTACCACATGTCGGTCTGGTGCGGCGTGGTGGTGGTCGTAGCCAACACGCTCGCGTTCTCGGTCTTCGGGCATCTCTCACCGCCCGTCTCGCCCTCGGACAGCCCGCAGGAGGTGGCCAACTTCCTGACGGAACACCGCACCGGCATCCTGTGGGCCGTGGTCACGATGGGCGTCTTCGCCCCGTTCTTCTACCCCTTCGCGGTCATCACGAGCCTGCAGATGCGCCGCATCGAAGGCGGCTGGGGCCTCTTGTCGATGATCCAGGTGACGACGGCGGTCGTCGCGCCGACGGGATGGGTCTACCCGCTCGCGGTGCTGGCCACCGCCGCCTACCGGCCGCACCGCAGCCCCGAGTTGATGCAACTCCTCAGCGACCAGTTCTGGCTCACCTACGTGGGAGTCGCCGTCATCTTCGTCGTCAACGTCGCCGTGATCGGCCTGTCGGCCTTCGTCGACCGACGGCCCGAGCCGGTGTTCCCGCGGTGGTTCGGCTGGCTGAACTTCGTGCTGGCCATCGCCTTCTTCCCCGGGGTCTTCGTGTACGTGGCGACCGACGGTCCGTTCGCCTGGGACGGTGTGTTCACGGTCCTGATCCCGTCCATCGCGTTCGTCATCTGGAAGATCGCGATGATCGTCGTGCTGCGGCGAGCGGTCAAGTCCGAGGAGCGCGAGGCGCTGGAAAAGCGGACGACCGTGCCTGCGGTGGCCTGAGAGCGCCACGACGAGTGAGCCGAACTCCCGTGTAGGGGGCAGGAGTTCGGCTCGCCCGTGTCTTGAAGCTCGATCCATGAGTAGATTAAGTTAACTCAATAACCTTGATGCGTGGATGCCCGTCAGGCACGGGTACGCCGGCAGGGAAGGAGCCGTATGGCCGGGAAAGGCAGGCTCGCGACGGGAGC
Source organism: Streptomyces sp. NPDC058683 (assembly GCF_042716195.1). Lineage (NCBI taxonomy): Bacteria > Bacillati > Actinomycetota > Actinomycetes > Kitasatosporales > Streptomycetaceae > Streptomyces > Streptomyces sp. NPDC058683. Next base: position 57,815 of record NZ_JBHXSK010000062.1, read on the forward strand.
GTCACCGCACGTGGACAAGGCGTTCATCGGCCGCGCGCTGGACGACGCCGACCTGAACGCGCTGAGGCTCGCTCTCTACCAAGCCACCGGAGACGAAGCCCTGCTCGAACTACCGCTCAAGACCACCCCCATGTACGGCGGTGCGCTCAAGCAGACCGTCCTGGCCGAAGAGGCCGTGGAGACCCTGCGGGCCAAGGCGACGGAGTTCCTCCTCGGCATGACAGCCGGATTCACCGAGGTGAAGCCGGACGACGTCGAACTGCGCCGCATGTACGAGGCGTTCCGCAACGAGGAGATCACCGACCGGGACTGGTCCTACCGCCGTGACCTCGCCGCCTTCGACGACCATCCCCGGCTGGCCCGGTGGACGGGAGCCAAGCCCTCCATACCCGAGGGCTTCCAGGTGGCGGTCATCGGCGCCGGCTTCGGCGGCATCGCCGTGGCCGTCCAGCTGGAACACCTCGGGATCCCCTACACGATCTACGAGCGGTGCCCGGAGCTGGGCGGCACCTGGAGCATCAACGCCTACCCGGACGTGCGGGTGGACACCACCAACTTCCTCTACCAGTTCTTCTTCGAGAAGAACTACCCGTGGACCGAGTACTTCGCGCGGGCCGGCGAAGTACGCGACTACCTGCAGCACGTGGCCAAGAAGTACGGCGTCTTCGAGCACATCAGCTTCGACAGCGATGTGCAGGAGGCCGCCTTCGACGCGGCGACGGGCCGGTGGACGATCGACGCCGTCATCGACGGCCGGCCGCAACAGCTCGGCGCCAACGCCGTGGTGAGCGCGAGCGGGCTGTTCGCCACGCCCAAGCGCCTCGACATGCCCGGCATCGAGGACTTCCGCGGCGAGATCGTGCACACCGCCGAATGCACGGGCCAGGAGCGGCTGGACGGCCGTGACGTCGCCATCATCGGCAACGGCTCGACCGGTGTGCAGATGCTGTCGCAGGTGCGCAGCCGGGCCCGGAGCGTGGGCGTCTTCCAGCGCACCCCGCAGTGGATCAGCCCGCGCGAGCGCTACGGCGAGGCCATCTCCCCGGAGACCCGCTGGCTGCTGGACACGATGCCCTACTACTGGAACTGGTACTGCTACTCGATCGCGACCCTGCGGCTGGGCGGCCAGGTCCTCCAGGAGCCGGACCCTCAGTGGCAGGCCGCGGGCGGCCTCGTCAACGAGGGCAACGACGGCTACCGCGCGAGCCTCACCAAGTACGTGAAGTCGAAGCTGGGCGACCGCCCCGACCTGTGGGAGAAGCTCATCCCGAGCCACGCCCCCATGGCCCGCCGGCTCATCGTCGACAACAACTGGTACTCCTCGCTGCTCGAGGACAACGTCGAACTGGTCACGGAGAAGATCGAGCGGTTCACCCCGACGGGCATCCGCACGGCCGACGGCAAGGAGCGCCCCTACGACCTCGTCTTCACGGCCACCGGGTTCGCCACCCAGAAGTACCTGTGGCCGACCCGCTACCGCGGCCTGGCCGAGGAGACGCTGGAGGAGCGGTGGAGCGACCCCGCGGGCGGCGGCCCGCGTGCCTACCTCAGCCTCACGGTGCCCGACTTCCCGAACCTGTTCATCATGTACGGCCCCAACTCGCAGAACCGGGCCGGGTCGCTGATCGTGTGGATGGAGACCTGGGCGCGCTACACGGCCGAGGGGCTGGTCGCCCTCATCGAGGGGGGCCACCGCTACCTGACCGTCCGCAAGGAGGTCTTCGAGGACTACAACCGCCGGCTCGACGAGGCGATGCTCTCCCTCATCTGGTACGACGAGGGGTCCAGGGACCGCAACTACTACGTGAACGAGTTCGGCCGGCAGCAGGTCAACGTGCCGTGGCGGCTGGAGGAGTACCACGAGCTCTTGGCGAGGTTCCGGCCTGAGGACTACGACTTCGCCTGAGGACGGGATGCGATGAAGGCGGTCCGTTGCGTACCGCCGGGCATCGAGGTCGTCGAGACCGACGAGCCCGGCAGGCCGGGAGAGCTGGTCCGGGTGGCCGCGGTGGGTATCTGCGGCTCCGACCTGAGGTACCTGCGGCGGGGCAGCACACAGATCATCGGGCACGAGATCGCCGCCACCGCCGCGGACGGCACACCCGTGGCCGTGGAGGCCATAGCCCGGTGCGGCACCTGCGAGTGGTGCGCGGACGGCCGGCACAACATGTGCCGTGCGGCAGGCCGGGACGTGGTCGGCATGACCGTACCGGGAGGGATGGCGGAGTACTACCGGGCCCCGCGGTCGGCACTCGTGCCGCTGCCACCGGGACTGCCCCTGGACGACGCCGCGCTCGTCGAGCCGGGCGCCGTGTCCTGGCACGCCTGCCGCAGGGGCGGGATCGGTCCCGGCACCCGGGTCGCCGTGGTGGGGGCCGGGACCATCGGGATGCTGGCCGCTGCCGCCGCCCTGCGGATGCAGGCCGCGGAGGTGACCCTGGTGGCCAGGCACCCCTTCCAGACCGAGGCGGGCGAACGCCTCGGGGCGACCCGGCCGTCGGGCCGGTACGACGTCGTCATCGAGGCGAGCGGCAGCGAGAGCGGGCTGAACCGTGCGATCGAGCTGGTGCGCCCCCTCGGCACGGTGGTGACGGTCGGCGTCTTCCCGCCCGGCATCACCTGGCCCCACATGGCCGCCTTCCTCAAGGAGGCCCGCGTCGTGCCCTCGATGGGGTACGCCCAGGACGCCACGGGCGTAAGGGAGTTCGCCTGCGCGGCCCGGATGCTGGCCGACCGGCCGGAGATCGCCCGGACCCTGATCACCCACCGGTTCGGCATCGACGAAGCCGCGGGCGCCTTCGAGGTCGCCGCCTCCAGACCGCCGGGGACCTTCAAGGTCGTCGTCCACCCGTGAACCCCGGGGGCCGCCCCTGCCAGGCGTGCTCCGGACAGTCCACAGACACCCATACACCGTCAGGCGGAGACAAGGATGTCGAAAGCCACGCCGACCCCGTCCGCGCTGCACGACTCGAGACGCCCGCGTACGAACGCCGTACGGGTGGGGACCGCGAGCATGCTCGGGACCTTCATCGAGTTCTACGACTTCACCTGCTACGGCTTCCTGGTCGTGTACACAGCGCCCCTGTTCTTCCCGGCGGACAACCCGGGCACGGGGATCCTCGCCTCCCTGGGCGTCTACGGAGTGGGGTATCTGGCCCGCCCGCTGGGCGCGCTGTTCTTCGGCCGGCTCGGTGACCGGCGCGGGCGCCGCTTCGCGCTGCTCGTCACCGTCATCGGCATGGGCGGCGCGACCACCCTCATGGGGCTGCTGCCGACCTACGGCACGGTCGGAGTCGCCGCGCCCGTCCTGCTGGTCCTCGTCCGGATGGCACAGGGATTCTGCGCGGGCGGCGAAATCGGCGGTGCCGCCACACTGGTGGCGGAGTCCGACGGCGGCCGCAGACGCGGACGGTTCCAGGCACTCATCCCCCTGGGGTCGAGCCTGGGGGTCGCCGTCTCCCCGGCGGTGGTCGGTCTGCTGGTGACGGTTCTCGGCGCGCGGGACATGGCGCACTGGGGCTGGCGCATCCCGCTGCTGCTGTCCGCCGCGATGACGCTCGCCGTGGTGGTCTACCGGGTCCGGGTCGAGGACTCCCCGGAGTTCCGTTCCCTGGCCGAGGCCGAAGCGGTCGAACGGTCGCCCGTGCGCACCGCGCTGCGCGGGCACTGGCGCATGATCACGGTCTCCGCCGTGCTCAACCTCGTCGTCACCATGGTGCTCGGTGTCCTGGTCAACTACATGAGCGTCTACCTGCTCTCCGTCCTCGACGTGCCCGCCATCAAGGTGTACTGGCTGTCGGCGGTCTGCCTGTTCCTCGCGGCCGGCGGGTTCCTCGTGGGCGGCTGGTGGACCGACCGCTTCGGACGCCGGTCGGCGATGCTGCTGGGCCTCGGCGGTTCGGCCGCCCTGGTCTTCCCCGTGCTGTACGGCATGCGGGGTGTGCGTGCCGGTGGCGCCTGGGCGCTCGTCGCGGCCGGTGCCCTGTACGTCCTGGCGCTCGCGTTCAGCTACGCGGCGGCGCCGTCTATGTACGTCACGTTGACCCAGGCGTTCCCGACCCGGGTGCGCTACACGTCGGCGGCGTTCGCCTACAACGTCGGCGCGCCGTCGCGGGCGGTGGTCTCACGCCCTATCTGGCCGCCCAGCTGACCCGGACGGCAGGGCCGCGGGCGGCTGGCTGGCTGGTGGTCGCCGCCGCGGCGACCGGGGTCACGGTGATGTGGCTGCTGACGTCGAGGTCCCGGCGGCCGTCGATCTCCGACCGGAGTATTGACGAACCCAATGAGTTCAATCGTATAACTGATACAGATAACTAAATCCATGAGGAGCGGCCGTGACGACCGAAGCCGGCGTAGACCAGGCCACCTTTGAGGTGGTCAATCCCACCGCGGACAAGCTGGACTCCGCGGAGACCTCCCTGGCCCCGCGACTGGACACACTGAACGGGAAGGTGCTGGGCCTGCTGTCCAACAGCAAGCCCAACGCCGAGATCGCGCTGCAGGCGGTCGCGGAGAAGATCAAGGAGACGTATCCGGATCTCAAGATCCGTCTCTACCCCGGCTCCATCCGCTTCGAGCCCGGGCTGCTGCGGCGGGCCATCGAGGAGAGCGACGCCCTCATCGGCGCCACGGCGGACTGCGGCGCCTGCACGTCCTGGCTGATCCACGACGGCGCACAGGCCGAGAAGGCCGGCGTCCCCCAGGTCACGATCGTGGCCCGGGGCTTCGAGCGCGACACGGACACCAGTGCCAAGGTGTTCGGCGTCCCCGGGCTCCAGTACGTGGTCGTGCCCCGCGTCTTCACCGCGCTCACGCCGGAACAGGCGACCGAACAGACGCTGCCGGTGGCGGACGACATCATCAAGGCCCTCACCCAGACGCCCAGCGATGCCCCGGCCGACACCGCCGAGCAGGAGGACGCCGAGGAGTGGCAGGAGACGTACACCTTCCGCGGCCAGGGCCCGGTGGAGGCCGTCGAAGCCTTCAACGAGTTCTACCTCCAGAAGGACTTCGGTGACGGCCTGCCGCTCCACCCGCCCACCCGGAAGAAGGTGGAAGCCATCATCGAGGCCCAGGGGCGGCCCCGGGACGAACTGATCCTCACCGTCCCGCCGCTGCACGGCCACGGAACCCTGGAGCGGATCGCCGTCAACGCCGCTATGGCCGGGTGCCGTCCGGAGGAACTGCCCGTCGTGATCGCCGCGCTCAAGGCGATCCACGCGTGCCCCCCTCCGATGAACCTCTCGGTCCTGATGTCGACCGGGGCCTTCGCGCCCGTGATCCTCGTCAACGGGCCCCTAGTGAAGAAGCTCGGCATCAACAGCGGGCGCAGCCCGCTCGGGCCGGGCCTCAACAACCGGGTCAACATCCGCATCGGGCGGGCGGTCGCCCTGACGCTGCGCAATCTGGGTGCCTGGATACCCGGACGCATGGACCTGGACACCATCGGCACCGTGCGCAAGAACATCCAGGTGTTCGGCGAGAACGAGGACGAGAGTCCCTGGGAGCCGTACCAGGTCGGCCAGGGCCTGCGGCCCGACGACAGCACCGTGACCGTGGTGCACACCGTGGGGGAGTGGGACCTCGGCTCCAACCACGGACCGGCGGACCGCCGTATCCGGTCCATCGCGGCGCGCACCCCCACGCTCACCCAGGTCGGTTTCATGACGAGCACCCTGGCCGGCCTCGAAGGCAACGAGGACGGGCTGTTCTACCTGCTGCCCCCGGAGACGGCGAGGAAGTTCGCCGACGCGGGGCTGAGCAAGGACGCGGTGAAGAGGTTCCTGCTGCACAACATCCGGCCGCGGATCTGGGACGTCGTCGCACCGTTCATCGACTTCCGGGAGCGCGGCCTGGTCCGGCCCGAGTGGGAGTGGATGTTCCGGCTCACCCCCGAGGAGCAGCGGACCCAGACGATCCAGGCGTTCAACGACCCGGCCGCGATCAACATCGCCGTCGCCGGGCACGGCACGCCCAAGGAGTTCGTCTTCGGCACGATGACCACGCCGATCACCGTGAAGATCGCCGCCCTCGCATAGTCCCGCGCGCAGGCGGAGGAAGGAAGGCACGCTCATGGCGGTAGTCGTCCGCGCGGTCACCGACGACGACTTCGACGAGGCCGTCCAGGGGACCGGGCGACCGGTGCTCGTGGACTTCTGGGCTCCGTGGTGCGGCCCGTGCCGGGCGATGGGGCCCATCCTTGACGCGATGGCCGCGGCGCACGAGGGCGCCCTCGACATCGTCAAGGTCAATCTGGACGAGAGCCCCCGGGCGGCCCAGCGGCACGGTGTCTCCTCGATCCCGGCGCTCCTGTTGTTCTCCGACGGGGAGGTCGTGACGACGCTGGTGGGGGCCAAGCCCCGCACGATGATCGAGAAGGCCATCGCCGAGTACCTGTGACGCATGAGAGCGGCGGGCCGGTGCGGATCCGGGGTGCCCGGATCCG